>CAZJJC010000075.1:0-10892 GCA_964546195.1 uncultured Enterobacteriaceae bacterium | reverse complement strand
TTGAGCGCGGTCTGCCCGCCCATGGTGGGCAGCAGCGCGTCGGGGCGCTCCTTCTCGATGATGCGCGCCACCACCTGCCAGGTCACCGGCTCGATGTAGGTCGAATCGGCCATCTGCGGGTCGGTCATGATGGTGGCCGGGTTCGAGTTGACCAGGATGACGCGATAGCCCTCGGCGCGCAGCGCCTTGCAGGCCTGCGCGCCGGAATAGTCGAACTCGCAGGCCTGGCCGATGACGATCGGCCCCGCGCCGATGATCAGGATGCTTTCTAGGTCGTTACGCCTGGGCATCGCGCATCATGCTGGCGAAACGATCGAAGAGATAGCCGATGTCGTGCGGCCCGGGGCTCGCTTCCGGATGCCCCTGGAAGCAAAACGCCGGCCGATCGGTCCGCGCCAAGCCCTGGAGGGAACCGTCGAAGAGAGACACGTGCGTCGGCTTCAAATTTGAAGAAAGCGAAGCGGGGTCGACGGCAAAACCGTGGTTCTGGCTGGTGATCACGACCCGGCCGCTCTCCAGGTCCTTCACCGGGTGATTCGCGCCGTGGTGGCCGAACTTCATCTTCAGCGTTTTCGCGCCCGAGGCGAGGCCCAGCAGCTGGTGGCCGAGGCAGATGCCGAACACCGGCACGCGCGTGGCGTCGAGGATCTCGCCGATCGCCTCGATGGCGTAGTCGCAGGGCTCGGGATCGCCCGGTCCGTTCGACAGGAATACGCCGTCGGGCTTCATCCTCAGGACTTCCCTTGCGGGAAGCGTCGCGGGAACCACGGTCACGCGCGCGCCGCGCCCGGCGATCATCCGCAGGATGTTGTGCTTGATGCCGTAGTCGTAGGCCACCACGTGGAAGTCGGCCCTTTCAACGCTGCGGTAGCCGCGCTCCAGGGTCCAGCCGCCTTCGCGCCACTCGTAGGGCTTTTCGGTGCTGACGACTTTCGCCAGGTCCATCCCGGCGAGGCCGGGAAATGCGTTTGCCCTGCTCAAGGCCTGCTCGACGTCGAGCTCGCCCGACATGAGACAGCCGTTCTGGGCGCCCTGATCGCGCAGGAGGCGCGTGAGCTTGCGCGTGTCGATGTCGGCGATGCCGACGACGTTGCTGTCTTTCAGGTAGGCACCCAGGTCCGCCTGGGCCCGCCAGCTGGAATGCAGCCGCGGCAGGTCGCGCACGATGAGGCCCTCGGCATGCACGCGGGACGATTCCCGGTCCTCGCCGTTCACCCCGGTGTTGCCGATGTGCGGTTGGGTCAGCGCCACCAGCTGGCGGCAGTAGGACGGATCGGTGAGGATTTCCTGGTAGCCGGTGACGGCGGTGTTGAACACCACCTCGCCCACGGCGGCGCCGCGCGCGCCGATGGAGCGGCCGCGAAAAACCGTGCCGTCGGCGAGGACCAGGACGGCTGCGTCGGATGTGGACGTCATTTTCCGGATGCGGATGCGAAAAGCGGGAAAGGCCGTTGCCTCTCCCGCTTCATTGAAGCAGGGATTATAGACCCAAAACGTCCGACATGTCGTACAGCCCGGGAGCCCTGTTTTTCAGGAACTTGGCCGCGCGCAGGGCGCCGGTCGCGTACGTCATGCGGCTTTGCGAGCGCACGGTGAGCTCGAGCCGCTCGCCCAGCCCGGCAAACACCACCGTGTGCTCGCCCACGATGTCGCCGCCGCGCACCGAGTGAAAGCCGATCTGGCGCGCCGGCCGCTCGCCGGTCTCTCCCTGCCTGCCGAAGACCGAGCTTTTGCGCGGGTCGAGGCCCCGGGCGCGCGCGATCACTTCGCCCAGCTTCAAGGCCGTGCCCGAGGGCGCGTCGACCTTGTGGCGGTGGTGCGCCTCGATGATCTCCACGTCGTAGCCCTCGCCGAGGATGCGCGCCGCCGCCTCGGCCAGCTTGTACGCCGCGTTGACGCCGACCGCGAAGTTGGCGGCCATGACGATGGGAATGCGCTTGGCGCTTTCCAGGACGGCATTTCTTTGGGAGGCGGAAAAGCCGGTGGTGCCGATCACCATGGCCTTGGCATGCGCAAGATGCTCCAGCGTGCCTTCCGGGCGCGTGAAGTCGATGATGACGTCGGCTTGCTCCGCCGCCCTCGGATCGGAAACGATCTGCGAATTGCCAACCCGCTGCCCGATCGCCGGGCTGCCGGCGACATCGAACGCGCCGGCCAGCGTCAGCTCGGCGTCGGCGAGCACCGCCTCGATCAGCGTGCGGCCCATGCGGCCGCCCGCCCCGGCGATGGCCACTTTCACTGCTGCTCTTTCGGGGCAACGACGTCTCCTTCCAGCCGCGCCAGCCTGCCGTCGCTGAAATACACCGCCAGCTTGCGCTGCTCGCGCTTGCCTTGCGGCGTTTCGCGCCAGTAGACGTAGTCCCAGCGCTCGGCGTGGAAGATGTCGGTGAGAAGCGGCGTGCCCAGCACGAAGCGCACCTGCTCCTTGCTCATTCCCGGCTTGAGCTGCGCCACCATCTCCTGCGACACGAAATTGCCCTGCTGGACCTCGACCTTGTAGGGGGTGATGCCCGGTATGCGCGGCACGCTGCACGCCGCCGACAGCCCGGCAAGCAGCGGCAGTACCCAGAAATGCCTGCTGATCATCCGCATATAATGACAGCCGATGAACTCGGTGCAAAGCCTTGAACTCGGTCCAAAGCCTCAAGGATAGCGGCCTCAAGGCGACGCTGCCCCGGCGCAAGATCCTCGAGCTGTTCGAGGCAAGCAAGGTGCGCCACCTTTCGGCCGAGGACGTCTACAAGGCGCTGCTGGTCGAGGGCATCGACGTGGGCCTCGCCACCGTGTACCGGGTGCTCACGCAATTCGAGCAGGCCGGGCTGCTGTCGCGGCAGCATTTCGAGACCGGCAAGGCGGTCTACGAGCTCAACCAGGGCGGGCACCACGATCACCTGGTCTGCCTGCAGTGCGGCCGGGTCGAGGAGTTCTACGACGCCGAGATCGAGAAGCGGCAAAGCGAAGTGGCGCGCCAGCGCGGCTTCCGGCTGCACGGGCATTCGCTCGCGCTTTACGCCGATTGCATAAAGCCCGGCTGCCCGTACCGGGCACGCTAGCGCGACTCGAGCAGTTCCGCGGCGTGCTTGCGCGCCGTGCGCGCGGAACCGCCGAGCATGCGCGCCAGCTCCTCGATCCTGGCCTCGCGGTCGAGCCGCGCCGCCTCGACCTTTACTTTCCCTGCGAAAGAAGACTTCTCCACGGACCATTGTGCGTCGCCGCTTGCCGCGACCTGGGGCAGGTGCGTGACGCACAGCACCTGGCGATGCCTGCCCAGCGCCTTGAGCGACCTGCCGATGGTCTGCGCGACCGCGCCGCCGATGCCGGAGTCGACTTCGTCGAACACCAGCGTCGCTACCGGCGAAGCCTGCGCCGCCACCATCTGGATGGCGAGGCTGATGCGCGAAAGCTCGCCCCCGGAGGCGACCCTGGCGAGCGGACGCAGCGGCAGGCTCGGATGCGATGCCACCTGGAACTCGATTTCCTCGGCGCCGGTCGCGCCCGGCTCCTCGAGCGCCTTGAGCGCTACGTGGAACCTGCCGCCCGCCATGGCGAGCTCTTGCATCGCCGCCGTGACCGGCGTGGAAAGCGCCTGCGCGCCGGCCGCGCGCAGCGCGCTCAACTTGCTCGCCGCCGAGCGGTAGCGCGCGCGGGCTGCGGCGACTTCGCGCTTCAGCGCTTCGGGGTCGACCGCGAGCTCCAGCTCGGCGAGGCGCCGCTCGAGCTGCGCCAGGTGCGCAGGCAGCTCCTGCGGCTTCACGCGGTGCCGGCGCGCCGCGGCGTGCAAGGCTTCGATGCGCGCCTCGGCCTCGCGCAGCGCCTCCGGGTCGAGATCGACGCGCGAAGCGTAGTGGCGCAGCTCGCGCACCGCTTCGCCGGCCTGCGCCTGCGCCGATTCGAGAAGATCGACCAGCGGCTTCAATCCGGTATCGTGCTCCGACAGCGCTTTCAGCCGGCTCGCCACGGCGCCGAGCTGCGGCAGCGCCGCGCCTTCGGCCTCGCTCAGCGCCTCGAGCGAGGACTGCGCGCCGGCAAGCAGGCTCGAGCCGTGGGAGAGCCGCGTGTGCTCCGCGCTGACCAGGTCCCACTCGCCTTCCCGCAGGGCGAGCTTGTGCAACTCCTTCGTTCTGTCTTCCAGGTCGGCGCGCTCGGCGGCCCGTGCCGCGTGGCTCTTCTCGGCCTCTGAAGCAAGCGCTTCCAGGCGCATCCAGTCCCGATAAGCCTGCGCGGTGTCGCGCGCCAGCGGCTGGCAGCCCGCGTGGCAGTCGAGCAGGTCGCGCTGGGCGGCGGCGCGCAGCAGCGACTGGTGCGCGTGCTGCCCGTGAATGTGGAGCAGCAGCTCGCCCGCCTCCTTCAGCTGCGCCAGCGTGGCGGCGTGGCCGTTGATGAAGCAGCGCGAGCGGCCGGCGCGGTCGATGGTTCTGCGCAGGATGAGCTGCCCCGGGTCGCCGCCGAGATCGCTCTCTTCGAGCCATGCAAGAAGGTTCTCTTGGGATTCAACTTCGAATTCTGCGGACAGCTCGGCGCGCTCGCCGCCCTCGCGCACGATGCCGGCGTCGGCGCGGCCGCCCACCAGCAGCTCGACGGCGTCGACGAGAAGCGATTTGCCGGCGCCGGTCTCGCCGGTGAGCACGGTGAAGCCGCCGCCGAGCTCGAGCGACGCGCGTTCGATGATCACCAGGTTGCTCACGTCGAGCGCCCGCAGCATGCCTACTCCGGCTCGGAGTGCTTCTCTAGCGCCTCGCTCCAGCGCAGCTTCTCGCGCAGCGTGGCGAAGTAGCGGTAGCCCGGCGGGTGCACGAAGCGCACCGTGTCTGCCGAGCGCCTGAGCAGCAGGCGATCGCCTTCGGCCATGTCGGTGAGCGCGAAGCCGTCGAAGTGCGCGCGCGCATCCATGGCGCGCAGCAGGACGATCTCGATCACGCTGCGGTCGCTCACGCTGACGGGGCGCGCGGACAGCGTGTGGGGATTGAGCGGCACGAGGGCAAGCGCCGGCACGGCGGGATGCAGGATCGGGCCCTGCGCCGACATGGCATACGCGGTGGAGCCGGTCGGCGTGGCGACGATGACGCCGTCGGCGCGCAGCGTGTAGACGTACTCGCCGTCGAGCGACAGGCTGAACTCGATCAGCCGCCCCTGCGCACCCTTGCCCAGCACCGCCTCGTTGAGCGCCAGCGTGCGCAGGATGGATTTTTCTCCGCGCAGGATTTCCGCGTCGAGCAGCGAGCGCTCCTCGACCGAGCCCCTGCCCTCGAGGATGGCGCCGACCCCGGCGAGCATGTCGCTTTGGCCGATGTCGGTCATGAAGCCGACGCGGCCCTGGTTGATGCCGACCAGCGGCACGTGGTGGCGCACCAGGTCGCGCGCCGCGGCGAGCATCGTGCCGTCGCCGCCGATGACGATCGCGAGATCCGCCGAGCTCGCGCGCTCGGCGTCGAGCACCTCGCAGCCGCGCGCGCCGAGAAAGGCGCGCAGCTCGCGCAGCGAAGCCGCGATCTCGGCGCTCTCCGGCTTGCCGATCATCGCGACGCGCCCGTATCTCGGCGCCACTGCGGCGGTGGGCATGCGTCGAGTGTACAATGAAACCATGCTCGATAAGCGCGCCCAGGTGCTGCTCAAGACCCTGATCGAGCGCTACATTGCGGAAGGCCAGCCGATCGGCTCGCGCACGCTTTCGAAGTACTCGGGGCTCGATCTTTCGCCCGCGACGATCCGCAACGTGATGTCGGATCTGGAGGACATGGGGCTCATCTCCAGCCCGCATACGTCGGCCGGGCGCGTGCCCACGCCGATGGGCTACCGCTTCTTCGTCGACACGCTGCTGGTGGTGAAGCAGCTGGACCGGGGCGACCTCCACCAGCTCGAGCACGAGCTGCACCCGGACAACCCGCAGCGCGCCACCACCGCGGCCTCCCAGCTGCTGTCCCAGCTGACGCAGTTCGCCGGCGTGGTGATGACGCCGCGCCGCGCCGCGGTGACTTTCCGCCACATCGAGTTCCTCAAGCTGTCCGAGAAGCGCGTCCTGCTCATCGTCGTCACGCCGCACGGCGACGTGCAGAACCGGATCCTGTTCACCGAGCGCGACTTCACGCCCTCCGAGCTGGTCGAAGCCGCCAACTTCATGAACCAGAACTACGCGGGCCAGAGCTTCGAGGAAGTGCGCGCGCGCCTGCACGGCGAGCTGCGCGAGATCCGGCAGGACATGATCCGCCTGCTGTCGGCCGCGCTCGAGGCGGGCAACAAGGCGGTCGCCGAGGGCCACGAGCAATACGTGATCTCGGGCGAGCGCAACCTGCTGTCGGTGCAGGAGCTGTCGCACGACGTGACCCGCCTGAAGCAGCTCTTCGAGCTGTTCGAGCGCAAGAGCTCGCTGCTGCAGATTCTGGATGTCTCGCTGCGCGGCCAGGGCGTTCAGATCTTCATCGGCGGCGAGTCGGGGGTGAGCGCCCCGGACGAGGTGAGCGTGGTGACCTCGCCCTACAAGGTGGACGGCGAAGTGGTCGGCACCGTCGGCGTCATCGGCCCGACGCGCATGGCCTACGACCGCGTCATCCCGATCGTCGACATCACGGCCAAGCTGCTGTCGAGCGCGCTCTCGAAACACTGAACGAAAAATTGCTCTGACCCCTTTATCTTGAAGGGCGTCCTCCTGGTGAATCTGGGTACCCCTGCGGCGCCTACGCCGCAGGCGGTGCGCAGCTACCTCGCCGAGTTCCTGTCCGATCCGCGGGTGGTGAAGCTGCCGCGGGCGCTGTGGCTGCCCGTGCTTCACGGCATCGTCCTTCGCACGCGCCCCGAAAAGTCGGCGCGCAAGTACGCCCAGATCTGGACGCCCGAGGGGTCGCCTCTCGCCGTCAATACCCGCAGGCAAGCCGAAGCGCTTCAAAGCCTGCTTCCGGATGTCAGGGTGGAACATGCGATGCGCTACGGAGAGCCGAGCATCGCCGCCGCGCTCGGGAAGCTCGAAGGCTGCGCCGTCACGGCCGTGCCGCTGTATCCGCAGTATTCGGAAAGCACCACGCAGAGCGTGGCGGACAAGCTTCCCTCGAGCGTGCGCATGATCCGCGATTTCCACGACCACCCGGCCTATATCGGCGCGCTTGCGGCGAACGTGCGGCGGCACTGGGACAGGCACGCACGCGCCCGGGTGACGGTGTTCAGCTTTCACGGCCTGCCGAAGCGCGGCGGCGGCGAATACCAGCGGCAGTGCGTCGCCACGGCCGGCCTTCTTCGAAACGAGCTGGGGCTCGACGAAAGCGCGTGCCGCGTGACTTTCCAGTCGCGCTTCGGCTATGCCGAGTGGCTGCAGCCCTATACCGAGCCGGCCCTGATGGATCTCGCCAGGGGCGGAATGAAGCGCGTCGCCGTCTTCTGCCCGGGATTCGTCGCCGACTGCCTGGAGACGCTCGAAGAGATAGGGCTCACCGCAAAGGAGAAGTTCCTGCAGGCCGGCGGCAGCGAGCTCGACCTCGTGCCCTGCCTCAACGACTCCCCGGAATGGATCGCGGCGCTGGCCGAGATCGTCAGCGCCCGATCAGGCCCTTGAGCCGGTCGCGCACGCGGTCCTCGACCTGGTCCTTGCGCTTCTCGATGCCTTCCTTCACCTTGCCGCCCACCTTCGACTTCGCCAGGTCCCCGGCGGCGGCCCGGTAGTCGACCTGGTACTTCATGTCGTCCAGCGGCCCGCTCAGCCGCACCGGGACGGTGAGCCCCGCCAGCTGCTCGAGCTCCTTGCCGCCCTGGCCCTGGGCCGTGGCCACCACGGCGGCCTTGACGACGTAATTGATGGCCGATTTGGCGATGTCGATGTCGCCTGCGCCGCCGATGCGGAAGAGCGGCGCCTTCACCTCGAGGTCTTCGTTGTGGGCGACGCCGTTCTTGATGGCAAAGCTCGCCGAGAGCTCCGAAAAATCGGTTTTCTCCTTGGCGTCGGCCTGGCCCTCGCTGTTGCCGCCCAGCGAGCGCGCCTTGCGCAGCAGCTCGCCGATGTTGATGCCCTTGATGGCGCCGTCGCGAAGGTGCACCTTGGCGCTGCCCGCGAGCGCCGACTTCATCGCGTTCACCGTCTTGCCGCTCGCGGTGACGTCGAGCGACACATTGCCGCGCCCCTCGAGCCGGTCCTGCTCGGCGAAATCGCGCAGCAGCGGCCCGACCGCGATGTTGGTCAGGGTCTCCTTGAGGGCCACCCGGTTGGTGTTGCCGTCGAGGCTCAGCGAGCCGGCAAGGCTGCCTTCGTACAGGGCGGCCGAATGCGGCCCGATCTCGGCCTTGCCGCCCGCGGCCCGCAGCTCGGTTTTCAGGTTGGCGAGCTTCAGGCCCTGCACCTGCAGCTCGCCGATCTGGAGCTGCCCCTTGGCGTTCAGGCCCTTCAGGCCGGACAGGTCCACCGGGGCGTCTTCGGCTTTCTTGGATTCGGCTTTCTTCTCCGGGGCGGCCGGCTGCTTTTTTTCGGACGAAGCCAGGTAGCGATCGAGGTTGATGCTGTCGATGTTGAGATCGAACCCGTAGGACATCTGCGCGGCGCGCGCTATGTCGACCTTGCCTTTCACCGTCGAGTCGTCCAGCTTGGCGCTGAAATCGACGCCGATGGCCTCCGGCTTGAGCGAATAAGTGCCGTTCAGGGAGAGCTTGGCATCCAGCGGCGGCGTGTTTCGCTTCAAAGCGGTGGAGAAATCGATCTTGCCCTCGGCGTTCTCGGAGATGCGTCCGGTCTTCAGAGTGAGGTTCGAGAGCGCGATATCCTGCCCGGACGCCTGGTCCCGGTACGCGATGGAGGCGTTCTCGATATCGACGCCGGCGATGTCGAAGCTCACCGGCGCGCCGCCCGCCGGCTGCTTTTCCTCGCCCTTGGCCGCCGGCTTGCCCCCCGGCTTGGGTTCCATCAGGTCCTGGAAGTTGAAGCGCCCTTCCTTGTCCTTGACGATCCGGGCCTTCAGACCCTCGACCCGGACCCGGTCGACGATCACGTCGCCGCGCAGCAGGGGCAGCAGGGCTACCGAGGCGTGCGCGGCGGCGAGGGAAAGGAACTCGGTGCCCGCCGCGCGCTCGGAGAGCGTGACGCCGGAAACTTTGGCCCCCAGGCTGGGCCAGAAGGCCATTTCGAGCGGCCCCTTGAGCTGCAGCGTGCGCCCGGTGCGCTCTTTGACGAGGCGCTCTACGTCGTCCTTGTACCGGTTCGGATCGAAGGTCAGGGCGAAGATCGCCACCGCCGCCACGCCCAGAACGATCAGCCCGCCGGCCAGCCAAAGCACTATTTTGAGTAGTTTCAAGGTCTTATACTCCACTCACGGTTTCACCGGCGCGCCTTGAAAAGGACGCACCCAGTCCCAAGTTCGACAAGATGCAAGGAGAGACTGTTCAACCCCAGGAAAAATCGCTGGAAGAGCTGCTCGCCGAGGCCCAGGCGAAGCTCGAGGAGCAGCGCGAGCAGATGCTGCGCGCGCTCGCCGAGACCGAAAACGTGCGCAAGCGCCTGCAGGCCGATGCGGCCAACGCGCAGAAGTATGCGCTCGAGCGCTTCGCCGACGGTTTGCTGCCGGTCGTTGACAGCCTGGAAGCTGCGGTGAATGCCGCGGACGTGGGCGGCATCGAGGTGATTCTGCGGCAATTGAAGGCCACCCTGGAAAAGGCAAGCATCCGGGAGATCAACCCGGCTCCGGGCGAGCGCTTCGACCCGCACCGCGAGCAGGCGATGGCGGCGGTGGAGGCCCCGCCTGGTGAACTGCGCGAGCCCAACACCATCGTCGCGGTCCTGCAGAAAGGCTACAGCCTGCACGACCGCGTGCTGCGTCCGGCGCTCGTGACGGTCGCCAAACCCCCGGCCCGGGTTGAAAAAGACCCGGGAAACCCCATATCCGACACAGACTTGCACTAAGCAGACGGCATAACGCGGAGCACCTATCATGGCAAAAATCATCGGCATCGACCTCGGCACCACCAACTGCTGCGTCGCGATCATGGAGGGCGGCAAGCCCAAGGTGATCGAGAACTCGGAAGGCGCGCGCACCACCCCCTCGGTGGTGGCCTATACCGAGGACGGCGAGATCCTGGTCGGCGCCCCGGCAAAGCGCCAGGCCGTCACCAACGCCAAGAACACCATTTATGCGGTGAAGCGCCTGATCGGCCGCCGCTTCGAAGACCCCGAGGTGCAGAAGGACATCAAGCTGATGCCCTACAAGATCGTGCGCGCCGACAACGGCGACGCCTGGATCGAGGTGCGCGGCAAGAAGATCTCGCCGCAGGACGTCTCGGCGCAGATCCTGCGCAAGCTGAAGAAGGACGCCGAGGCCTATCTCGGCGAAACGGTGACCGCGGCGGTCATCACCGTGCCCGCGTACTTCAACGACTCGCAGCGCCAGGCCACCAAGGACGCCGGGCGCATCGCCGGGCTGGACGTGAAGCGCATCATCAACGAGCCCACCGCGGCGGCGCTCGCCTTCGGCATGGACAAGGTGATGAAGAAGGACTCCAAGATCGCCGTGTACGACCTGGGCGGCGGCACGTTCGACATCTCGGCGATCGAGATCGCCGACGTCGAGGGCGAGAAGCAGTTCGAAGTGCTCGCCACCAACGGCGACACCTTCCTGGGCGGCGAGGACTTCGACCAGCGCCTGATCGACTACGTGGTCACCGAGTTCAAGAAGGAGCAGGGCGTCGATCTGTCCAAGGACGTGCTCGCGCTGCAGCGGCTGAAGGAAGCCGCCGAGAAGGCGAAGATCGAGCTCTCGTCCTCGCAGCAGACCGAGATCAACCTGCCCTACATCACGGCCGACAAGAGCGGTCCGAAGCACCTCAACCTCAAGCTCACCCGGGCCAAGCTCGAGGCGCTGGTGGACGACCTGGTCGCCCGCACCATCGAGCCCTGCCGCATCGCGCTCAAGGACGCCGGCCTCAAGGCC
>CAZJJC010000074.1:0-11823 GCA_964546195.1 uncultured Enterobacteriaceae bacterium | reverse complement strand
GAGCAGGTGGCGCTCGCCTACGGCATCGAGTCGATCAGCTTCGGCCCGGAGTACATCATCCCGCGGCCCTTCGACCCGCGGCTCATCGCGCGCGTGGCGCCGGCGGTGGCCCAGGCGGCGATGGATTCGGGCGTGGCGGCGCGCCCGATCGCCGACATGGAGGCCTACTGCCAGTCGCTCAGCCAGTTCGTCTACCACTCGGGCCTCATCATGAAGCCCCTGTTCAGCGCCGCGAAGAAGGCGCCGCGGCGCGTGGTGTACGCCGAAGGCGAGGACGAGCGCGTGCTGCGCGCCGCCCAGATCGCGGTGGACGAGGGCCTCGCGCGGCCGATCCTGGTCGGCCGGCCGCAGGTCATCGAGCAGCGCATGGAGCGCCTCGGGCTGCGCGTGCGCCCCGGCAGGGAGCTCGATCTGGTCAACCCGGAGTCCGACCCGCGCTACCGCGACTACTGGAGCACCTACCACCAGCTCGCCGAGAGAAGGGGCGTCTCTCCGGACGCCGCGCGGCTCGAGATGCGCCGCCGCAACACCCTGATCGCCGCGATGATGATCTACAAGGGCGAGGCCGACGGCATGCTGTGCGGCACCTCCGGCAACCACGCCGAGCACCTGCACTTCGTCGACCAGGTGATCGGGCTGCGCGCCGGCGTGCGCCAGTATGCCGCGATGAACGCGCTCATCCTGCCCGGGCGCACGGTGTTCATCTGCGACACCTACGTGACCGACGACCCGGACGCCGAGGGCATCGCCGAGATGACCCTGCTCGCCGCCGAGGAGATCAGGCGCTTCGGCGTCGCGCCGAAGGCGGCGCTGCTGTCGGCGTCGAATTTCGGCTCGCTCGCGCGCTCGCCCTCGGCGCAGAAGATGCGCCGCGCGCGCGAGCTCATCACGGAGCGCGCGCCCGAGCTGGAGATCGAGGGCGAGATGCACGGCGATGCGGCGCTCTCCGAGGAGATCCGCCTGCGCGTGTTCCCGCGCTCCAGGCTGCAGGGCGAGGCCAACCTGCTCATCATGCCGACCCTCGAGGCGGCCAACATCGCCTTCAATCTCCTCAAGACCGCCGCCGGCGGCGGCGTTACCATCGGCCCTATCCTGCTGGGCGCGGCGCGCCCGGTGCATGTCCTCACGGCGTCGGCCTCGGTGCGGCGCATTCTCAACATGACGGCGCTCGCGGTGGCCGACGCCAACGCGCCGCGCGGCCAGGAGCAGAGCCTGTTCTAGATGGAAGCCGCCGCCAGCAACGTTGCCCCCTTCCCGGCCAGCCGGATGAAGTCGCGGGCCGGGCTGGTGCTGACCGGCGGCGGCGCCCGCGCCGCCTACCAGGTCGGCGTGCTCAAGGCGGTGCGCGACATCCTCGGCAGCCCGGTGAAGAATCCCTTCCCCATCGTCTGCGGCACCTCGGCCGGGGCGATCAACGCCGCGGCGCTGGCGGCCTCGGCCGACGACTTCACGCGCGCGGTGAGCCATCTGCTCGAGTTCTGGGAGGGCATGCGCTGCGAGCGGATCTACCGCACCGACCCCTGGCACATCATGAAGTCGGGCGCGCGCTGGCTCGGCGCCGTGATGCTCCTTTCGCGCCGCAACCCGGCTTCGCTGCTCGACAACGAGCCGCTGCGCAGGCTCCTGGAGAAGAACCTGCGCTTCGACAGGATCCAGGAGCACATCGATTCGGGCGCCCTGTACGCGGCCTGCGTCACGGCTTCGGGCTACAGCTCGGGCCAGAGCGTGTCGTTCTTCCAGGGCGGGACCGGGGTCGAGGCCTGGAAGCGCAACCAGCGCGTCGGCGCCGCGGTCGCCCTGAGGCTGGAGCACCTGCTCGCCTCGGCCTCGCTGCCTTTCCTCTTTCCGGCGGTCAAGGTGCACCGCGAGTACTTCGGCGACGGCTCGATGCGCCAGATCGCGCCGGTCAGCCCGGCACTGCACCTGGGCGCCGACCGTGTGCTCGTGGTGGGCACCGGCCGCCAGAGCGTCGACCAGGCGGCGCGCGCGCGCTCCAACGTCTACCCCTCGCTCGCGCAGATCGCCGGCCACGCGCTGAACAGCATCTTCCTGGACAGCCTGATGGTCGACATCGAGCGCCTGGAGCGCGTCAACCGCACCGTCAGGCTGATCCCGCCCGAAGCGATGAAGGACTCGACGCTGCGCCCGATCCGGGTGCTGTTCGTCACGCCCTCGCAGCCGCTGGAGCGGCTCGCCTCGCGCTTCATCCACGAGCTGCCGGCGACGGTGCGCTTCCTGCTGCGCCCCACCGGCGCGCTCAACCGCTCGGGCTCCAACCTCGCGAGCTACCTGCTGTTCGAGCAGTCCTTCTGCCGCGCGCTCATCGACCTGGGCTACCAGGACACCGCGGGCCGGGAGGCGGAAGTGCGGGAATTTTTCGACTTGAGCGAAGGACGCGCCCATGGCTGAACCGCCGCTGCAGGATCCGTTCGAGATGTTCCGCCGCCTGTGGGGCCCGCTCGGCGTGCCGCTGCCCGGCATGGCGATGCCCACGCTCGACCCGGCCGACATCGACAAGCGCATCGCCGAGCTGCGCTCGGTCGAGGGCTGGCTCAACATGAACCTGAACATGGTGAAGTTCTCGATCCAGGGCCTGGAGCTGCAGCGCGCCGCGCTGCAGGCCATGCGCTCGGCCACGGAGCCCAAGAAGCCGCAGGAATGAAGCCTTTCGCATTTGCCCACGCCGCCGGACCGACGTGGCGCGATTCGATCGAGGCATTGGGCAGGCCCGGGCGCGGCCTGGGCTTCGTGTACTTCACCGATGCCCTGGTCGATCACGCCGAAGAGATCCTGGCTAGCCTGCGCGAGCGCACCGGCGTCGCCGACTGGGTCGGCAGCGTCGGCACCGGGGTCCTCGCCACCGGCACCGAGTACCAGGACGAGCCGGCGATGGCCGCCATGGTGGCGGACATCGAGGGCTATGCGGTGTTCTCCGGCAGGAGCCCGCTGAAAGGCACGGCGCCGCATTTTGCGGTGGTGCACGCCGATCCTGCGGCGCCGGACGTCGCGGGCCTCGTTTCGGACATCACGTTGAAGATGAGCGGCGGCTATGTCGTCGGCGGCATCTCCAGCTCGCGCTCGCGCACCGTGCAGATCGCCAACCAGGTGCTCTCGGGCGGCATCTCGGGGGCCGCGTTCGGCGCGAAAGTCGCGCTCGCCACCCGCCTGACGCAAGGCTGCTCCGCCTATCCGGGGCGCTTTCGCGTCACCGGATGCGAGGAGAACCTGATCTTCTCGCTCGAGGGGCGTCCGGCATTGGATGTGCTCCTGGAGACGGTCCGGGGCGACAAAGCCCAGATGCTCGTCGGCCTGCTGGTGCCGGGCTCCGATACCGGCGACTACACCGCGCGCAACCTGATCGGCATCGACCCGAAGGAGAAACTGTTGGCGATCGGCGACAGGGTAGAGCCCGGGACCGAGCTGGTGTTCTGCAGGCGCGACGGCGCCGCGGCACGCGCCGACCTCGTGCGCATGCTGGCGGCGGCGAAAGCCGCCGAGCCGGCGGCGCGCGGCGCGCTCTACTACTCCTGCGTCGCCCGCGGCGAGCACCTGTTCGGCAGCCGCGGTGCGGAGCTCGGCCTGGTGCGGCAGGCGCTGGGCGAGGTTCCGCTGGTAGGATTCTTCTGCAACGGAGAAATTTCCCGCGACCGGCTGTACGGCTATACCGGCGTCCTGACGTTATTTCATTGAGGAGTGTTCATGGCAAAGGCAGTGCGTTTCCACAAGCAGGGCGGTCCCGAGGTGCTGCAATACGACGACGTCCAGGTCGGCGACCCGGGTCCGGGGCAGGCGCGCATCCGGCATACCGCGATCGGCGTGAACTTCGTCGATACCTACCAGCGCTCGGGCCTGTACCCGATGCAGCTGCCGATGGTGGCCGGCAACGAGGCCGCCGGCGTGGTGGAGGCGGTGGGCAGCGGCGTCACCGAGCTCAAGCCCGGCGAGCGCGTCGCCTATACCGGCCTGCCCGGCGCGTACTGCGAGCAAAGAGTGGTGCCCGCCGACCGGCTGGTGAAGCTGCCGCAGGGCATCAGCGACGAGCAGGCCGCCTCGATGATGTTGAAGGGCCTGACGGTGCATTACCTCATCCACAGCACCTACGCGGTGAAGAAAGGCGAGAGCGTGCTCTGGCATGCCGCCGCCGGCGGCGTCGGCCTGATCGCCTGCCAGTGGCTCAAGGCCATCGGCGCCACGGTGATCGGGACCGCGGGCTCCGACGAGAAGTGCGCGCTCGCGAGGGCGCACGGCGCAGAGCACGTCATCAACTACAGCCGCGAGAACTTCGTCGAGCGGGTGAAGAGCATCACCGGCGGCAAGGGCCTGCCGGTGGTCTACGACGCCGTCGGCAAGAGCACCTGGGAGGGCTCGCTCGACTGCCTGCGGCCGCGCGGCCTGATGGTGTCCTTCGGCAACGCCTCGGGGCCGGTGGCGCCGGTGAACATCGGCATCCTGCAGACCAAGGGCTCGCTTTACCTCACCCGCCCGACGCTCGCCACGCACATCGCCAGCCGCGCCGACCTGGTGGAGCGCTCGAGCGCGCTGTTCGAGATGGTGAAGAGCGGCAAGGTGAAGATCGAGACCACGGGGCGCTACAAGCTCGCCGATGCGGCGCAGGCGCACCGCGATCTCGAGGGGCGCAAGACGACCGGCTCGGTCGTCCTGCAGCCGTGAGGAGGGCTACTTGATGCCGAGGATGCCCTTGGCCTTGCCCAGGGCGGCCATCGACTCGGAGTGCTTGCCGGCCTTGTGATGCGCTTTGCCCTCGGCGCGCAGCTGGGTCACTTCGCTTTTCTGCGCGGCGGTGAGCTTGGCCTTCGGCAGCGCGGCGTCGATGGCCTTCATCTCCTTGGGGCAGCTCCCCGCGAAGGCGACGGAGCCGGCCAGGGCCAGCGCGGCAAACAAGGCAATGCGTTTCATGGCGTCTCTCCTTTGGGTTGGCCAAGCACTAACAGCCCGGCAACAAGGCCTATTCCGTGCGCATCGACCTCGATGAGCTGCGCCGGCGCCTGACGCGGCGCGGCGAGGGCCTGTTCTCGATCTACGGCGACGACGGGGCGGGGCGGGAGGCCGCCGCGGTCACCCCCGCCTCGGTGCTGGTGCCGCTCATCGCGCACCCGGGCGAGCTCACCGTGCTTTTCACCCAGCGCACCTCGCAACTGCGCAACCATTCGGGCCAGGTCAGCTTCCCCGGCGGGCGCGCGGAGCCGCAGGACCCGACGCCCGAGTACACCGCGCTGCGCGAGGCGCAGGAGGAGATCGGCCTGCCGATGGAGCGCGTCGAGGTCCTGGCGAGGCTCCCCGATTACCTCACGCGCACCGGCTTTCGCGTCACGCCGGTGGTCGGACTGCTGCAGCCGCCGCTCGGGCTGCGCCCCGACCCGCGCGAGGTCGACGAGATTTTCGAGGTGCCGCTCGCCTTCCTGCTCGACCCGAGGAACCACGAGCGGCGCACCCGCGAGCTCCAGGGCCGCAGCGTCGGCTATTACGCGATGCAGTTCGGCAGCCGCACCATCTGGGGTGCGACCGCCGGCATGCTGGTCAACCTGTCCCGCCAGCTCGCCGACTGAATAGAATGCGCCGATGAGCGTCCTCGCGATCATCGCGGCCCTCGCCCTCGAGCAATGGCGGCCGCTCGACCACGCGAGGACGGTGCAGGCGTGGCTGTCGGCCTGGGCTGGCTGGCTGGAGCAGGCCTTCAACGGCGGCCAGCGCCGCCACGGCATGGTGGCCTGGCTGGTCGCGGTGCTGCCGCCGGTGGCGGCCGGCATCCTGATCCACCAGCTGCTCGCGTCGGTGCATTTCCTGCTCGCGCTCGCCTTCAACGTCGTGGTGCTGTACTTCACCCTGGGCTTTCGCCAGTTCAGCCATCACTTCACCGAGATCCAGCTCGCGGTGAAGTCGGGCGACATGGAGCGCGCCCGCCAGCTGCTCGAGGAATGGCGCGGCGCCTCCGGCGTGGTGCGCACGCGCGAGGAGGTGATCCGCCTGTCGATCGAGGAGGCGCTGGTGGCCTCGCACCGCCATGTGTTCGGCGTGCTGCTGTGGTACGTGCTGCTGCCGGGCCCGAGCGGCGCGATCCTCTACCGGCTCGGCGCCTTCCTGCAGCAGCGCTGGAAGACGCTCGGCGCCTTCGGCGGCTTCGCCGACCGGGCCTTCCAGCTGCTGGAGTGGCCGGCGGTGCGCCTCACCGCGGCTTCCTTCGCCGTGGTCGGCGACTTCGAGGACGCCGTTTACTGCTGGCGCACCCAGGCGCGCACCTGGATGGAGGAGAGCTCCGGCGTGGTGCTCTCGGCCGGCGCCGGCGCCATGGGCGTGCGCCTGGGCATGCCGGTGCAGGAGGTCGAGGGCATGCAGCCGCGGCCCGAGCTCGGCGTCGGCGAGCCCGCCGACGGGCCTTTCCTCGACAGCACCGTGGGCCTGGTGTGGCGCGCGCTCGTCGTGTGGCTGTTCGTGCTCGCCCTCATCACCGCCGCTCGCCTGCTCTGAGGTCGCTGCAGGCGCGTTCCTTGCGTTACAGGGTGAATGCGCCGCACCCGCCGCCGTAGAACCTCCAGCGCATTCGCCAAGGCCGCCGAGCTCTGCCTGGTCGCACCGCAAGTCGTCGCACTGCGCAGCCTGCGCACGCACGATGCGCGCGAAATGCAGCGCATGGGCACCGAAAAAGTGCAGGCTTACTGGGAATCGGTGAATGCCATGACGCTTGCCGCAAGCCGGTACTGGTGGACTGCATGGACCAGCCCCTGGTCGGCGGCGACCGGCGCGAGCCGGATCCTGGAGCAGGGGCTTGCCCCGGTGCACAGGCGGGCCTCCGCCAACGCGCGCCGCCTTAGGCGGGTCCGCAGGCGCTAGGCGCGGTAGGCGCCGCAGCGCCAGCACTGGGTGAACTGCGCGCCGAGCGTCTCGCCGCAGGCGCAGGCCCAGTCGGGCCCCGTTTCTTTTCTCGAGAGAATCTCCTCTGCTCTTTTCGCGTGCGCTGCGTTCACCCAAACCTCTGCCTGGCATTCGGCGGGGGGAAGCTCGCCCATCGCCGAGGACAGGAGCTCGTTCTTCACCACCGCGCGGATGCCCTCGGCCGCGAGCACGTTCTTCGCGTGATGCACGATCTGGAGATTGAACGAGCTGAAGACGCGCTTCAAAGGTCGCGCATCACAAGTCGAACAGCGCGTCCGCCTTGGCGGCGCAGATGAAATCATTTTCCGACAGGCCGCCGATGGCGTGGGTGGCGTACTCCACGCGGCACTTGTTGAATCCCACCGTCAGGTCGGGATGGTGGTCCTCGCGGTGCGAGATCCAGGCGAGCGCGTTGGCGAAGGCCATCGTCTGGTAGTAGTTGGCGAAGGGATAGAGCTTCACCAGCTTGCCGTCCTCGATGATCCAGCCCTTGAGGCTTTTCAGCATGGATTGCGTCCGGGATGCGGCGAGCGGCGCGACGCCGCCTTCGCAAGGCTTGCACTTCTGCTTGGCGAGATCTGTCATGGGGCACCTTTCAAGCGGGCGATGCGGATGGCGGCCGGGGGATGCGAGTCGTAGAACGCCGAATGCAGCGGGTCGGGCGTGAGCGTCGCCGCGTTGTCCTGGTAGAGCTTGACCAGCGCCTTCACCAGCTCGGAGGAGTCGGCGTGCCGGGCGGCGTACTGGTCGGCCTCGAACTCGTGGCGGCGCGAATACAGGCTCGAAACCGGCTGCAGGAAGAAGCTGAACACCGGCATGACCAGCATGAAGAGCAAAAGCGCCGCCGCGGTGCTCGGATGCGCCACGCCCAGGCCCTCGTAGAACCACGGCTGGGCGATCAGCTGGCCGAGCAGCCAGAGCAGGCCGAGCGAGGCGGCGAACAGCAGCGCGATGCGCTTCCACACGTGGTGCAGGCGGTAATGGCCGAGCTCGTGCGCCAGCACCGCCTCGACCTCGGGCGGGTCGAGGCGCGAGAGCAGCGTGTCGAAGAACACGATGCGCTTGGCGGCGCCGAAGCCGGTGAAGTAGGCGTTGCCGTGGCTGGAGCGCTTGGAGCCGTCCATCACGTACAGGCCGCTCGCGCGGAAGCCGCAGCGCTTGAGCAGCGACTCGATGCGCCCGGCGAGGCCCGGGTCCTCCAGCTTGCTGAAGCGGTTGAAGAGGGGCGCGATGAAGGTGGGGAAGGCGAGCAGCACCAGCAAGTTGAAGCCCATCCAGGCGAGCCATACGTACAGCCACCACAAGTCTCCCATCTTCTGCATCAGCCACAGCACGAGCAGCAGCAGCGGGATGCCCAGCGCCGCGGCAAGCAGCGCCTGCTTCATCAAGTCCACTACGAAGAGCTTCGGCGTCATGCGGTTGAAGCCGTAGCGCGCCTCGATCACGAACGTGCGGTAGAGCGCGAGCGGCAGGTCGATGAGCGCGAGCAGCACCGCAGCGCTCGCAATCATCGCGGTGCCGTGCGCGAGGCCGCCCGGCTCGAGCACCTGCGCCCACGCGAGGTGCAGCCAGTCGATCAGGCCGCCGAGCGTGAGAAGGAGGAGCAGCAGCGCGCCGATCAGCACGTCGAGCATCCCGGTGCGCGCCTTCGCCACGGTGTAGTCTGCCGCCTTCTGGTGCGCGGCGAGCGGAATCGTGCCGGCGAAGGTGCGCGGCACTGCGTCGCGGTGCGCGCGCACGTGGCGGATCTGGCGCTGCGCGAGCCACAGGCGCGTCACGGTGCCTGCGGCGAGCGCGGCGAGGAAGGCCCAGGTCAAAGCATTGAACATGCCATGAGAGAATAAAGCATGCGCGCCGATCCCAACAACCTGATCTGGATCGACATGGAGATGACCGGGCTGCAGCCCGACAGCGACCGCATCATCGAGATGGCGCTGCTGGTGACCGATTCGGATCTGCGCGCGCTCGCAGAGAGCCCGGTGTGGGTGATCCACCAGCCCGCCGAGGTGCTCGACGCGATGGATTCATGGAACCGGGGCACGCACGCGAAGACCGGCCTGATCGAGAAGGTCAAGGCATCCTTGCTCGACGAGGCGCGTGCCGAGGCGCAGGCGCTCGAGTTCCTGGCGAGCCATGTGCCCGCCAACGCTTCGCCCATGTGCGGCAACTCGATCTGCCAGGACCGGCGCTTCCTCGCGCGCTGGATGCCGGGGCTGGAAGGCTACTTCCACTACCGCAACCTCGACGTCTCGACCCTCAAGGAGCTGGTGCGGCGCTGGAAGCCGGAGGCGGCCAAGGGCTTCGCCAAGGAAGGCAAGCACGAGGCGCTCGCCGACATCCTCGAGTCGATCGAGGAGCTGAAGTTCTACCGCAGGACGGTGATGACCATCTAGATCGGGGTCAGAGCCCGAATTCGGTTTGCGCGTACGCGCAAAAGAATTCGGGCTCTGACCCCGAATTATTCGACTTCGACGATGCACTCGATTTCGACGGGGATGCCCATCGGCAGCGAGCCCATGCCGACCGCGGAGCGCGCGTGCTTGCCGCGCTCGCCCAGCACCTGGACGAAGAGGTCCGAGCAGCCGTTGATCACCTTGGGGTGATCCTGGAACTCGGGCATGGCGTTCACCATGCCGAGCACCTTCACTACGCGCTTCACCTTGTCCAGGCTGCCCAGCTCGGCGCGCATCACGGCGAGCAGATCCATGCCCACGCCGCGCGCATGCTCGTAGGCCTGCTCGGCGGTGTACTCGCGGCCCACCTTGCCCAGCGGCCGCTTGCCGTCCTTGCCGGCGCGCGGGCCCTTGCCGGCGAGGAACAGCAGATTGCCGGTGCGCACCGCGTTGACGTAGTTGGCCACGGGGGCCGATACCGCGCCAAGGTCAAGATTCAACTCTTTTAAACGCTGCTCGGCGCTCATAGCGAGACCACTTTCCCCGGGTTCATGAGGTTGTCCGGGTCGAACAGCCTCTTGATGTCGCGCATCACGTCGATGACGTCCTCGCCGAGCTCCGCCCTGAGCGAGGCCTGCTTGCCGATGCCGATCCCGTGCTCGCCGGTGCAGGTGCCCTCCATGGCGAGCGCGCGCGCCACCAGGCGGCCGTTGAGGGCTTTCGCTTCCTCCAGCTCGGCCCGGCTGCCCGGGTCGACGAGGATCACGAGATGGAAATTGCCGTCGCCGACGTGACCGAAGAGCGGGATCGGCATGGAGGCCTGTTCGATGTCCGTGGCCGTTGCGGCGATGCACTCGGCGAGGCGCGAGATCGGAACGCACACGTCGGTCGACACCGCGCGCGCGCCGGGCTTGAGCTGCAGGCAGGCGAAATAGGCATGGTGGCGCGCCTCCCAGATCTTGGAGCGCTCCTCGGGCCGCGTGGCCCATTGGAAGTCCAGGCCGCCGTTGTCCCGGGCGATTTCCTGCATGAGGTTGGCCTGCTCGACGACGCTCGCCGCGGTGCCGTGGAACTCCAGCAGCAGCGTGGGCGACTCCCGGTAGCCGAGCTTGTTGTGCCGGTTGAGCGCAGCCATGGTGGTGGCGCAAAGCAGCTCGCTGCGCGCCACCGGGATGCCCATCTGCAGCGTCTGGATCACCGCCTTCGCCGCCGCGTCGATCGTGGGAAAGGCGCACACCGCGGCCGACATCGCTTCCTGCACCGGGTAGAGCTTCACGGTGATCTCGGTAATGATGCCCAGCGTGCCCTCCGAGCCGACGAAAAGGCGCGTGAGGTCGTAGCCCGCGGCGGACTTCTTGGCGCGGCGCGAAGTCTGCAGGACGCGGCCGTCGGCCAGCACCACCTTGAGCGACAGCACGTTCTCGCGCATGGTGCCGTAGCGCACGGCATTGGTGCCCGAGGCGCGCGTCGCGCTCATGCCGCCCAGGGTGGCGTCGGCGCCCGGGTCGATGGGGAAGAACAGCCCCGTGTGCTTGATGTGCTCGTTCAGCTGCTTGCGCGTGACCCCGGCCTGCACCACCGCGTCGAGGTCCTCCTCGTGCACCGCGAGCACCTGGTTCATCTGCGACAGATCGATCGACACGCCGCCCTGCACCGCGAGGATATGGCCCTCGAGCGAGGTGCCGACGCCGAAGGGGATCATCGGCACCTGATGGCGGCGGCAGATACTCACTACGTCGCGCACTTCCTCGGTTGTCTTTACGAATGTAACGACATCAGGCAGCGCGTAAGGAAAGTACGATTCGTCCTTGCCGTGGTGCTCGCGCACCGCGGCCGAGGTCGACACGCGCTCGCCGAGCAGCGCCTTCAGCTCGGCGACGACGGATTGGTCGAACTCGCGCGGCTTGTTCATAGGATCACCTTAAGGTGATGGAGCTATTTTAGTCTGATCTCGCCGTCGAAAGGCACCTTCACGCCGAGCGCCGGGATCTCCAGCGTCATCTTGGCCGGCAGCGATTCGGTGCCCGAAAGCCGGTTTTTCTGCAGAGCGTCCTGCACCGCCTGCTCGATTTCCCTTTGCGAGTTGACGCCCACCATCTTCAGGAACTTGCGGATGCTGAGATTGAAGGTTTCCTGGTCCATGCTTAGCTCCTCGAAAGAATTTTCTTCGCCAGCTCCTTGCCTAATTCGACGCCCCACTGGTCGAAGCTGTTGATGTTCCAGATCACGCCCTGCACGAACACCTTGTGCTCGTACAGGGCGATGAGACTGCCGACGTTGCGGGGAGTGAGTTTTTCGAAAGACAAGTAGCTCGATGGCCGGTTTCCCGGGTACTGGCGGTACGGCGGCAGCGACGCATCGCCGGTGCCGAACGCGAGCGCGTCGGCCTGCGCCCGCGCGTTCGCCGAAAGGACATCGGTCAGGCCGAAGTCGATGAAATCGCAGGGCGCGACCTGGCTGCCCTGGTGGAGCAGCTGGTGGAAGGAGTGCTGGCTTACCGTGCCTTCGGCGCCCCAGAGCACCGGGCAGCTCGCATACT
>CAZJJC010000073.1:0-7544 GCA_964546195.1 uncultured Enterobacteriaceae bacterium | reverse complement strand
GTTCGACCTCGCCGCCTACTGCGCGCGCGAGTTCCCGAATCAGGCGGGGCGCAACACGGTGGGCATGGTGCTGCTTTCGCACGGCATCTTCTCCTTCGCCGCCGACGCGCGTGAATCCTACGAGCTCATGATCGAGCTCGTGTCGATGGCCGAGGAATACCTCGCGAAGAAGCAGGCCTGGAGCATTGGTTTTGAATCAGGAAACGAATCTTCTTTTCAACGCGAGGAGGTCGCTGCAATGCGGCGAGCGATCTCCGACCAGGCCGGATTTCCGATGGTGTTGAGAATCAACGACAGCCCGAAGTTCCTCGGCTTCGCGCAGCGCCCGGACCTCGGGAAGCTCGCGCTGCAGGGCCCCGCGACGCCGGACCATGTGATCCGCACCAAGCCCTTCCCGATGCTCGGGCGCGATGTGGCGGGCTACGCGCAGAAGTACCGCGAGTACTTCGAGCGCCTGTCGGCGAAGGCGAAAGAGAAGAAGACCATGCTGGATGCCGCGCCGCGCATGGCGCTCGATCCGCAGCTGGGATTCGTCGCGGCGGGGCGAACTGCCAAGGACGCCGCCATCGTGGAAGAGCTCTACGATCACACGATCGACGTCATCCTGCGCGCCGAGGCCCTGGGCGGGTGGCGCGCGCTCGATGAGCAGCACACCTTCGACATCGAGTACTGGGACCTCGAGCAGGCGAAGCTGCGCAAGGCCGGCGCCCCGCCGCTGTTCGCAGGCGAAGTCGCGCTGGTCACCGGCGCCGCCTCGGGCATCGGCAAGGCCTGCGTCGAAGCGTTTCTCAAGCGCGGCGCCGCGGTGGTCGGTCTCGACCGCAACCCCGCGATTGCCGGCCTTTGGAAGCGTCCGGACTTCCTCGGCCTGGAATGTGATCTCACGGACGAAAAGGCGATCCAGCGCAGCCTCGACGCCGCGGTGAAGCGCTTCGGCGGCGTCGATATGCTGGTGCTCAACGCCGGTATCTTTCCCGCCTCCCAGTCCATCCAGGACATCCCGGCGCAGAGCTGGCGCAACGCCATGTCGGTGAACGTGGAGGCCAACCTGCTGGTGATGCAGGCCTGCCATGCGCTGCTCAAGCTCGCGCCGCGCGGCGGGCGCATCGTGGTGATCGGCTCGAAGAACGTGCCGGCGCCCGGGCCCGGCGCCGCTGCCTACTCGGCTTCCAAGGCGGCGCTCAACCAGCTCGCCCGCGTGGCGGCGCTGGAATGGGGCAAGGACGGCATCCGCATCAACTCATTGCATCCCAACGCGGTCTACGACACCGCGCTGTGGACCGACGAGGTGCTCGCCTCGCGCGCCAAGGCCTACGGCCTCACCGTCGAGCAATACAAGACGAACAACCTGCTGAAGACCGAGGTGGCCTCGAAGGACGTGGCCGAGCTCGCCGCCGAGATGTGCGGGCCGCTCTTCGCCAAGACCACCGCCGCGCAGGTGCCGGTCGACGGCGGCAACGAGCGCGTCGTGTGATGACCGTAGAACCGATCCGCTGGAAAGGCGACCGGCTCGAGCTGCTCGACCAACGGCTGCTTCCCGACAAAACAAAGTACGTCGTCTGCCGTACTGCCGAGGAAGTGGCGCAGGCGATCCGCGACATGGTGGTGCGCGGCGCGCCCGCGATCGGTTGCGCGGCGGCATTCGGCGTGGTCCTTTCCAAAGGCTCACTCGAAGCGTACGAAGCCCTGGGTAAGAGCCGGCCCACGGCCGTCAACCTGTTCTGGGCGCTCGCGCGCATGAAGAAGGCGAAGGACCTCGAGGCCGAGGCCATCGCCATCTACGAGGAGGACCTGGCGGCGAACCGCGCCATAGGCAGGATCGGCGCCGAGCTGATCCAGGATCGCGCGCGGGTCATGACCCATTGCAACACCGGCGCGCTCGCCACGGCGGGCTACGGCACGGCCCTGGGCGTCATACGCTCTTCGAAGCACAAGGGCATTTCGGTCATCGCGAACGAGACGCGGCCCTACCTGCAGGGCGCGCGGCTCACGGCCTGGGAGCTGGTGCAGGAAGGCATTCCCTGCACGCTCATCACCGACAGCATGGCGGGCCACCTGATGAGCAAGGGCGAGGTGGACGTCGTCGTGGTGGGCGCCGACCGCATCGCCGCCAACGGCGACGTGGTGAACAAGATCGGCACCTATGCGCTGGCGGTGCTCGCGAAGCGCCACGGCATTCCCTTCTACGTCGCGGCGCCGCTTTCGAGCTTCGACCCGGACATCCCCGACGGGGCGCACGTTACGATCGAGGAGCGCCCGGCCGGCGAGGTCACGGGCTACCGCGGCACGCGCTGGGCGCCCGAAGGCATCGCGGTGCGCAATCCCGCCTTCGACGTCACGCCGGCGGAGCTCGTCACCGCGATCATCTGCGAAAAGGGCGTGGTGCTGTCTCCCGACCGGGAGAAGCTTCAGGCGCTGATGTTCACCGGCGTGTAGGGGGCCACGAGGCCGAACAGCTCCACGATGTCGCGGTTGCGCATGCGGATGCAGCCGATCGAGCCCGGCTTGCCCATTTGCGCCATGTCCGGGGAGCCGTGGATGTAGATGTAGCGGCGCATGGTGTCGACGTCGCCGAGGCGATTTCTGCCCGGCTCGCAGCCCGAGAGCCAGAGGATGCGCGTCAGGATCCAGTCGCGTCCCGGAAACTTCCCGTGCAGCTCGGGCGTCCACACCTCGCCCGTCGGGCGCCGGCGCACGAACACCGAGTTGAGCGGCTGGCCTGCGCCGATCTTGGCGCGCACGATGTGCCTGCCGCGCGGCGTGCACAGGCTGCCGTTCTTTTCTCCCGGTCCCCTCGTCGCCGTGGAGACGAGATAGGTTTTATCCCCGAAACGCAATTCCTGGCTTGCGATGTCGATGGCGATCTTCATCGCCGTAATGCGAAAAAGCGGCTGAGCAGCGCGCCGCACTCGGCGGCGAGCACGCCGCCTTGCACCAGCGCGTGATGATTCAGCTTGTTCTGCGCGAACAGATCGACCACGCTGCCGGCGGCGCCGGT
Source organism: uncultured Enterobacteriaceae bacterium (assembly GCA_964546195.1). GTDB lineage: Bacteria > Pseudomonadota > Gammaproteobacteria > Burkholderiales > SG8-39 > SCGC-AG-212-J23. The sequence goes on along the minus strand of CAZJJC010000073.1, from coordinate 4,546 downwards.
CTTGGGATCGGCGGCGCCGAACACCACGCGCCGCACGCGCGCATGGAACATGGCGCCGACGCACATCGCGCAGGGCTCGAGGGTCACGTAGAGCGTCGTGCCGACCAGCCGGTAGCTCTTCCTTGCGGAGGCCGCGGCGCGCATCGCCTGTATCTCGGCGTGCGCGCTGGGATCCGAGGCGCTGATCGGCCGGTTCCAGCCCTCGCCGATGACCTTCTCATCGATAACGACCACCGCCCCGACCGGAACCTCGCCCTCCTCCTCGGCGCGCCGCGCGAGCTCGATGGCGCGGCGCATGAACGCTTCGTCGCTCATTCCCATTCGATCGTGGCCGGCGGCTTGGAGGAGATGTCGTAGGTGACGCGGTTGATGCCGCGCACCTCGTTGATGATGCGGTTGGAGACCCGGGCGAGCAGCTCGTGCGGCAGCGGCGCCCAGTCGGCGGTCATGAAGTCGGCCGTCTGCACCGCGCGCAGCGCCACCACGTGCTCGTAGGTGCGGCCGTCGCCCATGACGCCCACCGACCTGACCGGCAGGAAAACCGCGAAGGCCTGCGCGGTCTTCTCGTACCAGCCGCTCGAGCGCAGCTCCTCGATGAAGATGGCGTCGGCGCGCTGCAGGAGATCGATGTGGGTTTTCTCGATGGGGCCCAGGATCCGCACGCCCAGCCCCGGACCGGGGAAAGGATGCCGAAACACCATTTCCCTGGGCAGGCCCAGGGCGAGGCCCAGCTCGCGCACTTCGTCCTTGAACAGCTCCCGCAGCGGCTCGAGGAGCTTGAGATGCAGCGTCTCGGGCAGCCCGCCGACGTTGTGGTGCGACTTGATGGTGGTGGCCTTCTGGGTCTTGGCGCCGGCCGATTCGATGACGTCGGGATAGATGGTGCCCTGCGCGAGCCAGCGTGCGCCTTTCAGCTTTCCTGCCTCTCTTTGGAAAGTCTCCACGAAGAGGCGCCCGATGATCTTGCGCTTGTCTTCGGGATCGGCGACGCCTTTCAGCGCCGAAAGGAAGTCTTCCGAGGCATCGACGTGCACCACCTTGACGTGCATGTGCTTCGCGAAGGTGTCCATCACCTGCTTCGCCTCGTCCAGGCGCAGCAGGCCGTGGTCGACGAACACGCAGGTCAGCTGATCGCCTATCGCGCGGTGGATCAGCGCGGCGGCGACCGATGAATCCACGCCGCCCGAAAGGCCGAGGATGACTTGCTCCTTACCCACTTCGGCTTTTATGCGCTGTACGGCTTCGCCGACGTAGTCCGGCATGTTCCAGTCGCCGCGCGCGCCGCAGATCTCGTGCACGAAGCGCGCGAGCAGCTTCGCGCCCTGCCGCGTGTGCGTGACTTCCGGGTGGAACTGCACGCCGTAGAAGCGCCGCGCCTCGTCGGCCATGCCGGCGATCGGGCAGGCCTCGGTGGAGGCCATCAGCTTGAACCCGGGGGGGCAGCTCGGCGACCTTGTCGCCGTGGCTCATCCAGACTTTCAGCATGCCGTGGCCTTCGGGCGTGCGGAAATCCTCGATGCCCTCGAGCAGCTTCGTATGCCCGCGCGCGCGCACCTCGGCATAGCCGAACTCGCGCACTTTCCCGGCCTCGACCCGCCCGCCGAGCTGCTGCGCCATGGTCTGCATGCCGTAGCAGATGCCCAGCACCGGCACGCCCAGGTCGAACACCGCCTGCGGCGCCCTGCCGGTCGCCTCCTCGTAGGCCGACATGTGGCTGCCGGAGAGGATGATCCCTTGCGCGCCGTAGCGCCGCACGAGCTCATCGGAAACGTCGTGCGGATGAATCTCGCAGTAGACCCTGGCTTCACGGACGCGGCGGGCGATGAGCTGGGTGTACTGCGCGCCGAAATCCAGGATGAGGATTCTCTGGTGCGCGCTACTCGACCCGGTAATTCGGCGCCTCCTTGACGATCTGGACGTCGTGCACGTGCGATTCGCGGATGCCGGCGGCGGTGATCTCGACGAACTGCGTTCGGGTGCGCAGCTCCTCCACCGTGGTGCAGCCGGTATAGCCCATGCTCGCGCGCACGCCGCCGAGCAGCTGCTGCATGACCGACACCGCGCTGCCCTTGTAGGGCACCCTGCCCTCCACGCCCTCGGGCACCAGCTTGTCGACGTTCATCCCGGGGTCCTGGAAGTAGCGGTCCGCGGCGCCCTTTTGCATCGCGCCGAGCGAGCCCATGCCGCGGTAGGCCTTGTAGGAGCGGCCCTGGTAGAGCTCGATCTCGCCGGGGGACTCCTCGGTGCCGGCGAACAGCGACCCGAGCATGACGGCGTGCGCACCCGCCGCCAGGGCCTTGGCCACATCGCCGGAGTAGCGTATGCCGCCGTCGGCGATCAGCGGAACGCCCGACCGGGCGAGCGCCTCGGCCACGTTCTGGATGGCGGTGATCTGCGGCACGCCGACGCCGGCGACGATCCGGGTGGTGCAGATGGAGCCCGGCCCGATGCCGACCTTCACGCCGTCGGCGCCGTGGTCCACCAGCGCGCGCGCGGCGTCGGCCGTGCCGACGTTGCCGCCGACGACTTCGACCTTGAAATGGCTCTTTATCCATTTGACGCGGTCGAGCACGCCTTGCGCGTGGCCGTGCGCGGTATCCACCACCAGCACGTCGGCGCCCGCCTCGACCAGCGCCGCGACGCGCTCCTCGGTGCCCTCGCCCACGCCGACCGCCGCGCCCACGCGCAGCTTGCCGTGCGCGTCCTTGCAGGCGTCGGGATGCTCGGTTTCCTTGGTGATGTCCTTCACCGTGACCAGGCCCTTCAGGCGGAACTCCTCGTCGATCACCAGCACGCGCTCGAGCCGGTGCCGGTGCATGAGCTCCTTGGCTTCCTCGCGGCTCGCGCCCTCGCGCACCGTCACCAGCTTGCGCTGCGGCGTCATGATGGCCTTCACCGGCTGATCGAGGTTGGTCTCGAAGCGCAGGTCGCGGTTGGTGACGATGCCGACCACCTTGCCGGCCTTGACCACGGGGAAGCCGGAGATGCGGTGCTCGCGCTGCAGCGCCATCACCTCGCGCACCGTCATCTCGGGGCTGACCGTCATGGGGTCGCGCAGCACGCCGGACTCGAAGCGCTTCACCTTGGCCACCTCGGCGGCCTGCGCCTGCGGCGTGAAATTCTTGTGCACTATGCCGATGCCGCCTTCCTGCGCGATGGCGATCGCGAGGCGCGCCTCGGTCACCGTGTCCATCGCCGCCGATGCGAGCGGCACGTTCAGCTCGAGCGTTCGGGTGAGGCGGGTCTTCAGCGAGACTTCGCGGGGCAGGACGCGGGAGTGGGCGGGGAGGAGGAGGACATCGTCGAAGGTCAGCGCCTTCTGGATCACCCGCATGAGAATTCTTTCACGCAAAGCGGCATTATACGCGAGCGCGTTTGACGCTCCGGGCGAAAGCCGCTAGTGTCATCGCCATGAATAAGAGCTTGCTGCTGATCGCGTTGCTGGTGGCCGCGGCGGGCGCCTCGGCCCAGCAATACCGCTGGACCGACCCGAACGGCCGCGTGCAATACGGCGATGTCCCGCCGGCGGGCGCCAATGCCACCGCGCTGCGCGGGGGGGCCTCGGCTTCGCAGAGCGAGCCGGCCGCGCAGAAAGGCCAGGCGCCCAAGGATCCGGAGGCGGAGTTCCGCAAGCGCCAGCAGGAGGCGAGCGAGGCGCGCGAGAAGCAGGCGAAGGCCGAGCAGCAGGCGCAGCAGGACAAGGAAAACTGCGCGCGTGCCCAGGCCAGCCTGCGCCAGCTCGAGAGCGGGGCGCGCATCGGCGGCATCGACGCGAAGGGCGAGCGCTACTATCTCGACGAGGCGCAGGTTGCGCAGGAAGCCGCCAAGGCGCGCGCGGCCGCGCGCGACTGGTGCAGTTGACCGCGCTCAGGGCTTCCTGAGCGCGCGCCGCCGCCGCGCCTCCTTCGGGTCGAGGGCGAGCGGCCGGTAGATCTCCACGCGGTCGCCGTCGGCGAGCGGCAGGCCAGCCGCCGCCACCTTGCCGTAGATCCCGAGCCTGTGCCGTTGCAGGTCGATTTCCGGATGGCGCTCGAGCATTCCCGAAGCGCGCACGGCATCGGCGGCGGTTTTGCCCTCGGGGAGCTCCACGAAGGTGGCATCTTCGCCTTCGGGCAGCGCGTAGACGACTTCAACCCTGAGCGCCATAAACCTCGTAGGCGCGTCGCGTGAACGCATCGACCATGGTGTCGGCAATGCGGTCGAACAGGGGCGAGAGGATCCTGGCGAGCGGGCCCGAAAGCTCGTACTCCACGGAAAACTCTATCCTGCACGCCTCGCCCGAGAGCGGCTCGAACCGCCAGGCGGCGGCGAAGCGGCGAAACGGTCCCTGCACCAGGCGCATGTCGATCGCCTCACCGGGGCGGTTGTCGTTCTGCGTGGTGAACGAGGTGCGCAGGCCGCGCACGCCGATGGTCAGCGTCGCCTTGACCGTGTCGTGCGTCCTGCTCTGGACCCTGGCGGCAACGCACCACGGCAGAAAGCGCGGATACGACTCGATGTCGTCGACCAGGGCGAACATCTCCTCGGCCCTGTGCTCCACGATCGC
>CAZJJC010000072.1:0-6292 GCA_964546195.1 uncultured Enterobacteriaceae bacterium | reverse complement strand
TGTAGAGCTTGCTAGAAAGGGCTTCACGCCCTATGCCGTGAAAAAGGGCGAGGAATACATGAACGCAAAGCAGCGCTCGCATTTTCGCAAGATCCTCGAGACGCTCAAGTCGGAGCTCTCGGAGGAGATCGATCGCACCGTGCACACGATGCAGGACGAAGCCACGGTGTTCGCCGACCCGAACGACCGCGCCAGCCAGGAGTCCGACATGGCCCTCGAGCTGCGCAACCGCGACCGCGAGCGCAAGTTGATCAAGAAGATCGACGAGACCATCGCCCGCATCGACGCCAACGAATACGGCTACTGCGAAAGCTGCGGCGTGGAGATCGGCCTCAAGCGCCTGGAGGCGCGCCCCACCGCCACGCTGTGCATCGACTGCAAGACGCTCGACGAGCTGCGCGAGCGCCAGGTCGCCAAGTAAAGCCCGAAATCGGGGTCAGAGCCCGAATTCCGGTATCTCCGCTACCGCTTTGGTAATTCGGGCTCTGACCCCGATTTCGCCCGATTAGGCGTTCTGCTTGGCGGGCTGCTGTTCCTGGCCGACCGCCTTCATGGAAAGCCGCACGCGGCCCTTGTCGTCGGCCTCGAGCACCTTCACCTTCACGATCTGGCCTTCCTTGAGGTGGTCCGACACGGCGTTGACGCGCTCCTGGCTGATCTGCGAGATGTGCAGCAGGCCGTCGCGCCCCGGCATGAGCTGCACGATGGCGCCGAAGTCCAGCAGCCGCAGCACCGGGCCCTCGTAGATCTTGCCGACTTCGACGTCGGCGGTGAGGTCCTGGATGCGCTTCTTGGCCGCCTCGCCGCCCTCGACCGAGACGCAGGCGATGGAGATGGTGCCGTCGTCCTCGATCTCGATGGTGGTGCCGGTCTCCTCCTGGATGCCGCGGATCACCACACCGCCCTTGCCGATGACGTCGCGGATCTTGTCCGGGTTGATCTTGATCTTGATGATGCGCGGCGCGAAGGTCGACAGCTCGCTGCGCGAGCCCTCGATGGCGCGCTTCATGATGTCGAGGATGCCCAGGCGCGCCTCGCGCGCCTGGTCCAGCGCCACCTTCATGATGCCCTTGTTGATCGACTCGATCTTCAGGTCCATCTGCAGCGCGGTGACGCCCTTCTCGGTGCCCGCCACCTTGAAGTCCATGTCGCCCAGGTGGTCCTCGTCGCCCAGGATGTCGGAGAGCACGGCGAAGCGGTTGCCGTCCTTGATGAGGCCCATGGCGATGCCGGCGACGTGCGCCTTGATCGGCACGCCCGCGTCCATCAGCGCGAGGCTGCCGCCGCAGACCGAGGCCATCGACGAGGAGCCGTTCGACTCGGTGATCTCCGACACCACGCGGATGGAGTAGCCGAACTCCTCGGGCGAGGGCAGCAGGCCGACCAGCGCGCGCTTGGCGAGCCTGCCGTGGCCGATCTCGCGGCGCTTGGTGAAGCCGAAGCGGCCGGTCTCGCCGGTGGCGTACGGCGGCATGTTGTAGTGGACCATGAAGCGCTCGCGGTACTCGCCCGAAAGCGCGTCGATGATCTGCTCGTCGCGGCCGGTGCCCAGGGTCACCGTGACCAGCGCCTGGGTTTCTCCCCTGGTAAACAAAGCCGAACCATGGGTGCGCGGCAGCACGCCGACGCGGGTGGTGATCGGCCGCACGGTGCGCGTGTCGCGGCCGTCGATGCGCGGCTCGCCGTCGAGGATCTGGCTGCGCACGATCTTCGACTCGAGGTTGAAGAAGATCTCCCTCAGCTCGTGGGCGTCGATCTCGACCCCGATCTGCTTCGCCTCCTCCGCCAGCTTCTCGGCGGTGGCCTTGCGGATCTCGGCGAGCCGGGCGTTGCGCGCCTGCTTCTGCTTCATCTCGAAGGCCGCGCGCAGGTCGCTTTCGGCGAGCTCGGCCACGCGGCTGATGAGCGACTCGTTCCTCACCGGCGGCTGCCACTCCCAGGCGGGCTTGCCCGCCGTCTCGGCGAGCTCGTGGATCGCCTGGATCGCGGCCTGCATCTGCTCGTGGCCGTACACCACGCCGCCGAGCATCGTGTCCTCGGGCAGCTCGAGCGCCTCGGACTCGACCATCATCACGCCCTGCTCGGTGCCCGCCACCACCAGGTTGAGCTTGGACTCCTTCAGCTGGGTCATGGTCGGGTTGAGGACGTACTGGCCCTCGAGGTAGCCCACGCGGCAGGCGCCGATCGGGCCGTTGAACGGAATGCCCGACAGCGTCAGCGCCGCCGACACCGCGATCATCGCCGGGATGTCGGAGTCCACTTCGGGATTGAGCGACAGCACCTGCGCCACCACCTGCACCTCGTTGTGGAAGCCGTCCGGGAAGAGCGGCCGGATCGGGCGGTCGATGAGCCTCGAGGTCAGCGTCTCCTTCTCCGAGGGGCGCCCCTCGCGCTTGAAGAAGCCCCCCGGGATCTTGCCCGCGGCGTAGGTCTTCTCGGCGTAATCGACGGTGAGCGGGAAGAAATCCTGGTTCGGCCTGGCCTCCTTCGCCGCGGTCACCGCGGCGAGCACCACGGTGTCGTCCATGGTGCAGACCACGGCGCCGTGCGCCTGGCGCGCGAGCTCGCCGGTTTCGAGGGTGACCTGGTGCTGGCCGTAGGTAAACGATTTCTTGATGGGATTCAAAAGGAGGTCCTTTAAAAGCAAAAAGCGCTCATCGGCGACGATGAGCGCTCAGCGTTACGGCATCGGAAAAACTACTTGCGTAGGCCCAGCCGCTCGATCAGGGCGCGGTACTTGTCCGCGTCCTTGCGCTTCAGGTAGTCGAGCAGCTTGCGGCGCTGGCTCACCATCTTGAGCAGCCCGCGCCGCGAATGAAAGTCCTTGGTGTGCGTCTTGAAATGCTCGGTGAGGCCGTTGATGCGCTCGGTGAGCAGCGCCACCTGCACCTCGGGGGAGCCGGTGTCGGCGCCCGAGCGCTGGTAGTCCTTGACGACTTGCGCCTTCTGCGAGACCTGCAATGCCATTTCGTGCTCTCTTCACTGGGTAAGCCCGCGATTTTAACCGATGGGCCGCGCCGCTCACAAGGTTTTTGGATGTTTATCAGCCGCTTGCGATGGGGCCAGGAGCCGCAGCGGGCGCAGCGCGCCGGCGTCGGCCTGGCCCAGGCCGAGCACCGCGCCGTCCGCGCCGTAGACCGCGCACAGTCCCTCGGCGGGAAATACCTTAAGAGTCTGCCCGTTGCGAAAGCGCGCCTCCTGCTCGGCGTCGAGCTCCACGCGAGGCAGGCCGCGCAGCAGGTGCGCCAGCCCCAGCAAACGCTGGGCGCGCAGCCCCTGCGGCATCGCCGCCAGGCTCTCCAGGGTCGTGGCCTCCTCGACCCGGAACTGCCCCGAGGCAGTGCGGCGCAAGGCCGCCAGATGGGCGCAGGTGCCGAGCGCCGCGCCGATGTCCTCGGCGAGGCTGCGGATATAGGTGCCCTTGCTGCAGCGGACGCGCAGGCGCAGCTCGGGTGCTTCGAAGCCGAGGTTTTCGATCTCCGAGATGCGCACCCGCCGCGTCGGCCGCTCGACGGTTTCACCCTTCCTGGCGAGCGCATACAGCGGCACGCCGCCGCGCTTCAGCGCGGAGTACATCGGCGGCACCTGCTCGATCTCGCCGACAAAGCGGCCCAGGACCGGCCCCAGGTCGGAGCTCTCCACCGGCACCGGCCTGGTCTCGATGAGCTCGCCCTCGGCATCGCCGGTGCTCGTCTTCTCGCCGAGCTTCACCGTGGCGACGTACTCCTTGTCCTCGTCCAGCAGGGCCCCGGCGAGCTTGGTCGCCTCGCCGAACAGCACCACCAGCAGTCCCGAGGCGAGCGGGTCGAGCGTGCCGGCATGGCCGGCCTTCCTCGCTGCGTACAACTTCTTGGCTTCCTGCAATGCGCGGTTGGAGCTGATGCCGACGGCCTTGTCGAGCAGCAGCGCGCCCTGGGTCATGTCCGGGGCGTCATTTCCTGTTGGCCGAATCGATCAGGCGCGACAGGCGGTCGCCGCGCTCCACCGACTCGTCGTACTCGAAGCGCAGCTCGGGCGTGGTGTAGAGCTTGATCCGCTTCGCAAGCTGAGTACGCAGGAAGCCTGCGGCACGGCGCAGCCCCTGCTGTGCATCTGCCAAGGTTTCTTTATTCAAGGTGGTGAAAAAAACCTTGGCATGCGACAAGTCGGGCGAGACGTCCACGCCGGTAATCGTGATCATCCCCACGCGCGGGTCGCGCAGCTCGCGCTGCACGAGCCCCGAGAGCTCGCGCTGGATCAGGTCGCCCAGCTTCTGGGGACGACCCGATTTCATTTTCAAAGGGACCTCGCGACCTCCACCACCTCGAACACCTCGAACTGGTCGCCTTCCTTGAGATCGGTGAAGCCCTTCAGGGACATGCCGCACTCGAAGCCGGCCTTCACCTCGCGCACGTCGTCCTTGAAGCGCTTGAGCGAGTCGATCTCGCCGGTGTGGACGACCACGTTGTCGCGCAGCACGCGCACCTGGGCGTTCCGCTTGACCAGGCCTTCCTGGACGTAGCAGCCGGCCACGGTGCCGATCTTCGAGATGCGGAACACCTGGCGCACCTGCACCAGGCCGAGCACCGACTCCTTGCGCTCGGGCGCCAGCATGCCGGAGAGCGCCGCCTTGATCTCCTCGACCGCGTCGTAAATGATGTTGTAGTAGCGCACCTGGACGCCCGCCGACTCCATCAGCTTGCGCGCGGTGGCGTCGGCGCGCGTATTGAAGCCGATGATGACGGCGCGCGCCGCCATCGCCAGGTTGACGTCGGACTCGGTGATGCCGCCGACCCCGGCGTGCACCACCGTCACCTTCACCTCTTCCGTGGCAAGCCGCGTCAGCGCGTGCACCAGCGCCTCCTGCGAGCCCTGCACGTCGGACTTGATGACCAGCGTGAGCACCTTTTTCTCGCCTTCGGCCATCTGCCCGAACATGTTCTCGAGCTTGGTGGCGTGCTGCTTGGCGAACTTCACGTCGCGGAACTTGCCCTGGCGGAAGTTGGCGATCTCGCGCGCCTTGCGCTCGTCGGCCACGACCATCATCTCCTCGCCGGCATTGGGCACCTCGGACAGCCCCTGGATCTCCACCGGAATCGACGGCCCCGCCGCCTGCACCGCCTTGCCGTTCTCGTCGAGCATGGCGCGCACCCGCCCGTAGACCGCGCCGGTCAGGACGATGTCGCCGCGCTTGAGCGTCCCCGACTGCACCAGCAGGGTGGCCACCGGGCCGCGGCCCCGGTCCAGGCGCGCCTCGATCACCACGCCCCGGGCGGGCGCGTCGGCCGAGGCCTTGAGCTCCAGGACTTCGGCCTGCAGCAGCACCTGCTCGAGCAGCGCATCGACGCCCGCGCCGGTCTTGGCCGACACCGGCACCACGGGCGAGTCGCCGCCGTATTCCTCGGGCACCACGCCGTTCGCCAGCAGCGCCTGCTTCACCTTCTCGGGGTTGGCTTCGTGCTTGTCGATCTTGTTCATCGCCACCACCATCGGCACGCCGGCCGCCTTGGCATGGTTGATGGCCTCGACGGTCTGCGGCATCACGCCGTCGTCCGCGGCCACGACCAGAATCACGATATCGGTGGCCTTGGCGCCGCGCGCGCGCATGGCGGTGAACGCCTCGTGGCCGGGCGTATCGAGGAAGGTGACCACGCCGCGGGGCGTCTCGACGTGATAGGCGCCGATATGCTGGGTAATGCCGCCCGCCTCGCCCGCCGCCACCTTGGTGCGGCGGATGTAGTCGAGCAGCGAGGTCTTGCCATGGTCGACATGGCCCATGACGGTGACCACCGGCGGCCGCGGCGCGAGATCCGCCGCCTGCCCGTCGCTTTCGACGAGGTACGACTCGGGGTCGTCGAGCTTGGCCGCCTTGGCCTTGTGGCCCATTTCCTCCACCACGATGATCCCGGTCTCCTGGTCGAGCACCTGGTTGATGGTCGCCATGGTGCCGAGCTTCATCAGCGCCTTGATGACCTCGGCGGCCTTGACCGACATGCGGTGCGCGAGCTCGCCCACCGTGATGGTCTCCGGGACCGCGACCTCGCGCACCAGCGGCTCGGTGGGCGGGGCGAAGGTGGTCTGCTCGCCGCCGCCGCCGCCCGGGGGCCGGTGGCGGCCGCCGCGCGCGTGCCAGCCGCCGACGCCGCCGCCGGCGTCGCCGCGCGTCTTGATCGTGCGCCGGCGCGCCGAATCGTCGCGCAGCACGGTCGTGGGCTTCGCCGTCTTGGGCTTCGTGTCGGTCTTGGCGTCCGCGGTGCTGGGCGCGTGCAGGGTGGTGGGCGCCGCCGGCGCCGCGGTGGACGCACCGGCCGGC
>CAZJJC010000071.1:0-13928 GCA_964546195.1 uncultured Enterobacteriaceae bacterium | reverse complement strand
GGCGAACAGGAACGCCACCAGCGCGCTCGCCGCGTAGGTGCCGCCGAAGTCGGCCAGCGCACGCCGCGGCCCGGGCAACGGCAAAACGGGTTTTTCTAGCGAGTAGAATCGACGGGATGTCGCGCGCACGCTTTCTACGATACCTCGGCTTCGCCTCGCTGGTGGCGCTGCTGCTGGTCGCGGGGTTCACGCTGCACCTCGACCTGCGAGTGCGCAGCGAATTCGAGGGGCGCCGCTTCGCCCTGCCGGCGCGCATCTATGCGCGGCCGCTGGAGCTGCATGCCGGGCTGCGCATGCCGCAGCCGGCGGTGGAGCAGGAGCTGCGCGACCTGGGCTACAAGTACGCGGGGCAAGGCGAGTCGGGCTGGTTCGTGCGCAACGCCGACGGCCTGGAGATCGCCGCGCGGCCGTTCGTGTTCTGGGACGGGCCGCAGCCCGCGCGCGCGCTGCACGTGACGTTCGAAGGCGGCGCGGTCGCCGAGTTGCGCGACGCGCAGGGCGCGCCGCTCGCGCTCGCGCGCCTGGAGCCGCTGCCCATCGGCGGCATCTATCCCGCGGGAAACGAGGACCGGGTGCTGGTGCGGCTGAACGAGGTGCCCAAGCACCTCGTCGACGCGCTCACCGCGGTGGAGGACCGCAGCTTCTTCACCCATGCCGGCTTCGACCTGCGCGGCCTCGCGCGCGCGGCGCTGAGCCTGGTGTCGGGCCGGGTGCAGGGCGGCAGCACGCTCACGCAGCAGCTGGTGAAGAATTTCTTCCTCACGCCCGAGCGCACCCTGCAGCGCAAGTTCACCGAGCTCATCATGGCGGTGCTGCTCGAGCTGCACTACGACAAGAACGAGATCCTCGAGACCTACCTGAACGAGATCTATCTCGGACAGGACCGCGACCGCGCCATCCACGGCATCGGCCTCGCCGCGCAGTTCTATTTCGGCAAGCAGGTGCAGTACCTCACGCTCGCCGAGTCCGCGCTGCTGGTGGGCATGGTGAAGGGTCCGGCGCACTACGACCCGCACCGCCACCCGGCGCGCGCGCTCGAGCGGCGCAACCTCGTGCTGCGCGAGACGAGGGAGCAGGGCGCCATCACGCTGGAGCAGTATTCGGCGGCGCGCGGCGCCTCGCTCAACGTCAACCCGAAGCCCGCGATGGGTACCTCGCCCTACCCCGCCTTCCTGCAGCTCGTGCACCGGCAGCTGCGCCGCGACTACGACGAGGCCGACCTGCGCTCCGAGGGCCTGCGCATCTTCACCACGCTCGACCCGCAGGTGCAGGGCGCCGCCGAGCGCGCCCTCACCCGGCGCCTCGCGCAGTACGACAAGGAAAAGCGCTTCGGCGAGCCGGGGCTGGAAGGCGCGGTGGTGGTCACCGACGCGCAGAACGGTGAGGTGCAGGGGCTCATCGGCGGCAGAAACCTGCGCTATCCGGGCTTCAACCGCGCGCTCGATGCGGCCCGCCCGGTCGGATCGCTGCTGAAGCCGGCGGTCTACCTCACGGCGCTCTCCGACCCGTCGCGCTACACCCTGGCCACGCCGCTGGACGACGGGCCGTTTCTCTGGCAGAGCCGCGGCGCGAAGGACTGGGAGCCCGCCAACTACGACAAGAAGCACCACGGCGCGGTGCCGCTGCTGACCGCGCTGGCGCAGTCCTACAACGTCGCCACCGCGCGCCTGGGCACCGACATCGGGGTGGAGCGCGTGCTGGACGACGTGCGCCGGCTGGGCGTGCAGCGCCCGCTGCAGCCCTACGCCGCGACGCTGCTCGGTGCGGTCGATCTTTCCCCGCTGGAAGTGGCGCAGATGTACCAGACGATAGCGAGCGGCGGCTTCCGGGCGCCGCTGCGGGCGATCCGGGAGGTCACCACGCAGGACGGCGTGCCGCTGAAGCGCTATCCGCTCGCCGTCGAGCAGGCGTTCGCACCCGAGCCGATGTATCTCATCACCACCGCGCTTCAGGGCGTGGTGCGCGAAGGCACTGCGCAGGGGCTCGCCAACTGGCTGCCGCCGCAGATCGCGGTCGCCGGCAAGACCGGCACCACCGACGAGCAGCGCGACGCCTGGTTCGCCGGCTTCACCGGCGATCGCCTCGGCATCGTGTGGATAGGCTACGACGACAACCGCGCGGCGAAGCTCTCCGGCGCGGCCGCGGCGCTGCCGGTATGGGGCGAGATGATGGCCGCGCTCGATCCCGAGCCGCTCGTGCTGCCCAAGCCCGACGGTATCGAGCTGGTGTCGATCGACCCGCAAACCGGGCTGCGCGGCGGCGGCACCTGCGTAGGCGCGCAGGAGCTGCCCTTCGTGCAAGGCTCGGCGCCCCAGGAGCGCGCGCCCTGCTCCAACGCCCTCGACGCCGCGGCCGAAGCGGTCGATGCCACGGTGCAGAAGGCCAAGAGCTGGCTCGAGCGCCTGTTCGGCAAATGAAATACCGCGTTCTTTTGCTGGCTTTGATCGCCGGCTGCGCGAGCGCGCCGGGGCCCGCGCCCGAGCCCGCGCCCGAGCCGCCCGCGGAAGCGGTGCCGGAAGCGCCGCAGAGGCGCGAAAACGTGGCGATCGCCGGGCTGATGGAAAGCGCCCGCGCGGACTCCGCCGCCGGCCGGCTCGCCAATGCCGCGGCCTCGCTGGAGCGGGCGCTGCGCATCGAGCCGCGCAACCCGCGCCTGTGGCAGGAGCTGGCGCGCGTGCGGCTGAAGCAGGGCGAGTACGCGCAGGTTGAAAACCTCGCCGCCCGATCCAACTCCTGGGCCGGCAGCGACAGCGCGCTGCGCTCGGAGAACCAGCGGCTCATAGAAGAGGCGCGCGAGGCCGCTGGGCGCTAGCCTCCCGGATGCATGAAAGCGCCCACCGCCTCGACGCTGGTCCGCGAGTACCTGGAAGCCTGGGCGAACCGCGACCTCGCCGCCGCAAGGCGCTTTCTCGCGGAGGGCTTCACCATGGTGTATCCGGGCAGCGCGCGCTTCACGCGGCTCGAAGACCTCGCGGCGTCCATGGGAGAGCGCTACCGCAGCGTGCGCAAGCGCTTCGAGCGCTTCGACGAGATGCCGGCGGCGGAGGGGACGGTGGTGTACTGCTTCGGCACGCTGTACGGCCAATTCGCCGACGGCCGCCCTTTCGAGGACGTGCGCTTCATCGACCGCTTCACGGTGCGCGACGGCCTGCTCGCCGACCACCGGGTCTGGAACGACCTGCCGCGCTAGGCAGGCACGCGGCTATGCCAGTCGGTCTCGCGCTGGTAGGCGTGGCCGGCGGCGAGCAGCGTGGCCTCGGCATAGGGCCGGCCGACAAGCTGCATTGAGATCGGCAAACCCCGTGAATCGAAGCCGCAAGGCACCACCAGCGCCGGCACGCCGAGGTAGTTCACCCAGCGCGTAAGGCGCGTCAGTTCCCCTAGAAGGCGCGGCATGTCGGGGCCGCCCTGCGGCCCGGTCTGCTCCCGGGTCGGGACGCGCACCGCGATGCCGGGCAGCAGATACAGGTCCGCCTCGCCGAGGGTCTGCGAGCAGAAGCGCGCGAGCCACGAGGCGCGCAGGCGCAGTACCTCCAGGTAATAGGCAGCCGGGATGGCGAAGCCCGCTTCGAGCCGCGCGCGCACGGCCGAGGAGTAATCGCCGGGCCGCTCGCGCATCCATTTCGCGTGCTGAGCCGAAGCCTCGGCCTGCATCACCACCAGGCAGTGCGCGGACAGCGTGTCGAAATCCGGCGGCGCCACCTCGATTCTCGAATTGAACACCTGTGCCGCCGCAAGCACGGCGGCCGCGACTTCGGGGTGCGCGTTGCGCTCGATCCAGCCAGTCGACAGCGCAATCCTCAGGGACGATTTCTTGCGGATGAGGCCTGAGTAGTCCGGCACCGGCTCCTTCGAGCTCACCGGGTCGCGCGGATCGTAGCCGGCGATCGTGCCGAGAAGCAGCGCGCAATCCTCGGCGCTGCGCGCGAGCGGCCCGATGGTGTCAAGCGAGGCGGAAAGCGGCATCGCGCCATGGCGCGATACGCGGCCCCAGGTGGTCTTGAGGCCGCTCACGCCGCAGGCTGACGCCGGAAGGCGCACCGAGCCGCCGGTGTCCGAGCCGAGCGCGCCGAACACCAGGCGCGCCGCCACCGCGGCGGCCGAGCCGCTGGAAGAGCCGCCGGCGATGTAGTCCGGGTTCCACGGATTGCGGCAATCGCCGAAGTGCTCGTTGTGCCCGGTCGGCCCGTAGGCGAACTCGGACATGTTCAGCGTGCCAATCTGTGCGAAGCCCGCCGCGTCGAGGCGCGAAAGCGCGGCCGAGGTCTCGTTCGCCACCCACCCGCGCAGGATTCTGGAGCCGCAGTTGGACACGCGGCCTGCGCGATAAAACATGTCCTTGTGCGCAAGGGGAATTCCTTCCCCTTCGCTCTGGAAGCCGACGAAGGCATTGGTGCGCGGCTGCCAGCGCTCGATGCGCGCACGGCAGCCGTCGAGCAGCTCGTCAGGCCGCACCCGGCGCGCCTCAACGAGCGAGAGCAGCGCGGGATCGCTCATTTGCACTTTGCCATTGCGAGAACAAAACCCGGGGGGTCGGCATCGAACGGCAAAGACGGGCGCAGCGGGTCCGCCGCGCTCGCCTCAAGCAGCGCCTGCTGGGCGCGCGCCAGCCGCTCGGCGCGTCCCGGCGCAAGCGCGATGCCCTGCGCTGCAAGCGCCGTTGCGATCGCTTCGCCGCTCCAGTGTTTCGCCGCGGTCACTTCTTGAGCCTCCGGGGCTATGATAAGTCTGTCTTCAGATGAAACGCGAAACCCTCACCGGCGCGGACACGCCAAAGCCGATGGCGCACTACTGCCAGGGCATCCTCGCCGGCGACACGGTCTACGCCGCCGGCCAGATCGCCTCGGATTACAAGACCGGCGTCCCGGCCGAGGCAAGGCAGGATCCGGCGTTCCCCTACTACGGCTCCGATATCCAGAGGCAGGCGCGCTACGTCCTGAACAACCTGCGCAGCGTGTTCCAGGCGGCGGGCTGCGAGCTCAAGGATGTGGTGAAGTCGCAGGTGTTCCTCACGG
Organism: uncultured Enterobacteriaceae bacterium; assembly: GCA_964546195.1. Taxonomy (GTDB): domain Bacteria; phylum Pseudomonadota; class Gammaproteobacteria; order Burkholderiales; family SG8-39; genus SCGC-AG-212-J23. Next base: position 8,913 of record CAZJJC010000071.1, on the reverse strand, counting down.
ATCTGAACGACTTCCATTACTTCGACCAGGTGTGGAAGGAGTTCTTCCCCTCGCCGCCGCCGCGCACCACGGTACAGGTGAGCGGGCTGCTGGTGCCTGGCTGCAAGGTGGAGATCGACCTGTGGGGCGTTCGCCCCCACGCTAAAAGAGAAGTCATCGCGGGCAAAAGCACACCGACCCCAATGGCGCATTACTCCCAAGGCGTGCTCGTGGGCGATACGTTGTACGCGGCCGGGCAGATCGCCTCCGACTACAAGACCGGCGTGCCGCCCGAAGCGCGCCAGGATCCCGCCTTCCCGTACTACGGCTCGAACATCCAGAAGCAGGCGCGCTACATCCTCAACAACCTGCGCGGCGTGTTCGAGGCCGCGGGCTGCGACTTCAAGGACGTGGTGAAGTCGCAGGTGTTCCTCACGGATCTCAACGACTTCTACTACTTCGACCAGGTGTGGAAAGAGTTCTTCCCCTCGCCGCCGCCGCGCACGACGGTGCAGGTTAGCGCCCTTCTCGTTCCGGGCTGCAAGGTAGAAATCGATCTGTGGGGCGTTCGCTCCAGCGTCAAGAAGCAAACCGTGACCGGCAAGAGCACGCCTGCCCCCATGGCACATTACTGCCAGGGCATCCTGGCCGGCGACACCTTGTACGCCGCCGGCCAGATCGCTTCCGATTACAAGACCGGCGTGCCGCCCGAGGCAAGGCAGGACCCTGCCTTTCCCTATTACGGCTCCGATATCCAGAAGCAGGCACGCTACGTCCTGAACAACCTGCGCAGCGTGTTCCAGGCCGCGGGCTGCGAGCTCAAGGACGTGGTGAAGTCGCAGGTGTTCCTCACGGATCTCAACGACTTCTATTACTTCGACCAGGTATGGAAGGAGTTCTTTCCCTCACCACCGCCGCGCACCACGGTCCAGGTGAGCGGCCTGCTCGTGCCCGGCTGCCGCATCGAGATCGACCTCACGGCGGTCTTACCCTGAAAATGGTGACTGTCACCATTTTCGGGTTTTAGGACCGTTATGCCCAACGCTACCGCCAAGGACGGCACCCGGCTCTATTACGAGGAAGCGGGCAACGGTACGCCGCTCATCTTCATCCACGAGTTTGCCGGCGACCACCGCAGCTGGGAGCCGCAGATGCGCACCTTCTCGCGCTATTTCCGCTGCATCGCTTTCGCGGCGCGCGGTTTCCCGCCTTCGGACATTCCCGAAGATGGCGAGCGCTACTCGCAGGTGCACGCGCGCGACGACGTTATCGCCGTGCTCGACCACCTGAAGCTCAAGCGCGCCCACGTCGTCGGGCTTTCCATGGGCGGCTTCGCGGCGCTGCATGTCGGGATCACCTACCCGCAGCGCGCGCGCTCGCTGGTCATCGCGGGCTGCGGCTACGGCGCCGAGCCGGACAAGAAGGAGAAATTCCGCGCCGAGTGCGAGGCCGCTGCCGCTTCTTTCCTCAGTAATTGGTCTGAAGCCGCGAGCAAATACGCGCTCGGCCCGACGCGCGTTCAGTTCCAGAACAAGGACCCGCGCGGCTGGGCGGAATTCGCGCAGCAGCTCGCCGAGCACTCGCCGAAGGGCCAGGCGCTCACCATGCGCGGCGTGCAGATGCGCCGGCCCTCCCTCTACGAGCTGGTCGAGGACATGAAGAAGATCGACGTCCCGGCGTTGATCGTCACCGGCGACGAGGACGATCCCTGCCTCGAGCCGGCGCTGCTCCTGAAGCGCAGCATCGCCACGGCCGGCCTGGTGGTGCTGCCGCGCGCCGGCCATACCATCAACATCGAGGACCCCGAGGCGTTCAACCGCGCGCTGTTCGAGTTCTTCATGCTGGTGGACGAGGGACGCTGCGCGCCGCGGGACCCGCGCTCCTCGGCTTCAGGAATCCTCGGCTTCAGGAAATGATCCTGCTCACCGGCGGCGCGGGCTTCGTCGGCCTGAATGTCGCCGAGCAGCTCCTCGCGCGCGGCGACGAAGTGGTGATCTTCGACCTGCGGCCGCCTCCCGCATTCTTCTCCAAGGCGCTCTTCGTCCAGGGAGACGTCACCGATCGCCCCTGCCTTGAAACTCTATTTGAAAAAAACCGGATAGAGCAGGTCATCCACATGTCCGCGATCACCGCCGGCCCGGAGCGCGACGCGCGCGAGCCGCGGCGCATCGCGGAGGTGAACTTCATCGGCACGCTCAATGTTCTACAAGCATCAAAGGAATTTGGAGTGCGGCGCTTCGTGCACGCGAGCACGGGCGCGCTGTTCGGCGCCGCCGGCGCCGGCGTGCCTGAGCCGCTCGACGAGGAGCGCCACCGCCCGGTGCCCGAGTCGATGTACGGCATCACCAAGTACGCGGCGGAGCGAAGCTGCCTGAGGCTCGCGGCGCTCTGGGGCCTGGATGTGCGCATCGGGCGCCTGGCGCTCGCCTTCGGCCGCTGGGAGCACGCGAGCGGCGTGCGCGACCGCCTGTCGCCGCCGACCGAGATCGCGCGCATCGCGCTCGCCGGCGGCGAGGCGGTGTTCCCGCCGCTCGGGCCGACCGACTACATCTACGGCCCGGACGTGGCGCGCGCGCTGATCGCGTTGCTGGACGCAAAGGCGCCCTCGCACCGGCTGTATCATCTGGGCACAGGCGCCGCGTGGCCGCTGCCGCAGTGGTGCGCGCTGCTCGAGCGGCGCTTGCCGAAGTTCCGCTGGCGCGAGTCGAGCGAAGGATGCAACGTGCTGCCGCTCACCCCGGGAACGCGCACCCGGTTCTCCAACCGGCGCCTGGTCGAGGACCTCGGCTACGCGCCGCGCTTCGACCTCGCGGCGGCGGCCGAAGACTTCGTATCCTGGCTGGAGGCGCATCATGACTGCTGAAGTCCGCTGGCCCCGCAACGACTACTCCCGCGTGCCGTTCCGGCTGCATCACGACCCAGAACTCTACGAGCTCGAAATGGAGCGCATCTTCCGCGGGCCGGCGTGGAGCTTCCTGTGCCTCGAGGCGGAGATCCCGGACGCGGGCGACTTTCGCACCACCTGGGTCGGGGACACGCCGGTGGTGGTGTCGCGCCACAAGGACGGCAGCCTTCATGCGTTCGTCAACCGCTGCTCGCACCGCGGCGCCATGATCGTGCGCGAGCTGCACGGCAACGCCGAGCGCCACGTCTGCCTCTACCACCGCTGGTGCTACTCCGGCGCCGGCGAGCTCACCGGCCTGCCGTTCCGCAAGGGCCTCAAGGGCGAAGGCGGCATGCCGGAGGACTTCGACATGCACGCGGTGTCCCCCCGGAAGATGAAAGTGGAAAACTGCGCCGGCATGCTCTTCGGCACGTTCCAGCCCGAGCGCGCCGAGCCGCTCGAGCAGTACCTGGGCGAATTCGGCACCGGCATCATCCGGCGCTTTCTCAACCGGCCGATCCGCATCCTCGGCTACTCGCGGCAGAAAATCGCCGGCAACTGGAAACTCTATGCCGAGAACCTGCGCGACACCTACCACGCCAGCCTGCTGCACGAGTTCTTCGTCACCTACGGCGTGGACCGCGCCACGCAGAAGGGCGGCGTGAAGATGGACGAGCGCCACCGGCACAACATGAACCACGCCTACGCTGCGACCGACACGCAGGAGGACGCCAAGGCCGCGTACGCCGACACCGCCGCCCGGCTGGATCGCATGCAGCTCCGGGATCGAAAATTACTTTCTTTTGTGAATGAGTTCGCGGACGGCATGAACCTGGCCGCGCCCACCTTCTTCCCCAACGCGCTGCTCATCCAGATCAACAACTCGCTTGCCACGCGCCAGATCCGCCCCAAGGGCGTCGACGCGCACGAGGTGTTCCAGACCGTGTTCGGCTATGCCGACGACGACGAAGCCATGACCCGCCACCGCCTGCTGTCCACCAACCTCGTCGGGCCGGCGGGCTTCGTCAGCATGGAGGACGGCGAAGCGATCGAGGTCGTGCAGAAGGCGAGCCGCAGCGCCGGCGACGCCAGCGCCATCGTCGAGATGGGCGGCCGCGGGCCGCTGCGCGACCTCGCCCACCGCGTCACCGAGACCCCGATCCGGGGCTTCTGGTCCTACTGGGCCGAGCTCATGGGCGTCGAGCCCGAGGGCGCGATCCGTTGAGACCGAGTGCTCAAGCAAGAGAGATTCTGACTGCGCTCATGGCCGACTACGCCATGGCCATCGACGAGAACCGGCTGGAAGACTGGATCGAGCTGTTCGACGAGGCCTGCGACTACAAGGTAGTCACGCGCGAGAACGTCGAGCAGAACCTGCCCAACGTCCTCATGTGGTGCGACAACAAGAACATGCTGCGCGACCGGGTCGAGTCCTACCGCCAGGTGAACCTTTACAACCTGCACTACGACCGCCACGTTCTCGGCCCCCTGAGGTTCCTGACGAAAGAGGGTTCTGCGTGGACGTTCGAGGCGTCCTATAGTCTGTTCCAGACCGAGCTGGAAGGCGCCTCGCGCCTTTTCAGCGTCGGCCGCTACCGCGTCGAAGCGATCCTGGACGGCGACGCAGCCCGGCTGAGATCCGTCCTGGTCATCGCCGACACCGGCCTGGTGCCTTCGCTGCTCGCGACGCCTATCTGAATCAGGCCGACGCTCCGCCGGTTTTCAGCGGGAGGGCGAGCGCCCGTTTCAGTTTAGCGCTTGCTCTTGGCCGCTGCTTGGCCACAGTAGTACGCGATAATGGCCACGACGACGACCGCTTCCGGCACACCTTGGTAGCCCCACACAGAAGCGCCACCGTAAAGCAACGCCAACCCTATCCCCCGGTACACATAACCCGCAATTGGACCGATCCTGCTTGATTTTGTGGAGTTCGCGCGCGTCCACTCGTCTAATTTGCGAAGGGACTCCTCGCTGAATGGATCTGGACCCATCGACATCGACGAATCGTACCGAAAAACAAAAACGGCCGCGCGAGCGACCCTTCTTTGAGGGATTAGCAAACGCGGCGCCTTATTCCTGGAGGTGACGCTGTTGCTGGTGCTCCGCGCGACCGCGTGGATGCCAAGACCATCAGCTGTTGACAGGTGGACTAAAGTCGGACCCAGCCAAAACGCTCGCGACCGCCCCGCCCGATGCCACTCCAACAGGGAATCCGCGCCAACCTGGCGCAATTTCTCCACCAGCTGCTGCAAGTGTTCTTCGTGGGCCTCACCATCGGCATGACGCGCACTGTGGTCCCCGCGCTCGCCGAGTCGGAGTTCGGCGTGCCGAAAGGCTCGTTCGTGATGCTGACCGCCTTCGTCGTCTCGTTCGGCGTCGTGAAGGCGGTGATGAATTTCGCCGCCGGCGCCCTTTCCGAGCGCATGGGGCGCAAGCCCGTCCTGTGCCTTGGGTGGCTGATCGCGATGCCGATCCCGCTGCTCATCTGGTATGCGCCGAGCTGGAACTGGATCGTCCTCGCTACCGTCCTGCTCGGAATCAACCAGGGCCTCACCTGGTCGATGACGCAGACCGCGAAGCTCGACGTCGCGGCGCCCGGCGAGCGCGGTCTCGCCATAGGGCTGGACGAGTTTGCCGGCTACCTCGGCGTGGCGGCCGCCGGCGTGGCGACCGGCTACCTCGCCACGCTGCTCGCGCCGCGGGACAGCCTGCTCGCATTCGGACTTGTCGTGATCGGCCTAGCGCTTGTGCTCAGCGCGCTTTTCGTCAGGGAGACCTTGCCGCCGCGCCATGCGGCAAGCGTCGCGTCGCGCCGCGGCGTGCCCGAGGTGTTCGCGCTGATGTCCTGGCGGGACCGGCGCCTCGCGGCCGTGAGTCAGGCGGGCCTGGTGGAGAAGTTCGTCGACGCCCTCGTGTGGGCCCTTTACCCGCTTTTTCTTTACGAGCAGGGCGTCGCTCTGACCAACGTAGGCTGGATCGTCGGAGTCTACGGCTTCGTGTGGGGCGGCTCCCAGCTTTTCACCGGCCGGCTTTCCGATCATATCGGCCGGCACCGGCTGAACGTGTCGGGAATGTGGATCTGCGGCACCGGAGTGGTGATGATGCTGATCGGGCAAGGCATGGTGTGGTGGAGCTTCTGCGCGGCCATTTCCGGGCTCGGCATGGGCATGCTCTACCCGAATCTTTCGGCTGCTGTCGCCGACGTGGCCGAGCCCGCTTGGCGCGGAGCCGCGATCGGCATCTATCGCTTCTGGCGCGATCTCGGTTATGCCATCGGCGGCTTGGGCATCGGCGCAGTAGCGCATCTGGGCGGCCACATAGCGGCCGCCTTCTGGTTCGTTGCGCTGTCGATGTTTGCCTCGGGAGCGGTGCTCTGGCGCCTTGGCGAGGAGACCAATCCGAAGGGCAAGCCGGCTAGGCGGTGACGCGCAGCTGCACGCACGTCAACGTCTGCGCGCGCGGATGAGGTTCCAGGCGGTGCCGGCGATGAGGGCGAGCGCCAGGAGGGAAAGAACGACGGGAGCCTCGAGGCGGCCGGCGAGTTGCTGCACGGCCTGGCCGGCGAAATAGCCGAGGCTGGCAACTACGAGGGCCCAAAGCACCGCGCCGATGAAGCCGAAGAGCGCGACGCGCCAGGGGGCGATGTGGCAGGAGCCGATGACGATCAGGGCGGCCATGCGCAAGCCGTATAGGAAGCGCACGATGAGGATGGCGTGCACGTCCCAGCGGCGCAGCAGGGCCTGGACGCGAGGGGCACGGGTCGCGAGGCCGGGGAAGCGGGTGAAGACGCGGTTGCCGTAGCGGCGGCCGAGGAAGAGGAAGAACTGGTCGCCGAGGAAGCCGCCGATCACGGCGATTGCGACGACTGCCGGGAACCAGAGGTAGCCGTGGTGCGCGGCGAGGCCGGCCAGGAAAACGATGGTCTCGCCTTCGAGCAGGGTGCCGACGAACAGCGCCAGGTACCCGAGATGTCCGATCAAGCCTTCCACTTATACGGCGTTGTAGCCGCCATCGACGCGAAGGTCGGAGCCGGTCATGAAGCTCGAGGCGTCCGAGGCGATGAACAGCGCTGCCTGCGCGATTTCCTCCGGCTGGGCGAGGCGCTGCATCAGGTGCTTGGCGCCGAGCACCTCGCGCGCCTTTTCCATCGAGCCGAAGCGCAGCATGCGATCGGTTTCGACGCCGCCCGGAGACAGCGTATTCACCCGGATGTTCTGCGCGGCATGGTCGGCGGCCATGGCCTTCGCCATGGTGATGAGCGCGCCTTTCGTCGAGCAGTAGGCCACCCTGCCTGCTGTGCCCACGGTGCCAAGCTGCGAAGCGATATGGATGATCGAGCCCCCGCCGGCGGCCGCCATGTGCGGGATCACCCAGCGGCTCATGAGGAAAGCGCCAGCGACGTTTACGGCGAATACCTGGTTCCAGGCGGCGAGGTCGAGGTCGAGCACCGTGGCGGTGGGATCGCTCATGGCGGCGCCGTTGAGGAGAATGTCGAGCCGGCCGAAGGCCCGCGCGGCGCGCTCCACCGCCGCATTGGTCTGCGATTCGGAGGAGACGTCGCAGGCGATGGCGAGGGCGCCCTGCCCCGCGAGGCGCGCGGTCTCTTCGGCGCTTTTGAAATTGATGTCGAGGCAAGCGACCTTGGCGCCGGCCTTGGCGAAGGTGATGGCAATGGCGCGGCCGATGCCGCCGCCGGCGCCGGTGATGATCGCGGCCTTGCCTTCGAGTGAATGCATCATCTTCTTCCCAGGTAAGCTTCCTTCACGCGCTCGTCCTGCTTGAGCTCGGCGCAGGTGCCGGCGGCGATGATCGCGCCGGTCTGCAGCACGTAGCCGCGCGTGGCGGTCTCCAGCGCATAGCGCGCGTTCTGCTCCACGAGGAGGATGCTGGTGCCGAGGGCGTTCGCGGCGCGGATGCTTTTGAAGATGTCCTGCACCACGCGCGGCGCGAGGCCGAGCGAAGGCTCGTCCATGCACAGAAGGCGCGGCTCGGACATCAGCGCGCGCGACAAGGCGAGCATCTGCTGCTCGCCGCCGGAGAGCGTGCCCGCCGCCTGGGTGGTGCGCTCGCGCAGCAGGGGGAACATTTCCAGCATGCGCTCGACCTGCGTGCGCATCTTGTGGCGGTCGCGGCGGAACTTGAATCCGCCCATCTCGAGGTTCTCGCGCACGCTGAGCGCCGGGAACACGCGCCGGCCCTCGGGCACGAGCGCGATGCCGGCGAGCGCTCTGCTGTGCGCCGGCATGCGGGTGACGTCCTGGCCATCGAACACGATTCTTCCGCGGCGCGGCAGCATGGCGCCGGCGACGCCGCGCATGGTGGTGCTCTTGCCGGCGCCGTTGGCGCCGATGAGCGTCACGATCTCGCCCTCGGCCACCTCGAAGGAGACGCCGCGCACGGCGGGGACTTCGCCGTACGCCAGCTCCACGTCCCCCACCTCAAGCAACAAATTCGCCCCCCAGGTAGGCCTCGATGACGCGCGGGTTTGCCTGCACCTCGCGCGGCGTGCCTTCGAACAGCGGCTCCCCGTGGTCCATCACGAACACGCGCTGCGCGACGTTCATGACGAGATCCATGTTGTGCTCCACCACGACGACCGTCACGCCGCGCTGGCGGATCTGCTCCAGTCTTTTCACCAGAGCCTCCATTTCTGCGGCGTTCAGCCCGGCAGCCGGCTCGTCCAGCATGAAAAGGCGCGGCCGGGTGGCGAGGGCGCGCGCGATCTCGAGCATGCGCTGCTGCCCGTAGGCGAGCGCGCCCGCGCGCTCGCCCGCGCGGGCGCCCAGGCCGACGAACGCCAGCAGCTCCTGCGCTTCGTCGCGAAAGCGCCCGGTATCGCCGAGCACCAGGTATTTCCAGAACGGCGCGTCCTGATGGATGTGAAATCCCGCGAGCACGTTATCGAGCACGGTGAGCTGCTTGAAGAGACGAATCTTCTGGAAGGTGCGCGCAATGCCGAGCCGGGCGCGCCGGTGCGCGCGCAGCCCGATGAGGTCCTGCTCATCGAAGAACAGGGCGCCGGCGTCGGGCTGGTAGATGCCGGAGAGCAG
>CAZJJC010000070.1:0-7997 GCA_964546195.1 uncultured Enterobacteriaceae bacterium | reverse complement strand
GCCGCGCTCGATCGTCGAGCGGGTGGTGGCGGGAGAAGAGGGCTCGCGCTACGAGCTTTGAAAAATGGTGACTGTCACCATTTTTCAGGAATGCTTGCGGATGAAGTCCCGGACCCTGGGGTAGATCATCTCGCGCCAGCGCCGGCCGGCGAAGATGCCGTAGTGGCCGACCTGCGGCGCGAGGAAATGCTCGCGCCGTTCGCGCGGGATATTGAGGCACAGCGCGTGCGCCGCCTCGGTCTGGCCGTTGCCGGAGATGTCGTCGAGCTCGCCTTCGACCGTAAGGAGCGCCGTGTCGCGGATCGCCTGCGGGCGCACCAGCTCCTCGCGCACGTACATGCGGCCCTTCGGCAGCGCGAAGTCCTGGAACACCGTCTTTACCGTGTCGAGGTAGTACTCGGCCGGCATGTCGAGCACCGCGTTGTACTCGTCGTAGAAGCGCCGGTGCGCCTCGGCCGAGGAGCCGTCGCCCTGGAGCAGGTGGTGGTAGTACTCCCAGTGCGCGCTCAAGTGCCGGTCGGGGTTCATCGCCACGAAGCCCAGGTGCTGCAGGAAGCCCGGATACACCCGGCGCATGTAGCCCGGGTACTTGGGCGGCACGCGGTGGATAAGGTTCTGCTGGAACCACGAGTAGGGCTTTTTCTGCGCGAGGGTGTTCACCGCCGTGGGGCTGCGGCGCGCATCGATCGGCCCGCCCATCATGGTCATCGAACGAGGGACAGCTTCCTTATTGGCGGCCAGAAGCGAAACCGCGGCGAGCACCGGCACGGTGGGCTGGCACACCGAGATGACGTGCAGGTCGGGCCGCTTCTCGTCGTTCAGCAGCCGGATCCACTCGCGCACATAGTCGACGTAGTCGTCGAGGTGGAAAGGCCCGTCGGTCAGCGGCACCATGCGGGCGTCGACCCAGTCGGTCGCCCAGACGTCGTGCTCGGCGAGCAGCGCGAGCACGGTGCCGCGCACCAGGGTGGCGTGGTGCCCGGACAGCGGCGCCACCACCAGCACCTTGTGCTTTTTCTTTTCCTGCTGCTTGAAATGGATCAGCTTGCAGAACGGCTGGTCGAGCGCGAGCTCGACCTCGGCTTCCCGGATGTTCCACTGGGGCTTCTCGTAGCGCCCGGTCAGGCGCAGGAAAAGATCGCTCGTCGCCGCGACGCGGCGCGACATCGGCAAATGGGCCCAGGGGCTGAACGGGTGGGCGAACCAGCCCTGCGACAGCTCGGCCAATAGGCGCAGCGGCGCGAGCGCGCTGTGCTGGGCCTCGTAGAGGCTATAAAGCATCCTTAACTTATAGCAGAATTGACGCACCGCCGCATGGGCCTACTGCTTCGGCTTGTCGGGATTTTCCTTTCGGCCCTGATACTTATCGCAGGGGCGGGCTTCCTTTACCTGCGCCAGTCGCTGCCCGCGTGGGAGGGCGAGATCGAGCTCGCCGGCCTCGGCGCGCCGGTGGAGATCTTGCGCGACCGCTTCGGCGTGCCGCACATCTTCGCCCAGTCGGAGGGCGATGCGCAGTTCGCGCTCGGCTTCGTGCATGCGCAGGACCGCCTGTGGCAGATGGAAATGAACCGGCGCATCGGCGCCGGGCGCCTGGCCGAGGCGCTGGGCCCGGGCGGCCTGGAGACCGACCGCTTTCTGCGTACCGTGGGCGTGCGGCGCGCGGCGCAGGCGAACCTCGCGCACCTCGACGAGCCCACGCGAGACCAGCTCGACGCCTATGCCGCGGGCGTCAACGCCTTCCTCGGCATGCGGCCGGTCCTGCCTCCGGAGTTTTTTCTTGTCGGCCTGGATTTTGAGAGCTGGCAGCCGGTCGACTCGCTCACCTGGCTGAAAATGATGGCCTGGGACCTGGGCGGCAACTGGCGCAACGAGCTGCTGCGCATGCGCCTCGCTAAAACGCTGCCGATGGCGCGCATCCAGGAGTTCCTGCCGCCCTATCCGGGAGACGCGCCGGTGCGGATCCGCGAGCTCAAGGAGCTTTATGAGGACAAGGAGCCGCCTCGCGTCGCTCAGAAATGGGGTCTGTCCCCATTTTCTGATGCTTCAAACAGCTGGGTCGTGGCCAAGGGCGAAAGCGGCGGCCCGCTGCTGGCCAACGATCCGCACCTGGGGCTGACCGCGCCGCCGGTGTGGTACCTCGCGCATCTCGAGGCGCCGGGCCTTAGCGCGATCGGCGGCACGCTGCCGGGGGTGCCCGGGGTGCTCATCGGGCGCAACGCGCGCATCGCCTGGGGCTTCACCAGCACCGGGCCCGACGTGCAGGACCTGTACCTGGAGAAGATCGACACGCTCGGCCAGTATTTGACGCCGCAAGGCTCGCAGCCCTTCACTCTCTTGAAAGAGCAGATTCGCGTGAAAGGCGAGGAGCCGCAAACCCTCGAGGTACGGCTCTCGCGCCACGGGCCGGTCATTTCGGACGTGTCGCGCAGCGCTGTGGAGGCCACGCCGCGCGGCTACGCGCTCGCGCTGCAGTGGACCGCGCTTGCCGAGGACGACCGGACGATGCAGGCGGCGCTGGGCGTTGCGCGCGCTCGCGACTGGGAGAGCTTTCTAGAGGCGGCCGAACACCTGCACGCCCCGCAGCAGACCGTGACTTACGCCGACGCCGACGGCAACATCGGCTTCGTCGTTGCCGGACGCGTGCCGGTGCGCAAGCCGGAGAACGACCTGAAGGGCCTTGCGCCGGCGCCGGGCTGGGACGCGCGCTACGACTGGAGCGGCTACCTCCCGTTTGCCGAGCTGCCGCGCGCGTTCAATCCGCCGGGCGGGACGCTGGTGTCGGCGAACCACAAGATCGTGCCGGCGGACTATCCGCACCACCTGACGGTGGAATGGCAGCCGCCTTATCGGGCGCAGCGCATCGCGGAGCTTTTACACGGGAACCCCTCCCACAGCGTTGCAAGCTTTGCGCACATGCAGCTCGACGCGCTGTCGCTCGCGATGCGCGAGCTGCTCCCGCTTCTCCTGGGCACGAAGCCGAAAACCGCCGAGGCGGGCGAGCTGCTCGCGATGCTTGCCGCATGGGACGGCACCATGGCGGCCGGCCGGCCCGAGCCGCTGATCGCCAGCGCATGGTGGCGCGAGCTCAGCCGCGCGCTCTACGCCGATGAGCTGGGGGAGGCGTTCCAGGACTATTGGGGCGCGCGGCCCATCTTCCTAAGAGAGGTTTTTTTGGGCAAAACCCCCGAATGGTGCGACGACGTGCGCACGCCAGCCGTCGAATCCTGCGACAGCGTTCTCACCGAATCGCTCGAGCGCGCGCTTATGGAGCTGAAGAAGCGCTACGGCAGCGATGCACGGGCCTGGACCTGGGGGGAAGCCCACCCGGCGCACCATCGCCACCGGCCGTTCTCGCGCAGCCGCTGGCTCGCGCGCTTCTTCGACATCGCGGCTCCGAGCAGCGGCGACGCCTACACGATCAACGCCGGGCGCGGCGACTTCGCCGACGAGGCCGCGCCCTTCGCCAGCCGCCACGCGGCGAGCTACCGCGGCATCTATGACCTCGCCGACCCGCAGGCCTCGCTGTTCATCCATTCGGGCGGGCAGTCGGGCAATCCGCTGTCGCCGCATTACCGCGCCTTCAGCGAAGCCTGGACAAGAGGCGAGTACATCCCGATGGTGACCGAGCGTTCGCGCCTGCAGGCCGAAGGCGCTCAGCGCCTGGTGCTCACCCCGCGCAGGTAGAGGTTGTTGGCGACGAGCGCCGCGATCACGACCACCGCGCCGGCAAGCTCGACCGCCGAGAAGCTGCGGCCGAGCGACGCCTCGATGCCGAAGACAGCAAGCGGGATCACGTTCAGCATGAGCATCGTGTTGAGCGGCCCCAGCCGGCGCGCGGCGTTGTTGAACCCCAGCACGCCGAGCACCACGGTGCAGACCGAGAAGTAAAGGAGCTCCCATGCCACCGAGCCGATCGCCGCCGCGCTCGGAAAGCTGGCCCAGCCCAGCGCGATGGCGGCCACGTTCGCCACGGCCAGTCCGGCAAGGCCCGGGATGCAGGTGAGCGTCGTGAGGCGCAGCGGCGACCAGCCGGCGAAATAGCCGGCCGCGAGCGTATAGATCACCCAGGCAACCGCGCCCAGCAGCACGAGGAGATCGCCGACCAGGCTGCCGGCGGGCACCGCGAGATCGCCTGTGGTGACCACGAGCAGGACGCCCGCCATCGCCACGGCGACGCAGCCGAGCGTGAATGGCGCGGGCCGCTGCCCCCGCACGAGCCACACCGCGAGCGCGGTAAGCGGGCTCTGCAGCGCGAGGATGATCGAGGCGTGCTCGGGCGCGGTGAATACCAGCCCGAGCCACACGAACAGGTTGAAGCCGGTGATGCCGACCAGGCCGAACGCCGTCGCCGGGGCGAGCTTGCCCTCGTAGCGCAGCGCGGCGCGTCCCTCCACCGCCACGAGCAGCAGCACGAACAGCAGCACCCCGAGGATGTAGCGCGCGGTGCCGAGCGCGAAGGCGTCCAGATGGGGCAGCGTGCGCTTGGCGACCGAAAAAAGCGGTGCCCAGCACAGGATGCTCAGCGTGATCCAGGCCAGGCCGGCAAGCAAATTTGCGCGCGTCACGATTCGATTTTTCTACGCCCCGACAAGGGGAAGCGCGCGGTTGTTGCGAGCGCGGGTTAAGTCTTCGGTTTAGTTTTTAAGAACCGCCCATGGCTCAACACCCCGCTCCCATGCTACGGTGAATGCCGAGGAAGAAGAGGAGGGTCCTTATGGAGCCGATGCTGCTTACCCTGGCCTGCCTGAGCCTCAACGTGTATCACGAGGCACGCGGCGAGCCGGATACCGGACAACTCGCCGTAGCGCACGTCACGCTGAACCGGGCCCGGCGCCAGAACATGAAGGTATGCGATGTGGTGGTCGAGCCGCACCAGTTCAGCTGGACCACGGGCGGCGTGGTGATGCGCACGAATGGCTGGACCCTGATGCCGCACATGATACCGACCGACCTGAAGGCACTCGCGAAAGCGGTGCAGATCGCCCGGCAGGCGACGTCGCGCAAGAGCAAGGATCCGACGCAGGGCGCGCTGTTCTATCACGCCGACTATGTCTCGCCGTACTGGAAGCGCAGCATGACCGAGATCGGCGCGATAGGACAGCACGTCTTCTATCACGAGTGAGCCGAAAAATAGGGACAGACCCTATTTTTAGGCGGCTTTCTTTTCCTCGCGCAGGGCGCGCCGCAGAATCTTGCCGACGTTGGTCTTGGGCAGCTCGGAGCGGAACTCGACGTACTTCGGCCGCTTGTAGCCGGTAAGCTCTTTCTTGCAGTGCTCGAGCACGTCGCCTTCGGTCAACTGCGGGTCCTTCTTCACCACGAACACCTTGGGCACCTCGCCGGAGTGCTCGTCGGGCACGCCGATCGCGGCCACCTCGAGCACGCCCGGGTGCATGGCCACCACCTGCTCGATCTCGTTCGGGTACACGTTGAAGCCCGACACCAGGATCATGTCCTTCTTGCGGTCGACGATGCGGATGAAGCCCTTGTCGTCCATGATGCCGATGTCGCCGGTGCGCAGGTAACCGTCGGCGCCGAGCACCTGGGCGGTCTCGTCGGGGCGCTGCCAGTAGCCCTTCATCACCTGCGGGCCGCGAATGCAGATCTCGCCCGGCTGGCCGTGGGCCACGTCGGCGCCGCTGTCGTCGCGCAGCACGATCTCGGTGGAGGACATCGGCACGCCGATCGAGCCGGTGTAGTCCTTGACGTTGAGCGGGTTGGCGGTGGCCGAGGGCGCGGTCTCGGTGAGGCCGTAACCCTCGATGAGCGGCGTGCCGGTCACCTGCTTCCAGCGCTCGGCGACCGCCTTTTGCACCGCCATGCCGCCGCCCACCGCGAGCTTGAGGTGCGAGAAGTCCAGCTTCGCGAAGTCGGGATGGTTGAGCAGCGCGTTGAACAGCGTGTTGACGCCGGTGATGATGGTGTACTTGTGCTTGGCGAGCTCCTTGACGAAGCCGGGGATGTCGCGCGGATTGGTGATGAGCACGTTCTCGCCGCCCATCACCATCATGTTCAGGCAGTTCACGGTGAGCGAGAAGATGTGATAGAGCGGCAGCGCGGTGATGATCACCGGACGCTCGTTGCCGATGGCGGGCTGCAGCCAGACCTTGTACTGCAGCAGCGCCGCGATGACGTTGCGGTGCGTGAGGATCGCGCCCTTGGAGACGCCGGTGGTGCCGCCGGTGTACTGCAGGTAGGCGATGTCCGCGTGCGCGAGCGCCGGGGTATTGACGCTCTTGCCTTTGCCCTCGGCCAGCGCCTGCTTGAAGGCCACGGCGCCCGGCAGCTCGAACGGCGGCACCATCTTCTTCACCTTGCGCACCACCAGGTTCACGATCAGGCCCTTCACGCCGAGCATCTCGCCAAGCGAGGTGACCACCACGTGCTTGAGCGGGGTCTTCGCCTTGACCTGCTGCAGCACGCTTGCGAAGTTCTCCAGGATCACGATCACTTCCGCGCCCGAGTCCTTGAGCTGGTGCTCGAGCTCGCGCGCGGTGTAGAGCGGGTTGACGTTCACCACCGTGTAGCCGGCGCGCAGCGCGCCGAACATCGCGATCGGGAACTGCAGGCAGTTGGGCATCATCAGCGCGACGCGCGCGCCCTTGGCGAGGCCCTTCGACTGCAGCCAGGCGCCGAAGCCGCGCGAGAGCTTCTCCAGCTCGCCGAAGCTGATGGTCTTGCCCATGTTGTGGTACGCCGGCCGGTCCGCGAACTGGCGGATGCTGCCGTCGAAGAGCTCCACGAGCGAGCGGTACTGGTTCGGATCGATGTCGGCGGGCACGCCGGCGGGATAGCTCTTGAGCCAGATGCGCTCCATGTCTCCTCCTACTGGGGCGGTTTATTCATTCTAACCACGAGCGGCGCCACGAGGCATCCCAGCCCGATGGCGGCGTAGCCGGCGATCCAGGCGCCGGGTTCACCCGAGCCGCCCGCCGCGTCGAGCGCCACCCCGAAGACCATCGGCCCGAGCATGCCGCCGGCGAAGCCGCAGAGCGAATAAAGCCCCATGGCGGCGCCGCGCAGCTCCGCCGGCGCCGCCGCCACCAGCCCCGCGGTCAGGGTGGCCGACTCGGCCATCACCAGCATCGAGTAGACGAAGAGGATGGCGAGCACCACCGCCCAGAACCAGGGGGCGGAGAAGCCGAGCAGGATGCCGCTCGCCCCCGATCCGGCCATCGCGAGCATGATCCAGCGCCGCCGGCCCATGCGCAGCGCGATCTCGTTGCCCACGATCGAGGCCGGCACCGAAGCGAGGTTCACCACCGCGGCGATCGCCGGGAGCTGCCAGGGGAAGCTCGCGCCGCCGGCATGCAGTCCTGACGAAAACGCAAGGAACGCGACCATCCAGGCGCGCGAGCCGAAAAGCTCCAGGCAATGCACGAAGTAGCCCGCGGTGTAGCCCGCCGCGGCGCGGATGGCGAGCACCTTGCGCCACGCGTCGACCGGGAACAGGGTGCTCCATGAGAATGCTTTTCCCTGCAATGGAACCTCGGATTTCGGTACCAGCCCGATGACCAGTATTCCGGCCAGCAACGGCCCGATCGCCGAGACGATGAAGGCCGCGGGCCAGCCGGCGAGCGGCGCCACCGCGCCGGCGATTGCGAGCGAGAGCGCGGTGCCGATGCCGAAGAACGACGTGTAGAAGGCGATATAGCGGCTCTGCGCCGGCCCGGAGATGCGGTCGGAGAGGATGCGCAGCCCCGGCATGTAGGTCGCCGCGACGCCCGCGCCGAGCAGCACCTGGAAAGCGATCGCGGTGTAGAAGCCCGAAGCGCCCCAGCCGAAGCCCGCGCCGCCCGCGGCGGCGAGCAGGCCGCCGGCGAGGTACACCTTGCGCGCGTCCATCCGGTCGGTGAGCGCGGTCCAGTACGACACCGTGGCGATGTAGCCGGCGAAGAACATGCCGCCGATCACGCCGGCCTGCGCGTTGGAGATCGCCCACTCGTCGCGCAGCCCGGGCAGCAGCGCCGCGTAGGTCTGCGAGCCCAGCATCGACA
>CAZJJC010000069.1:0-6937 GCA_964546195.1 uncultured Enterobacteriaceae bacterium | reverse complement strand
GTGGCGTCGGCCACCGGCAGGTCGGCGCCGATCGCCGCGGCCATCGGCTCCTCGATGAGATAGACCTGCCCGGCGCCCGCGCCCATCGCGCTTTCCCGGATGGCGCGGCGCTCGACCTGGGTCGAGCCGCAAGGCACGCAGATGATGATGCGCGGGCTGGGGGAGAACAGCTTGTTGTCGTGCACTTTCTTGATGAACTGCTTGAGCATCTGCTCGGTGACGGTGAAGTCGGCGATCACGCCGTCCTTCATCGGCCGGATGGCGATGATGTTGCCCGGAGTCTTGCCGAGCATCATCTTCGCCTCCTTGCCGACGGCCTGGATGGTCTTCTTGCCGTTCGGGCCGGCCTCCTGGCGGATGGCGACGACCGAGGGTTCATCCAGCACGATGCCCTTGCCGCGCACGTAGATCAGGGTGTTCGCGGTGCCGAGGTCGATGGCCAGATCGTTCGAAAAGTAGCTGCGCAGGAATCCGAACATAGGCAAGCGGAGGCTTTCTCCCAGTTTTTGTGCGCCGCAAGGACCGGCGCAGGTGGCCGATATAATACGCCAAGCACGCTGAGTTATTAAGGGAAAACTCCCGAATGCGGCGGCGTAAAACCCGCAGCAAAGGCCCGCTATTTCGATGTCGCTTTCCGACGACCAAATCCGGCGCCTCGCGCGCCTCGCCCGCATCAGCCTGCGGCCGGAAGAATCGGCCGCGCTGGCCGAGCGCTTGAACCGGGTGCTGGCGCTGGTCGAGGAGATGCGCGCCGTCGATACCACGGGCATCGAGCCGATGTCCCACGCCCTCGATCCGCATTTTCCCGGAGGCCAGCGCCTGCGGCCCGACGAGGTAACGGAAAGCGACCGCCGCCGCGACTACCAGTCGGTCGCCCCGGCGCTCGAGGACGGCCTGTACCTCGTCCCCAAAGTGCTCGAGTGATCAATGCGGTGATCAACGCGACTCTTACCGAACTGTCCGGCGCGCTTGCGGCAAAGGAGATTTCGTCCGTCGAATTGACGAAAAGCTATCTCGAGCGCATCCGCAGGCTCAACGGCCCGCTCAACGCGTTCATTTCGGTCGACGAGGACTACAGCCTTGCGCGGGCCAGGCTCGTCGATGCGGCGAGACACCAAGGCGAGGCCGGGCCGCTTGCCGGCATCCCCCTCGCGTACAAGGACATCTTCTGCACGCGCGGGCTGCGCACGACCTGCGGCTCGAGGATGCTCGCCGAGTACAAGAGCCCCTACGACGCGCACGTCGTGGAGCAATTCGAGCGCGCCGGGGCGGTGGCGCTGGGAAAGTGCAACATGGACGAGTTCGCCATGGGCTCGTCCAACGAGAGCTCGTACTTCGGCCCGGCGCGCAACCCCTGGGACCGGCGGCGCGTGCCGGGCGGCTCCTCGGGCGGCTCGGCGGCGGCGGTGGCGGCGCGCATGGCGCCGGCGGCCACCGGCACCGACACCGGCGGCTCGATCCGCCAGCCCGCGGCGATGACCGGCGTCTGCGGCCTGAAGCCGACCTACGGCGCGGTGTCGCGCTACGGCATGGTCGCCTTCGCCTCCTCGCTCGACCAGGCCGGGCCGATGGCGAAGAGCGCCGCGGATCTCGCGCTGATGATGAACGTGATGGCGGGCTTCGACCCGCGCGACTCGACGAGCGTCGAGCGGCCGAAAGAGGATTATTCGGCTTCCTTGAACCTCGAACTGAGCGGCCTGCGCATCGGCCTGCCCAAGGAATACTTCGGGGAAGGCATCGAGCCGGGCGTGCTGCAAGCCGTCGAAGAGGCGGTGCGCTGGTTCGCTTCCCAGGGGGCGAAAACCGTGCCCATCGAGCTTGCGAATGCCAGGCTGGGCGTGCCGGTGTATTACGTGATCGCGCCGGCCGAGGCCTCGTCCAACCTGTCGCGCTTCGACGGCGTGCGCTACGGCCATCGCGCGAAGGAGTACGCGGATCTCGCCGACATGTATGCCCGCACCCGCGCCGAGGGCTTCGGCACCGAGGTGAAGCAGCGCATCCTGGTCGGCACTTACGTGCTCTCGCACGGCTATTACGACGCGTACTACCTCCAGGCGCAGAAAGTGCGCCGCCTGATCGCCGCCGATTTCGCCGCGGCGTTCGAGCGCTGCGACCTGATCCTCGGGCCGACGGCGCCGAGCACCGCCTTCGAGATCGGCGCCAACATCGGCGACCCGGTGAAGATGTACCTGAACGACATCTTCACCATCCCGGCGCCGCTCGCCGGCCTGCCGGCGCTTTCGGTACCGTGCGGCTTCGATGCGGCCGGCCTGCCCGTCGGGCTGCAGCTCACGGGGAGGCACTTTTGCGAGGCGGCGCTGCTCGGGGCGGCGCATCGCTACCAGCAGGCGACCGACTGGCACCTGCGCGTGCCGAAGGAAACGCCGCTGTGAGGGCATGGGAAGTCGTGGTCGGCATCGAAACGCACGCGCAGCTCGCCACGCGCAGCAAGATGTTCTCCGGCGCCTCGACTGCGTTCGGCGCCGCGCCGAACAGCAACGCATCCGCCGTGGACATTGCGCTTCCGGGCGTGCTGCCCGTGCCGAACCGCGCCGCGGTGGAGCATGCCGTGCGCTTCGGCCTCGCGGTGAACGGCGCGATCAACCGGCGCTCCGTCTTCGCCCGCAAGAACTACTTCTACCCCGACCTGCCGAAGGGCTACCAGATCAGCCAGTACGAGCTTCCGATCGTGCAAGGGGGAGAGATAAGAATCGTCATGGGGGATGAAGAAAGGACGATTCACCTGACACGAGCACACCTGGAGGAAGACGCGGGCAAATCGCTGCACGAGGATTTCCACGGCATGAGCGGGATCGACCTCAACCGCGCCGGCACGCCGCTTCTTGAAATCGTCTCCGAGCCCGAGCTGCGCGGCGCAAGAGAGGCCGTGGCCTATGCGCGCGCGCTGCACGCGCTCGTGACGTGGATCGGCATCTGCGACGGCAACATGCAGGAAGGCTCCTTCCGCTGCGATGCGAACGTCTCGGTTCGCCGTCCGGGCGAAGCGCTCGGTATCCGTTGCGAGATCAAGAACCTCAACTCCTTCCGCTTCATGGAGCGCGCCATCGACTACGAGGCGCGCCGCCAGATCGAGCTGCTGGAGGAGGGCGGCAAGGTGGCGCAGGAGACGCGCCTGTACGACCCCGAGCGCGACGAGACGCGCGCCATGCGCACCAAGGAGGACGCGCAGGACTATCGCTATTTCCCGGATCCCGATCTTCTGCCCCTGGAAGTTTCCGAAAGCCTGCTAAGCGAGATTCTTGTAGCTTTACCCGAACTGCCCGGAACCCGGCGCGAGCGGTTCATGCGCGAGTACCGCCTGCCGGCATACGACGCCGGCGTGCTGACGGCTTCGCGCGCCGCGGCCGATTATTTCGAGGCGCTGGTGAAGGCCTCCGCGGTCGATGCCAAGCTGTGCGCCAACTGGCAGGCCGGCGAGCTCAACGCTGCGCTGAACCGGGATGCGATCGAGATGCGCGATTCGCGGATCGATCCGGGCTCGCTCGCCGTGCTGCTCAAGCGCATTGCCGACGGCTCGGTGTCGAACAAGATGGCGAAAGAGGTATTCGACGCCATGTGGGCCGGCGAAGGCGGCGCGGATGAGATCATAGAAAGGCGCGGCCTGCGGCAGATGTCGGATGGCGCCGAGATCGAGAAAATCGTAGGCGAGGTGCTCGCGGCGAACGCAAAGCAGGTTCAGGACTATCGCGCCGGCAAGGAGAAGGCCTTTCACTCGCTGGTGGGCCAGGTGATGAAGGCGACCCGGGGCAAGGCGAACCCCGCGCAGGTGCACGAGATCCTGAAGCGGAAGCTCGCCTAGCGGGCGCCGATCAGCTCGGCGTAGCGCTTCCTGTCCGAGCTGTACCTCGCGTTGATGCTTTCCTCCTCCTTGCGCTTGGCCGCAAGCACCTGCTCGTGGTACTTGAGGTCGGACTCGGCGCTGCGGATGTCCTCGGCGAGCCTGGCGGGCGGATTGCCGTTGCCCTTGTAGGGCTCGAGCTCCTTCTCGTAGTCGGCCTGGCGCTGCCTGATCCGGTCGATGCGCCCCTGGACTTCGAGTATGCTCTTCTGGTTGTCCGCGAGCGCGCGCTTGTGCGCGTCTTCGATGTCCTCCACGCTGGTGTAGGTGGCGAGCAGCGCCCGGTTGCGCCGCGCCGCCTCCCTCTGGGCGCTCAGCTCCTCGCGCTGCTTGGCCTCCCGCGCTTCCTTGGCGGCGCGCTCCTTCTCGCTGCCTTCCGGGTCGATGCGCTTGACCACCAGCCCCTGGGCGTTGAGCTCCTCGACCGGCCGGCCGATGCACTGCCGTGGGACGGTCGAGCCGTAGTACCGCTTGCCGTCCTGGCTGACGCAGCGGTACGACTGCGCGTCGGAGGCGAGCGGCGCAAGCATCAGCGCGGCGGTGGCCGTGGCCAGCATTCTTGTTTTCATAGCCTTTTCCCTTCGGCTGCGAGCCAGGCATTCTAAGATAAAATCGCCCATGCTTTTCGCCGACCGGGCCTCCATCGCCGAGATGACGGCGAAGATGATGCTCGAGGTGCAAGCCGTGCATTTTTCCCAGGACAAGCCCTTCGTCTTCACCTCCGGCTGGGCGAGCCCGGTGTATATCGACTGCAGGAAGCTCATCTCCTATCCGCGCGTGCGCTCGGCGCTCATCGACTTCGCCACCGCCACGCTCCTGCGCGACGCCGGCTTCGAGCAGTTCGACACGGTGGCGGGCGGCGAGACCGCCGGCATTCCGTACGCCGCGTGGATCGCCGATCGCCTGTCGCTGCCGATGCAGTACGTGCGCAAGAAGCCGAAGGGCTTCGGCCGCAACGCCCAGATCGAGGGCCACATCGAGCAGGGCGCGCGCACGCTGCTGGTGGAGGACCTCACCACCGACGGCCGCAGCAAGATCAATTTCTGCAAGGCGCTGCGCGACGCCGGCGCGGTGGTGGATCACGTCTTCGTCGTCTTCTACTACGACATCTTTCCCGAGTCCAAGGCCATCCTGAAGGACATCGGCGTGCACCTGCACCACCTCGCCACCTGGTGGGACGTGCTGCGGGTGGTGAAGACCGGCGGCTATTTCGAGCCGAAGGTCGTCGACCAGGTGGAGCGCTTTCTGAACGCCCCGGCGGCCTGGTCGGCCGAGCACGGCGGCGTGTCGGCTTTCCCCCAGGGTTGATGCGTGTCATCACCGCCAACGTCAACGGCGTGCGCTCCGCCGCAAAGAAGGGCTTGTTCCGCTGGCTCGCGGCGCAGCGCGCCGACGTCGTCTGCCTGCAGGAGCTGAAGTGCCACGAGGCCGACCTGGATGCCCGGCTGCACGGCCTGAAGGCCTTCTCGCCGTGCTATTCCTTCGCCCAGAAGAAGGGCTATAGCGGCGTCGCCCTGCTTTCGCGCCGGGCGCCCGACGAGGTGAAGCAGGGCTTCGCCAGCCGCGAGTTCGACGCCGAAGGCCGCTATGTCGAAGCGCGCTTCGGCAAGCTGTGGGTGATCTCGGTGTACCTGCCGTCGGGCTCCGCCGGCCCGCACCGCCAGGCTTCCAAGTTTCGTTTTTTGAAACAATTTTTGAACCACCTGAGGTTGCTGCAGGAGCGCGGCCACGAGGTCATCATGTGCGGCGACTGGAACATCGCGCACCGCGAGATCGATCTCAGGAACTGGCGCTCCAACCAGAAGAACTCGGGCTTCCTGCCCGAGGAGCGCGCCTGGCTCGGCAAGGTGTTCGACGAGCTGGGCTATGTCGACGTGTTCCGGCGCCTCAACCCGGGGCCCGAACAGTACACCTGGTGGTCGAACCGCGGCCAGGCGTGGAAGAAGAACGTGGGCTGGCGCATCGACTACCAGATCGCCACGCCGGGTATCGCCGCCACGGCGGTGAAGGAGTCGATCTACAAGACCAAGCGCTTCTCGGATCACGCGCCCCTGACGATCGATTATGAATACCCGCTGGCTTAGCGGGGTCCGACCCTACCTCGAGCCGGCGCCCCTCGCGGCCCTGTTCCTCGGCATCTCCTCGGGCTTCGCCTTCGCCATGATCGGCGCGACGCTGACCACGCGCCTTGCCCAGCACGGCATCACCAAGAGCGCGGTGACCGCCTTCGCGCTCACCTTCCTTGCCTACAACTTCAAGTTCCTGTGGGCGCCGATCGTCGACAACGTGCGGCTGCCGCTCATCGGCCGGTGGGGGCAGCGGCGCAGCTGGCTTTGGCTGATCGGCGTGCTGGTCATGGCGGCAGTCGCCTTTCTCGGTATCGCCGATCCGGACCAGGCGCTGTATGTCGTGGCGATCGCCGCGATCACCGTGGGCGTGGCCGGTGCCACCTTCGACATCATCATCGACGCCTACCGCATCGAGCTGCTCGAGCCGCGCCAGCTCGGCGCCGGCTCCGGCATGTCTCAATACGGCTGGCGTATCGGCGCCGCGGCGGCCGGCGCGCTCGCCCTGGTGATCGCCGCGCGGGTCGGCTGGACCGCGGCCTATTTCGCCTGCGCCGCCTTCGCGCTTCCCGCGATGCTGGTCGGCGTGGTGATGGGCGAGCCCAAGCGGCACCGCGAGCCCGCCAAGCCGCACGGCCTGCTCGAGGCGATCGTCGCCTATTTCAGCCCGCTGGTGGAGTTCCTCAGGCGCGAGGGGGCGCTCGTCGTGCTGCTGTTCGTGCTCATCCACAAGATCGGCGACACGCTCGCCAACCTCACGCTGAGGCTGCTGTTCCAGGATCTGGGCTTCACCAACGACGAGGTCGCCTTCTACGACGTCGGCATCGGCTTCGTCGCCCTGCTGCTCGGTGTGTTCGCCGGCGGCATCCTCTACGCGCGGCTGGGGATGAAGCACGCCGTCCTCGTCAGCCTGATCCTGATGGCGGTATCGAATTTCAGCTTTGCCGCGCTGGCGGCGGTCGGCCATACCAACGTCGGCATGGCCGCGGCGATCGGTTTCGAGAACTTCGCC
>CAZJJC010000068.1:0-4167 GCA_964546195.1 uncultured Enterobacteriaceae bacterium | reverse complement strand
CCGCCCCGAGCAGCAGCGCTGGTACCCCGGCGAGACCATTTCGGTGGGCATCGGCCAGGGCTACAACGCCTACACCCCGATACAGATGGCGCAGGCCACCGCCGCGCTCGCCAACGGCGGCATCGTGTACCGGCCGCGCCTGGTCGCGTACGTCGACAATCCGCGAACCGGCGAGCGCCGCAGCTTCGAGCCCGAGGTAGTGCATCGCATCCCGGCCAGGCGGGAGCACCTCGAGATGGTGAAGCGCGCCATGGCGGGGGTGAACAAGGAAGGCACCGCGGCGCGCGCCTTCGCCGGGGCGCAGTACACCAGCGGCGGCAAGACCGGCACCGCGCAGGTGATCGCGATCAAGCAGAACGAGAAATACGACGAGGACAAGGTCTCGGAGCGCCACCGCGACCATTCCTGGTTCATCGTATTTGCGCCGGTGGAAAGCCCGAAGATCGCGGTCGCGGTGCTGGTCGAGAACGGCGGCTTCGGCTCGCGTACCGCCGCGCCGATCTCGCGCACCATGCTCGACTATTACCTGCTCGGCAAGCTGCCCGAAAGCATGGGCCGGCCCACGCCCGAAGACGAATCCGCGCTGGAGGGCGACTGATGGAGCTCGCGCGCCTGCCCGTGCGACGCATCGCCTGGCGCATCGGCGAGGGCATCGATGCGACGCTGCTGGTGATCGTCCTGACGCTGACCATGCTCGGCATGGCGGCGCTGTTCTCGGCGAGCTACGACAATCCGGGACGCCTGGTCAGCCAGCTCGCCAACGCGGCGCTTGCGCTCACGGCCATGTGGATGGTGGCGCAGGTGCCGCCCCAGACGATGATGCGCTTCGCGCTGCCGGCGTTCCTCGTCGGCGTGGCGCTGCTGGTGGCGGTGGCCCTCTTCGGAGACGTCGTGAGCGGCGCGCGGCGCTGGCTGCATGTCGGCGTGACGCGCTTCCAGCCCTCGGAGATGATGAAGCTCGCGCTGCCGATGATGCTCGCGTGGTATTTCCACAAGAACGAGTCGACGCTGCGGCTGCGCGACTTCGCGGTGGCGGCGGTGCTGCTCGCCGTGCCCTCGGGGCTCATCCTGCGCCAGCCCGACCTGGGCACCGCCGCGCTGGTCGGCACGGCGGGGTTCTTCGTCATCTTCTTCGCCGGCGTGGGCTGGAAGCTGATGGGCGCCATCGCGGCGGCCGGCGCAGCGGCGCTGCCGCTGCTGTGGGGCTTCCTCCACGACTACCAGCGCCGGCGGGTACTCACCCTGCTCGATCCCTCGCAGGACCCGCTGGGCGCCGGCTACCACATCATCCAGTCGACCATCGCGGTCGGCTCGGGCGGCCTTTCGGGCAAGGGCTGGCTGAACGGCACCCAGGCGCACCTCGAGTTCATTCCCGAGCGGCACACCGACTTCATCTTCGCGGTGTACTCGGAGGAGTTCGGCCTGATCGGCAATCTGGCGCTGCTGGCGCTCTACGCGCTGCTCATCGCGCGCGGCTTGATGATCGCCACCAATGCAGCGACGCTGTTCGGCCGCCTGCTCGCCGCGTCCATCGCCCTCCAATTTTTCGTTTATGCCTTTGTAAACATGGGCATGGTCTCGGGCATCCTGCCCGTCGTGGGCGTCCCGCTGCCTTTCCTGTCGTACGGCGGCACGGCGATGCTCACCCTGTTCATCGCCGTAGGCATTCTCATGAGCATCCATCGGCACCGCACTTTGATGCAAACGTAGCTTTCGCATCGCAGCATTTTTTGAAAGCTGGTCCCGCATGGTGAAACGCAGGGGTCGCAAGCCGCTGTAAATGCTTGTTTTATTACACCGCCGATAGGCCGCACGGCGTGTTGCTGCGCGCCATAAGAGTGCGCACACTCCACTGATTCGACACTCACCGGAGGCATCGTGGATCGGCGGCAAGAAGACATAGAACGGCTGCAGCAGGACTGGGCGCGCAACCCGCGCTGGGCCGGCGTGAAGCGCGGCTACGCCGCAAAAGACGTCGTCAGGCTGCGCGGCAGCGTAAAGATCGACCACACCCTGGCCCGGCGCGGCGCCGAGAAGCTGTGGCGCATGATGCAGGAGCAGCCGTTCGTGAACTCCCTCGGCGCGCTCACCGGCAACCAGGCGGTGCAGCAGGTGAAAGCCGGGGTGCCCGCGATCTACCTTTCGGGCTGGCAGGTGGCGGCCGACGCCAACGATTCGTTGCAGATGTACCCCGACCAGTCGCTGTACGCGGCCTCCTCCGTACCGACCGTCGTGAAGCGCATCAACAACGCGCTGGCGCGTGCCGACCAGATCCAGTGGATGGAAGCCGCCGAAGGAAAAGCCACTGCAGGTGATATCGACTACTTCGCTCCGATCGTGGCGGATGCCGAATCGGGCTTCGGCGGCGTGCTGAACGCCTATGAGCTGATGCGCGCCATGATCGAGGCCGGCGCGGCCGGCGTGCATTTCGAGGACCAGCTCGCCGCGGTGAAGAAATGCGGCCATATGGGCGGCAAGGTCCTGGTGCCGACGCAGGAGGCGGTGCAGCGGCTGGTCGCTGCGCGCCTGGCCGCCGACGTCGCCGGCGTGCCGACGCTGCTGCTCGCGCGCACCGACGCCGAGGCGGCCAATCTGCTCACTTCCGATGTCGATCAAAACGACCGGCCCTTCCTCACCGGGGAGCGCACCGCCGAGGGCTTTTACCGCGTGAGGAACGGCATCGAGCAGGCGATCTCGCGCGGCGTCGCCTACGCCCAGTACGCCGACATGGTGTGGTGCGAGACCGGGACTCCCGATCTGGACTTTGCACGCAAGTTCGCCGAGGCCGTGCAAAAGCGATTCCCCGGCAAGATGCTCGCCTACAACTGCTCGCCGTCGTTCAACTGGAAGCGCAACCTGGACGACGCCACCATCGCGCGGTTCCAGCGCGAGCTCGGCGCCATGGGCTACAAGTTCCAGTTCATCACCCTGGCGGGCTTCCACGCGCTCAACTATTCGATGTTCGAGCTCGCCTACGGCTATGCGCGCAACAACATGAGCGCTTTCGTCGAGCTGCAGCAGAAGGAATTCGCCGCCGCGGAAAAAGGCTTCACCGCGGTGAAGCACCAGCGCGAGGTCGGCACCGGCTACTTCGACGAGATCAGCCAGGTGGTGACCGGCGGCGCGGCCTCGACCGGCGCGCTGCACGGCTCGACCGAAGACGCGCAGTTTTTCGAGGACAAGAAGAAGGCGAAGCTGGCAGCGGCATGAAGTGAGCGCGGTCTCCACGCTGGCCCGGCCCCCCGAGAGGCGCTCCAGCCTGCCGCAGGATATCGCGCGCACCATCGTCGCCGGCTTCGACCGGCACTACCAGCTGTTCCGCCAGGCGGCTATCGACGCCAAGGCGCTCTACGAGCGCGCGGCCTGGGCCGAAATGGCGCGCCTCGCCCGTGCACGCATCCAGATGTACGACCTGCGGGTGCAGGAGGCGGTGGACACGGTGCGCACGCGCTTTCCCGAAGCCGAACGCGACGAGGCGCTGTGGCCGGCGATCAAGCTCGCCTACATCGGCCTGCTCCACGAGCACAAGCAGCCCGAATGCGCCGAGACCTTCTATAACTCGGTGGCCTGCCAGGTGCTGCACCGCCGCTATTACCGCAACGATTTCATTTTCTGGCGTCCGGCGCTCGCCACGGAGCACCTCGAAGGCGAGGCGCCGACCTATCGCTGCTACTACCCGATACGGGAAGGACTGCGAAACACGTTGCGGACCATTGCGTCCGGGTTCGGCCTGAAGAACGCCTGGGAAGACCCGGAGCGCGACCTGCGCAACGTCGTCGGGGCGCTGCGCAGGCTGTTCCCGCGGCCGGCGCGGGCGCAGCCCGACCTGCAGATCCAGGTGCTCAATTCGCTGTTCTTCCGCAACAAGGGCGCCTATGTCATCGGCCGCCTCATCAACGACGGGCGCGACACTCCGTTCGCCATCCCGATCCTCCACAACGAGCGCGGCGAGCTCTATCTGGATGCGCTGCTGTCGGGCGAGGACCAGCTGCTCGTGCTGTTCTCATTTGCGCGCGCCTATTTCTTCGTCGACATGGAAGTGCCTGCCGGCTGCATCTCGTTCCTGCGCCTGCTGATGCCGCGCAAGCCGCGCGCCGAGCTGTACATGGCGGTCGGCCTCGCCAAGCAGGGCAAGACCCTGTTCTACCGCGACCTGCACTACCACCT
>CAZJJC010000067.1:0-2094 GCA_964546195.1 uncultured Enterobacteriaceae bacterium | reverse complement strand
TCCAGAAAGCTCCAGCAAAGCACGCAGCGTTTGGGCGGCATCGTCGTTGTCCTCGACGATCAGCACGTCGCGCGGCGCCCGCGCTGCAATGGCCGCCGTGCGGGCGGCCGGAATCTGCGGTGGCGCAATCGCCGGCAGTCGAACCGTGAATTCGCTGCCGCGGCCCGGGCCGCCGCTTTCGGCGCTGACCACCCCCCCGTGCAGCTCGGCGAGGCGGCGCACCAGCGTGAGGCCGATTCCCAGGCCCCCCTTGCCGCGGTCAAGCGGCGCCTCGCCCTGCACGAACAGGTCGAACGCCCTGTCGTGCAGCTCGGGCGTCATCCCGATGCCGCTGTCGCGCACCGAAAGCAGCGCTTCGCCGCGCTCCTGGGCGACGCGCACCCTGATGAGGCCGCCCGCCGGCGTGAACTTCACCGCGTTGCCCACAAGGTTGGCCAGAATCTGCTCCATGCGGGTGTGGTCGGCGTCGACCCATACCGGCGCCAGCTCGCGCTCGATGCGATGCTCGCGCAGGCCGCCGCCGGTTTCCAGCGTGGCGAGCACGCGGGAGACGAGGGCCGCCAGCTCGAGCGGCTGGCGCTCGAGGATGATCTTCCCCATGACGGCGCGCCCCGCGTCGAGCAGGTCGTCGGTGAGGCGGGACAAGTGCTGAACCTGGCGGCGCACGACGTCGCGCGCCAGACGGGCGCCTTCCGCGCCGCTGCGCGGTTCGTCGAGCAGCTCGCTAGCGTTGGCGATCGCACCCAGCGGATTGCGCAGCTCGTGCCCCAGCATGGCGAGGAACTCGTCTTTCGCGCGGCTGGTGGCCTCGGCCGCCGACCGGGCCTCGCGCTCGCGGCGCAGCAGCAGCTCGCGCTCGGCCTCATAGCGCGCGCGCTCCTGCGCGGCCGCGGCAAGCGCGCTGCCGACCTCGCGGATCTCCAGGATGGGCGTCTGCGGCGGCACCACGGTTTCGCGGCGGCCGAGCGCCTGCGCCGCGTTGCGCAGCCAGCTCATGGGAGTGGTGATGCCGCGCCCGACCGCCAACGCGGCCAGCACGCCGAGCGCGAGCGACAGGAGAATGCCGCCGCCATAGACGAGGAAGGAGCGCAGCGCGCCCGCCTCGACCACGGGCCGCGGGATGCCGATGGCCACGGTCCAGCCCGACTCGCTCGAGCGGGTGAACGCCGTATAAACCTCGTTGCCTTCGAGCACCCGCGTCATGCCGGCACCTTCGTCGCCGCGCTGCATCAGCACGGCGAGGCTCGGCGCCGGGGGCTGCGCCAGATATTCGGCATGCTGCCGCGAGCGCGCGACGCGGGATTCCGCGGCGTCGAACACCGAGATGACCCAGTCGGCCGGCAAGCGTTGCAGCTCCAGTACCTGGACGAATCCATCGGGCTTCAGGGCCGCGGTGAGGACATAGCGAACCTCGCCATCGCGCAGCACCGGAACGCGCACCGGCACCGCGTGCACGCCCCGCGGGCCCGCGCTGAGCGCACCGATGGATGGGCGCCGCGAGGCCACGGCGCGCTGCAGGCTTTCGGGGTCGACCACCGAGGGCAGCGCGTCGCCGAAGGGCCGCACTGCGTTGGCCAGCTGCTGTCCGCCCGCGTCGGCGAGCGTCACCGTTACCCAATAGGGCCAGTCGGCATGCACGCGCTGCATCAGCTCGTAAAACCGTTTCACATCTTCCGAGTCGAGCGATGGGCTGGTGGACATGGCTTGCAGGGCGGCGACCGAGCGCCGCAGCTCGGCATCCACGGCGGTCGCCAGCGCCCGCGTCACCTCGATTCCCGCGCGCTCGGCTTGGGTGCGCTGCTGCTTGCCGAGCGCAAGCAGCGCAAGGCCAGCGGTGGCCGCCATGGGAACGATCGCCGCGACGGCAAGGAGGAACAGCCTGCGCCGAAGCGGCTCGCCCCGCATGCCTATTGCCGCGCGTGCCGGCTGAGAAAGGCGACGATCTCTTCCACGCGCAGCTGCGGCTCGCCCGGCGCCGGCTTGGAGCCCACCACGCGGTTCATCCATTCCATGTTCTCCTGCATGCGCGCGACCACCGCGCGCCATTCCTCGGCGGTGTGGCGCTTGGGGTCGGGCAGCACATGGCACTGGTTG
>CAZJJC010000066.1:0-30756 GCA_964546195.1 uncultured Enterobacteriaceae bacterium | reverse complement strand
GGCCGCGTGGTGAACTCGCTGGGCCAGCCGATCGACGGCAAAGGCCCGGTCAACGCCAAGCTCACCGACGTGATCGAAAAGGTCGCCCCGGGCGTGATCGCGCGCCAGTCGGTGTCGCAGCCGGTGCAGACCGGTCTCAAGGCCATCGACGCGATGGTGCCGATCGGCCGCGGCCAGCGCGAGCTCATCATCGGCGACCGCCAGACCGGCAAGACCGCGGTGGCGGTCGATACCATCATCAACCAGAAGGGCAAGGACCTGTTCTGCGTGTACGTCGCCATCGGCCAGAAGGCCTCGACCATCGCCAACGTGCTGCGCAAGCTGGAGGAGCACGGCGCGATGGCCTATACGATCATCGTCGCCGCCACGGCCTCGGAATCCGCGGCGATGCAGTACATCGCGCCGTACTCGGGCTGCACCATGGGCGAGTACTTCCGCGACCGCGGCCAGGACGCCCTCATCATCTACGACGACCTCACCAAGCAGGCCTGGGCGTACCGGCAGGTATCGCTGCTGCTGCGCCGGCCGCCTGGACGCGAGGCCTATCCGGGCGACGTGTTCTACCTTCATTCGCGTCTCCTGGAGCGCGCCGCACGGGTAAATCCCTCGTACGTCGAGAAATTCACCGACGGCGCGGTGAAAGGCAAGACCGGCTCGCTCACCGCGCTGCCGGTGATCGAGACGCAGGCGGGCGACGTGACCGCTTTCGTGCCGACCAACGTGATCTCGATCACCGACGGCCAGATCTTCCTCGAGACCGATCTGTTCAACGCCGGCATCCGGCCGGCCATCAACGCCGGTGTCTCGGTGTCGCGGGTCGGGGGTGCGGCGCAGACCAAGATCATGAAGCGCCGCGACACCGGCGGCGGCGTGCGTCTTGCGCTTGCCCAGTACCGGGAGCTCGCCGCGTTCGCGCAGTTCGCCAGCGACCTCGACGAAGCAACGCGCAAGCAGCTCGAGCGCGGCCGCATGGTCACCGAGCTCATGAAGCAGCCGCAGTACCAGCCGCTGCAGGTATGGGAGATGGCGCTCACGCTGTTCGCCGTGAACAACGGCTACTTCGACGACGTCGACGTGAAAAAGGCGCTCGCGGCCGAGAAGTCCATGCGCGACTACGTCAAGGGCAAGTACGCGAGCCTGGCCGGCCGCATGGAGGAGAAAAAGGACCTCTCCGCCGAGGACGAAAAGGCGCTGCACGAGGCCATCAAGGACTGGAAGAGCAACGGCAGCTATTAAGGTGAACTGAGGCCATGGCCGGCACCAAGGAAATCCGCGTCAAGATCAAGAGCGTGCAGAACACGCGCAAGATCACCAAGGCCATGGAGATGGTCGCGGCCTCGAAAATGAGGAAGGCCCAGGAGCGCATGCGCCACGCCCGCCCGTACGGCGAGAAGATCCGCAACGTGGCGGCGCATATCTCGCACGCGAACCCGGAGTACCGCCATCCCTTCCTGGTCGACCGCGACTCGGTGAACCGCGTGGGCATCATCGTCATCACCACCGACAAGGGCTTGTGCGGGGCGCTCAACACCAACCTGCTGCGCCTGGTGCTCGCGCAATACAAGGAGTGGCAGGCGCAGGGCGAGGAGATCGAAGTTTGCGCCATCGGCAACAAGGGACTGGGGTTCATGCAGCGCCTGGGCGCCACGATCGTGTCGCAGGTGACCCAGCTCGGCGACCGGCCGCAGATGGACAAGCTGATCGGAGCGGTGAAGGTGATGCTGGACGGCTATACCAGCGACCGCGTCGACCGGCTGATGCTGGCCTACACGCGGTTTCTCAACACCATGAAGCAGGAGCCGGTGATCGAGCAGCTGCTGCCGCTCGCGGGCGAGCGCCTGGGTGCGCCCGAGACCGTGTGGGACTACCTCTACGAGCCCGAGGCGCGCGCGGTGCTCGACCAGGTGATGACGCGCTATATCGAGGCGCTCATCTTTCAGGCGGTGTCGGAAAACATGGCCTCGGAGCAGTCGGCGCGCATGGTGGCGATGAAAGCCGCCTCCGACAACGCCGCCACCCTGATCGACGAGTTGACGCTCATCTACAACAAGAACCGGCAGGCGGGGATCACGAAGGAACTTTCGGAGATCGTCGGCGGGGCCGCGGCGGTCTGATAAAGGAAAAGCCAATGGCAGATAGCACGCAAAGTCAGGGAACCATCGTTCAATCCATCGGCGCGGTGATCGACATCGAATTCCAGCGCGAGCACATGCCCAACATCTACGACGCGCTGATCCTCGAGGACAGCGTGGACAACGGCTTGATCGAGAAGGGCCTTACCTTCGAAGTCGAGCAGCAGCTGGGCGACGGCGTGGTGCGCTGCATCGCGCTCGGGTCTTCCGACGGCCTGCGTCGCGGCATGAAGGTCAAGGGGACCGGCGCGCCGATCTCCGTCCCGGTCGGCAAGGGCACGCTGGGCCGCATCATGGATGTTCTCGGCCGGCCGATCGACGAGGTCGGCCCGATCAAGTCGGCCCAGCGCCGCTCGATCCACCAGGTGGCGCCCAAATTCGACGAGCTCTCGCCCTCGGTCGAGCTGCTCGAGACCGGCATCAAGGTAATTGATCTCATCTGCCCGTTCGCCAAGGGCGGCAAGATCGGGCTGTTCGGCGGTGCGGGGGTAGGCAAGACGGTAAACATGCTCGAGCTCATCAACAACATCGCCACCCAGCACTCGGGCCTGTCGGTGTTCGCCGGCGTGGGCGAGCGCACGCGCGAGGGCAACGACTTCTATCACGAGATGATCGAGGCGGGGGTGGTCAAGCTCGACAACCTCGAAGAGTCCAAAGTGGCGATGGTGTTCGGCCAGATGAACGAGCCGCCGGGCAACCGCCTGCGCGTGGGGCTGACCGGCCTCACCATGGCGGAGAGCTTCCGCGACGAGGGCCGCGACATCCTGTTCTTCGTCGACAACATCTACCGCTTCACGCTTGCCGGCACCGAAGTGTCGGCGCTGCTCGGCCGCAGGCCCTCCGCCGTGGGCTACCAGCCGACCCTCGCGGAAGAGATGGGCCGGCTGCAGGAGCGCATCACCTCGACCAAGACCGGCTCGATCACTTCCATCCAGGCGGTGTACGTGCCTGCGGACGACCTGACCGACCCGTCGCCGGCGACCACCTTCGGCCACCTCGACGCTACCGTCGTGCTATCGCGCGACATCGCGTCGCTCGGGATCTACCCGGCGGTCGACCCGCTCGACTCCACTTCCCGCCAGGTCGATCCCAACACCATCGGCGAGGAGCACTACAACACCACGCGCGCCGTGCAGCAGACGCTGCAGCGCTACAAGGAGCTGCGCGACATCATCGCCATCCTCGGCATGGACGAGCTGTCCCCGGAGGACAAGCTTGCCGTATCGCGCGCGCGCAAGATCCAGCGCTTCCTCTCGCAGCCGTTCACGGTGGCGCAGAACTTCACCGGCACGCCGGGCAAGTACGTGTCGCTCAAGGACACGATCAAGGGCTTCAAGATGATCGTCGAGGGCGAATGCGATGCGCTGCCCGAGCAGGCGTTCTACATGGTGGGGGCGATCGAGGAAGCCTTCGAGAAGGCGAAGACCCTCAAGTAATGGCCAACGCGACAATGCATGTCGATGTGGTAAGCGCGGAAGCGTCCATTTTTTCCGGCGAGGCCGAGTTCGTCGTGCTGCCGGGGGAGGCGGGCGAGCTCGGCATCTACCCGCGCCACGCGCCGCTCATCACGCGGATCCGGCCCGGCGCGGTGCGCATCACCCCGGCCGGGGGCGGCGAGGAGCAGCTCATTTTCGTCGCAGGCGGCATTCTCGAGGTTCAGCCGAAGGTCATCACGGTCCTTGCCGACACGGCGATCCGCGGCGCTGATCTGGACGAAGCCAAGGCCAGCGAGGCGCTCAAGCGCGCCGAGGAGGCGCGCGCCAAGGCGCAGGACAAGCAGGAAATCGCCGCGGTCGAGGGCGAGCTCGCCATGCTGGCGGCTCAGCTGGCGGCGATTCGCCGGCTTCGCAAGAAATAGGCGAAGCGACAGCTGTAGTGCGATTGCGACGCCGGCGTGGCGCAAAGATAGTCCGGCGAGACTAGCCCGGGCTGCAACGCCTGCGTCCTGCCTTTGAAACAATCGGCCGGTAAGCGTAGGAGCAAAATTACATGAAACATATTCTCGATTCCACGTTCCGGTACAAGCCGAGCTTCGACACTGACGTGCGCAAGACCTTCGACAGGGTGCGCCGCCAGCAGCAGGCGCAGGCGCGCGAAAAGCCCGGTCCGGACGTGCGCGTCAAGGTGCTGCAGCTCGATCAGTTGAAGAAGGCCAGCTCTTCCTGAAAGCCTAGCCGGCCGCTCGGCAGCCCGGTGGCGAGCGCGCTATAGTGCGCCGCCATGCCGGGCGGCAGCTACGATCTCCTCGTCATCGGCGGCGGCATCAACGGCGCCGGGATAGCGCGCGATGCCGCCGGCCGGGGCCTGTCGGTGCTGCTGGCAGAATCCGGCGACCTCGCGAGCGCGACTTCGTCGGCGTCTTCCAAGCTGATCCACGGCGGCCTGCGCTATCTGGAGCAGTACGAATTCCGCCTGGTTGCCGAGGCGCTGGCCGAGCGCGAGATCCTGCTGCGCGTCGCCGCGCATCTCGCTTCTCCGCTGCGCTTCGTGATGCCGCATGTACCGCAGCTCAGAGCGCGCTGGGTGATCCGGCTGGGCCTGTTCCTGTATGACCATCTTGCACGCCGCTCGCTTCTGCCGGCCTCGCAGCCGGTGCGGCTGGATGCACCGCCGTACCGCGACAACCTGCGCCCCGAGCTGCGACACGGATTTGCCTACTCGGATTGCCGGGTAGACGACGCCCGCCTGGTAGTGGCCAATGTGCTCGACGCCGCCGCACGCGGTGCGCGGGTGCGGGTGGGCACGGCGTGCCTGTCGGCGCGCCGCAGTGCTGGCGAGTGGCGCGCCACGCTCTCGGGGGGCGAGGAAATCCGCGCGCGCGCCATCGCCAATGCGGCAGGACCCTGGGTCAAGCGCGTCTTGAACGAGCGCCTCGGCCAGCCCAGCGCGGATGAGCTGCGGCTGGTTCAGGGCAGCCACGTCCTCCTGCCGGCGCTCTACGCAGGCGAGCATGCCTTTATCCTGCAGAACGACGACCGCCGCGTGATCTTCATGATTCCTTTCGAGGAACGCTTCACCCTGCTCGGGACCACCGATGTGCCGCTCGAGGGCGATCCGGGAATGGCGCGCGCTACGGACGAGGAAGTGCGCTATCTGTGCCGTGCCGCGGGCCGCTATCTGAAAGGGCCGGTGGAGCCTTCTCAGGTGCTGTGGCGCTACTCGGGCGTGCGGCCGCTCTACGACGACGGCTCGCGCGATCCTTCCGCCGTGACGCGCGGCTACACCCTGAGGCTCGACGATGAGCGCGGCCGCGCGCCGGTGCTTTCGGTGTTCGGCGGCAAGATCACCACCTACCGGCGCCTCGCCGAGCATGCGGTGGACAAGCTCGCACGCTACTTTCCGCAGGCGCGCGCCGCTTGGACCGCGAAGGCGCCGCTCCCCGGCAGCGATTTCACGGATCGAGCGGAGGCTTTCGCGGCGTTGCGCGCGCGCTACCCGAGGCTCGCCCCGGAAGTGCTGCACGGCGTGTTCCGCCGCCATGGCACGCTCGCCTCCAAGGTGCTCGGCGACGGGCAGGTGGGCGAGCATTTCGGCGCCGGCTTGACCGAGCGCGAAGTGAAGTATTTCGTCGATTGCGAATGGGCGAGGAGCGCCGAGGACGTGTTGTGGCGGCGAAGCAAGGCCGGGCTGCATCTGGACGCTGCGCATCAGGCGCGCATCAGGGCGGCGCTAGGAGCATGATGAGACCGCTCGCCGAGCTCGATGCGAGCGCCGTTGATGCGGTGCTGCTGGACATCGACGACACCCTCACCACGCAAGGCAAGCTCGGCGCGCAGGCCTATGCTGCACTGGAGCGCCTGCAACGCGCCGGAAAGCGCGTGGTGCCCGTCACCGGCCGGCCCGCCGGCTGGTGCGACCACATCGCGCGCATGTGGCCGGTCGATGCCGTGGTTGGCGAGAACGGCGCCTTCTATTTCTGGTTCGGCGAGGGACGGCTGCACAAGCGCTTCATCGACGACGCGGCCGTGCGCGCGCGCAAGCGCGCAGCACTCCAGGCTTTGTCGAAGAGCATTTTGAAGCAAGTGCCCGGCGCCGCGCTCGCCGCGGATCAGCCGTATCGCGAGACCGATCTCGCCATCGACTTCCGCGAGGACGTGGCACCGCTGCCGCTCGAGGCCGCGGAACGCATCGCGGCGCTGATGCGCGAGGCGGGGTTAACGGCGCGCATAAGCTCGATCCACGTAAACGGCTGGTTCGGCGACTACGACAAGCTCGCCACCACGCGGCTGCTGTTCCGCGAGCGCTTCGCGATCGATGCGGACGCCGCCAACCGCCGGCTGGTGTTCGCGGGCGATTCGCCCAACGACGCGGCAATGTTCTCGTACTTCGAAAACTCCGTCGGGGTGGCCAACGTGCGCCGGTTCGCCGGGCTGCAGCCGAAGTTCGTCACCCGGGCCGAATCGGGCGAGGGCTTCGCCGAGCTCGCGGCCCACCTGCTGTCGCCGAAGCACGACAGCGCCTGATCATGCCGGCACAGGACAAAGTTCATAAGAACTATCGGGTACTGCCGATAGTATTAGGCGCAGTAGACAAATGCGTGCATTCCTCCTCCTGGGCGTCTTGATGCTGTCCCCTGCCGCCGCGTTCGCGCAGAGCGACGGCGAAGCAAGCGCGCTGCGCGCGGAGTTCGGCGCCCTGGACCGCAATCGCGACGGCTTGATCAGCAAGGTTGAAGCGCTCGGCAATCCGGAGATCCAGAAGCGCTTTTCCAGCTTCGACCTCGACAAGGACGGCCTGCTGTCGGAATCGGAATACATGCTAGCGGTCGAGGACAACAACAAGCGCATCCTGCATGATTCCGCCATCACCGCGCGCGTCAAGGCCGCGCTGCTTGCGGCGAAGGGCATTCCTTCGCTGCAGATCGCGGTGGAAACCTACGAGGGCCGGGTTCAGCTGACGGGCCTCGTCCATGCACCTGACATCGCCTCGCGCGCCGGCCGGGTGACCGCCGCGGTGAGCGGCGTGCGCACGGTGCACAACGACCTCGCCGTCAAGTAGTTAAAATCGCGTTTTCCGCTCGCAAGGCCATGGCATGGCAGGCCCCCTGTCGCATATCCGTGTTCTGGACCTGTCCCGCGTGCTCGCCGGGCCCTGGGCCGGGCAAAACATGGCCGACCTCGGCGCCGAAGTCATCAAAGTGGAACGGCCTAAGATCGGCGACGACTCGCGCGCCTTCGGCCCGCCGTGGGTGAAGGATCGCGAGGGGCGCGATACTCGGGATTCGGCCTACTACACCTCGGCAAACCGGGGAAAGAAGTCGATCACCGTCAACCTCGCCGTGCCCGCCGGACAGGCGATCGTGCGCGAGCTCGCGGCCACGAGCGATGTCCTGATCGAGAACTACAAGCATGGCGACCTTGCGCGCTACGGTCTGGCTTACGAAGACCTGCGCAAGGTCAATCCCAAGCTGATCTACTGCTCGGTGACCGGCTTCGGCCAGACGGGTCCGTACCGCGAGCGGCCGGGCTACGACTTCATGATCCAGGGCATGGGCGGGATGATGAGCGTCACGGGGGAGCCCGACGGCGCGCCGCAACGCGCGGGCGTCCCCGTGGCCGACATCATGGCCGGGATGTACGCCTCCATCGCGATGTGCGCCGCCCTCGCCCACCGCGCCGAAACGGGCATCGGCCAGCACCTCGATCTCGCGCTGCTCGATTCGCAGATCGCGCTGCTCGCCTACCAGAACACCAACTACTTCGCCACCGGCACGCCGCCCCGGCGCATCGGCAACCTGCATCCCAACATCGTTCCTTACCAGCCGTTCCGCACCTCGGACGGCGATGTGATCATCGCCTGCGGCAACGACAACCTGTACCGCAAGTTCTGCGCGGCCGCGGACTGCGGCGAGCTGGCCGAGGACCCTCGCTTCGCGACCAACGGCAAGCGCGTCGAGAACCGCGCCGAGCTTACGCGTCTGCTATCCGAGGTGTTTCGCAAACGCAGCACGCGGGAATGGGTTGCCGTGCTCGACGCCGCCGGCGTGCCCAACGGGCCGATCAACGACCTCGCGCAGGTGTTCGCCGAGCCGCAGGTGCAGGCCCGCGGCGTCCGCATGGAGCTCGAGCACGCCCGCGGGGCCATGCTGCCGATGGTGGCGAGCCCGATGCGCTTCTCGGCTACCCCGCTCGATTACCGCCTGGCGCCGCCGCTGCTGGGCGCCCACACGGAAGAGGTATTGCGCGGCCTCCTCGGCAAGAGCGCGGCCGAGATCGCCGAGCTGCGCGCCGCGGGGGTGATCTAGTAGCCTCGCAGCCGGCTACTGCGTGCGCAGCTTGGGATCGAGCGCGTCGCGCAGCGAGTCGCCGAACAGGTTGAAGCCGAACACGCCGAGGCTGATCGCGAGGCCGGGGAAGATCGCCATCCAGGGCGCCGTTTCGGCGAATTCGATCGCTGCGCCGCGCAGCATCAGGCCCCAGGCCGCGATCGGCTCCTGCACGCCCAGGCCCAGGAAGGAGAGCGACGCCTCCAGCAGGATCGCCTCGCCGAGGAACGCGGTCGCCATGATGAGCAGCGGCGCCATCACGTTGGGCAGCATATGGCGCAGGATGATGCGTCGGTGGCCGAAACCGGCGGCGCGTGCGGCGTCGACGTACGGCATCTCGCGCACGGAGAGCGCGCTCGAGCGCACCACGCGCGCGCAACGCGGCACCATGGGCGTGGCGATCGCGAGAATGACGTTGCCGACCCCGGTTCCGAGGATGGCGACCACCGCGAGGGCGAGAATGATCACCGGGAAGGCGAAGAACACGTCCATCACGCGCTGCACGACCAGGTCCACTCGGCCGCCGAAGTAGGCGCTCGCGACGCCGATCACCGCACCCAGAGTGGCGCCAATGGCCGATGCTCCCAGGCCGACCATCAGCGCGGTGCGCGAGCCGTAGATGATGCGCGAAAGCACGTCGCGGCCGTAGGCATCGGTGCCGAGCCAGTGGCCGGCGTCGGGCGCGGCGAGCATCGCCGCATAGTCGGTCTCGAGCGGATCGTACGGCGCGAGCAGCCCCGCCGTTGCCGCGACTACCGCCATCGCCAGGATGATGGCGCCGCCGACAGCGCCCAGCGGCCGCTCGCGGATGAAAGCGAGCACCGCGCCGATCCACCGCGAGCGAGGCGCCTGGGCTCGGGTGAGCTCTTCTACGGTGCGAGGAGTGACGGCCATCGCTAGCGATACCGGATGCGTGGGTCGAGCCAGGCGTACGCGATGTCGACCATGAAGTTGACGAACAGGAACGCCGTCGCCACCAGCATCACCAGCGCCTGGACGAGCGTGTAGTCGCGGCGCGAGATGCCCTCGACGAACAGCATCCCCAGTCCGTTCAGGTTGAACACCTGCTCGGTCACGACCAGCCCGCCGAGCAGGAAGGCGAACTCGAGGCTGATGATCGTGAGCACCGGCAGGATCGCGTTTTTCAGCGCATGGCGCGAGAGGATCAGCTTCAGCCACAGCCCCTTGGCGCGCGCGGTGCGGATGTAGTCCTCGCGCAGCACCTCGAGCATTGCCGAGCGCATCATGCGCGTGCCGACCGCGGAATAGCGGTAGCCCACCGCGAGGGCCGGCCAGAGGAGCTGGGCGAGGTTCTCCCAGGGGTTCTCCCAGAGCGGCGTGAAGACCATCGGCGGCAGCCACCTGAAAAAGATCAGCATCGCGAGGATCATGAGGATGCCGAGCCAGAACGACGGCATGGCGAGGCCGGCGATCGAGAACACGCGCACCGCATAGTCCACCCAGCTGTCCTGCTTGACCGCGGCGAGGATGCCGAGCGGGATCGCGAGCAGCGTGGCGATGGTGCTCGCCATGAGGGCGAGTTGCAGCGACAGCGCGAAGCGCAGCCTGATCTCCTCGGTGATCGGCGCGCCGGTCCACATCGAGAGACCAAAGTCCATGCGCGCGAGCCCGGCCATCCAGGTCGTGAACTGCTTCCACAGCGGCTGGTCGAGCCCGAGCTTCTTGCGCTCGATGTCCATCAGATCCTGCGACTGGAACTGGCTCCCCTGGGCGAGGTAACGGGCCTCGACCACGTCGCCGGGAACGACGCGCAGGAGAACGAAGATCAGCACCGCCACCCCAAGCAGCGTTGGGATCATCGCCAACAGCCGCTTGAGGATGTAGTACGCCATCGCGCTACGGCGTTACTGCGTGAGCCAGACGGTATCGAGAGTGTTGTTGAGGTAGTGGCTCGGCGTGACCGTCCACCCCTTGACCTTGGCCGAGTGCGGGATGATGCGGTGCCATTGCAGGGTCATCAGGTAGTGCGCCTCCTCGTCGAGCAGCCGCTTCTCGAACTGGCGGATGATCTGCTTGCGCTTCTCGACGTTGGTCTCACGGCTCTGGGCGTCATAGAGCTTATCGAGCACCGGGTCCTTGTAGCGGCCGTAGTTGGCCGGGTTGCGGTCGACCGAGAGGAACTTGTACATGTCCAGGTCCGGCTCGACGATGTAGCCGCACTGGAAGTCCATCGCGACCTGGAAGTCGCCTTTGCGGATGACGCCGAAATAGGCGGCGGCCTCGATCACCTCCTGCTTGACGTTGAGGCCGACCTGGCGCCACTGGTCGATCATCCATACCCCGAGCGGCTCGTAGGGCATCGGGATGCCGCGGTTCTTGAAGGTGAACTCGAAGCCCTCGGGTATGCCGGCCTCCTTGAGCAGCTTCCTCGCCTCGGCGCGCGACTTCGCGGCGTCGGTCCAGTAACCGGCAAGCTTGTTCAACTCCGCGGGTGGCGTCGCGAACGGCGTGCCGGGCACCTGCACGCCGGCCACGGCCTTGACGATGGCGATCTGCGACAAGGCCTTCGAGCCGGTGTGCCGGTCGAGCGCGAGGCTCAGCGCCCGGCGCACGCGCTTGTCGTCGAAAGGCTTCTGCTCATGGTTGATGGCGACGAGCAGGATGCAGTCCCAGGGCGACTCCTGCACCGTGATCTTGTCGCCGAGGGCGGCCTTCAGGTTGTCGCGGTCCTTGGGGGTGAAGCCGCGGAACTGGATATGCGCGCGCTCGCCGCGTACCGCGGCCACCTGCGCCGCGGAGTCGCGCACGAAGATCGCCCGGAAGCCGTCGAGATAGGGCTTGCCCTTGTCCCAGTAGTTCGCGTTCTTCTTGCCCACCACGTGCGAGCCCTTCACGTGCTCGACGAAGGTAAAGGGCCCGCTGCCCATGATGTTCTTCTCGTACCAGTTCGGATCCTTCGCGAGGATGTCGGCCTTGTAGAGAAAGATGTAGGGCGAGAGCAGCGAGGCGATGAAGGAGCCCGAGGGCTGCTTGAGGTGGAACACCACCGTGGCCGGGTCGGGCGCCTCGATTTTCTCCACCACCGCGTACTGGCCTTTGCGCGTCGAGCCCACGCCCGGCGGCGGGAAGATGATCTTGTCATAGGTCGCCTTGACATCCTTCGATGTCAGATCGGCGCCGTCGTGGAACTTGACGCCCTTGCGCAGCTTGAAGGTGTAGGTCTTGCCGCCGTCCGACTCCTTCCAGCTCTCGGCGACCGACGGGGCGGGCTTGGTGCCCGATTTGTCATTCGGATCCACGCGCAGCAAGGTGTTGTAGAACGGCGCGATGGGATGGATGAGACCGAAAGTCTCTTCGCGGTGCCCGTCGTAGGAGGGCGGTTCCGAGGGAACCGGGAATACGAGCTCTCCGCCGCTTCGCGGACTCTGGGCGTGCACCGGCAGCGATAGCGACAGCAAGGCAGCAGCCGCGAGCGCAAGCATGCGCGTAGCTTTCGTCATTGACATCCTCCTCCTAAGAGTTGTCTGAACCCGGGCGCCTGCGTAGAGCGCCACGGGATGGGTGAAGTAAGGTCGCTCGCCAGCCCTCTATCTGTCAAGCGAGATGACAGGCGCCCCAGTGTCCGGGTCGGATTTCCCTCAGAGCCGGGATTTCCGCACTGCAGCGCGCTTCGGCGATCGGACAGCGGGGGTGGAATACGCACCCCGGGGGCGGTGTGAGCGAGCTCGGGACCTCACCGCGCAGCACGGTCCGCTCGCGGTGCGCCTCGAGCTTGGGGTCCGGGATGGGAACCGCGGAAAGCAAGGCCCGTGTGTACGGATGGACCGGGTCTTCGTAGAGCGCTTTGCGGTCCGCGACCTCGGCGACCTTGCCCAGGTACATCACCACCACCCGGTCGGAGATATGGCGCACCACCGAAAGATCGTGGGCGATGAAGAGGTAGGTCAGCCCCAGGCGCGCCTGCAAGTCCTCGAGCAGATTGACGATTTGCGCCTGGATGGAGACGTCGAGCGCGGACACCGGCTCGTCGCATACGATCAGCGACGGCTCCATGGCGAGCGCCCGCGCGATGCCCACGCGTTGCCGCTGTCCCCCCGAAAGCTGGTGCGGATAGCGCTTGGCGTGCTGCGGGGACAGGCCGACTTGAGAGAGCAGCTCGCTTACGCGCGCGGCGCGCGCCGCCGGGTCGGCGATGATGCGGTGCACCCTGATCGGCTCGGCAAGGATCTGGCCCACGGTCATGCGCGGATTGAGCGACGAATAGGGGTCCTGGAAGATCACCTGAATGCGCCGGCGCACGGCGCGCAGCTGCTTCTCGGGTAGCGTAGTGAGCTCGACGCCTTCGAACCGGATGCTGCCGCTCGTCGGCTGCTCGAGCCGCAGGATGCAACGCCCGGTGGTCGTCTTGCCGCAGCCCGACTCGCCGACCAGGCCGAGCGTTTCGCCGCGGCGCAGCGAGAAGCTGACTCCGTCGACCGCTCGCACCACGCCGGTGCTGCCGCCGAAGAACTTGCCGCCCGCCGAAAAATGCTTCACCAGGTCGCGCACCTCGAGCAGCGCTTCGCTCATGCGGCGATTTCCTTCGCCAGGCGCGCGGCTTCCCAGCATGCGGAGCGATGTCCGGCATCGATCGATTTGAGCGGCGGGGCCTCGACGCAGCGCTCGACGCGGTAGGCGCAGCGCGGCGCGAATGCGCAGCCCACGGGCAGGCGCGTGAGGTCGGGCGGTTGTCCCTCGATCGGCGCGAGGCGCGCACGGCGCGGCTCGTCCAGGCGGGGCACGCTGCGCAGCAGCCCGAGCGTGTACGGATGGCGCGGGTTGGCGTAGAGCTCGGCGGCGCTCGCCCGCTCGATGATGCGCCCGGCGTACATCACGTTGACGCGGTCGGCGTAGCGCGCGACCACGCCCAGGTTGTGCGTGATGATGAGCATCGCCACCCCCAGGCGGCGGGCGAGGTCCTTCAGCAGCTCGAGGATCTGTGCCTGAATGGTCACGTCGAGCGCGGTGGTCGGCTCGTCGGCGAGGATGAGCGAGGGATTGCAGCCGAGCGCCATGGCGATCATCATGCGCTGGCGCATGCCGCCGCTGAAGTGATGCGGATACTGCACGAGCCGGCGCTCGGGGTCGGGGATCCCCACCAGGGCGAGCAG
This sequence comes from uncultured Enterobacteriaceae bacterium, assembly GCA_964546195.1. Classification (GTDB taxonomy): domain Bacteria; phylum Pseudomonadota; class Gammaproteobacteria; order Burkholderiales; family SG8-39; genus SCGC-AG-212-J23. Next base: position 17,248 of record CAZJJC010000066.1, on the reverse strand, counting down.
CTCCGCGGCGCGCGCGCGCGCCTGCAGCGGGGTCAACTTCATGTGGATCTCGAGACCCTCGGTGAGCTGGCGTCCGATGGACAATACCGGGTTGAGCGAGGTCATCGGCTCCTGGAAGATCATCGCGATCTCGCGTCCGCGCACGCCGCGCATTTCCTCCTCGGAGAGCTTGAGCAGATCGCGGCCCTTGTAGATCACCTCGCCGCTTTCCACGCGGCCGGCGGGCTCGGCCCCCAGCCGCATCACGCTGAGGGCCGAGACCGACTTGCCGCAGCCCGACTCTCCCACCAGGGCGACCGTTTCTCCTTCCTCTATATCCCACGACACGCCGTCCACCGCGCGCACCAGGCCGGCCGCCGTGCGGAACGTGGTATTGAGATTTCTTACGTCGAGAAGCGTGGCCATGGCCCAGTATGCTTCATCCGTAGAAGAGCTGCACGAGCCACAGCGTGGTGGCCGGGACGTAGGTGATGAGCAGCAGCGTCGCCAGGAGCACCGCGACGAACGGGATATTCGCCCGCGTCACGGTCCAGACGTTCTCCTTGGCGATGGAGCAGGTGATCATGAGCACGCTCGCCACCGGCGGGGTCTGCTGGCCGATGGCGAGATTCAGGGTCACGATGATGCCGAAGTGCACCGGGTCGATGCCCACCGCCGTGACCACCGGCATGACGATCGGCACTACGAGGATGATGGCGGCGGCCGAGTGCAGGAACATGCCGACGAACAGAAAGAACACGTTGAGCAGCGCCAGGACGAACCAGGGGTTGCTGGTGAGCTGTGTCATCTGCTGCGCCAGGCGCTGGGGCAGCTGCGCTTCGGTGAGGTAAAGGCCGAGCAGCGCCGACGAGGCGACCAGCAGCATCACCGCGCCGGTCTGGACGCCGCCCTCGATGATCGCGTCGCGCAGATGTGCCCAGTCGAGCTCGCGGTAGATCGCCGTTCCGATGAACGCCGCGGCCACCACCGCGAGCGCTGCGCCCTCCGTGGCGGTGACGATGCCGCCGAAGATGCCGCCCAGGATGATGAGCGGCAACGTGAGCGCCCAGGCCGCTTCGCGGAAGGCGTGCGCCAGCCTGCGCAGCTGGAAGGCCTCTTCCACCGGCCAGTTGTAGCGCACCGCGTACCAGTAGCACAGCGCCATCATGCCGAAGCCGGCGATCAGCCCGGGCACGATGCCGGCAACGAACATCTGCACCACCGAGGTTCCGGCCATCACCGCGTAGAGAATCATCGGGATCGACGGCGGAATGATGATGGCCAGCGAGGCGGACGAGGAGGTGACCGCAGCGGTGAACGCGGCGGGATAGCCGCGCTTTTTCATCGCCGGAATGAGAATGGAGCCGGTGGCCGCCACATCGGCAACGGCAGAGCCGGAGATCTCGGCGAAGAACATCGAGGTCACCACGTTCACCTGCGCCAGTGCGCCGCGCATGGAGCCAAGCAGCGCAGCCGCGAACTCGATCAGCCGGCGCGAGATGCCCGAGGTGTTCATGATCGCACCGGCCAGGATGAACAGCGGTATCGCGATCAGGGGAAAGCTCGTCGCCCCCTGGAACATGGTGATGGCGACGTTGGGCAGGAATGCGCCGCCTTGCGTGGCGAGCATCGCGACCACCGCGGCGATGCACAGCGCGACGGCGATCGGCACGTTGATCAGGACCAGCGCGACGACGCCGAGAAAAACCAGAAAGCCCGTCATGCCTGGCGCGCCTCGCGCAGCACCTCGGGCAGCACCAGCAGCTCGGCGAGCACGAACAGCAGCGCGCCGATCGGGATCACCGACTGGGCGTAGGCGATGGAAACATCCGGCAACGAGACCAGCGTATCGCCGGCCAGCACCTCGAGCACCGCGTAGCCCACCCAGGCGAGCAGCACGAAAAACGCCAGCACGCAGGCTTCGGCGAACACGGCGAGCGGCAGCCGCAGCGCCGGCCGCAGCCGCCGCGCGAGCTCCGGCACGCCGATGTGCGCGCGCTTGAGCGCGGCGAGCGCAGCGCCGTAGTAGGTGACCCAGGCGAGCAGGATCGAAGCCACCTCGTCATACCAGACGAGGGAATAGCCGACGTAGCGAAACACCACGCCCACCGTCACTTCGACGGCGAGCGTGGCCATGAGGACGATGACGATCCACTCCAGCAGGCGCTCGTAGCGCCTGCGTAACACGACCAGCATGCGCGCGCGGCTACTTGCCGAGCGCGATGGCGCGATCGATGACCTGCTTCGCGCCCTTCACTTCCTTGGCGAACTCCTCGTACACCGGCTTCGAGGCGGCGATGAAGGCGTTCTTGTTCGGCGTATTGACCTGCACGCCGGCGGACTTGATCTTGCCCAGAAGCTCCTCGTCGTCCTTGGCCGCCTTGCTGTAGACGAAGCCCTGCGTGTCCTTCGCGGCGGCCTCGAGAATCTTGCGCACGTCCGCCGGCAGGCTGGCCCACTTCTTGGCGCCCGCGGTGGCGTAGGCCGGCGTGTACACGTGGCCGGTGAGCGAAAGGAATTTCTGGACTTCCTGGAACTTGGCGCTGTAGATCTGCGTGAACGGGTTCTCCTGGCCGTCCATGACGCCGGTCTGCAGGGCGGTGAACACCTCCGAGAACTTCATCGGCGAGGGGTTCGCGCCATACGCCTGGAACATCTTCACGCGCCACTTGCCCTCGGGCACGCGCAGCTTGATGCCCTTCAGATCGGCTGGGGTATTGATCGGGCGCTTGGAGTTGGTGATATGGCGATAGCCGTTTTCCCAGACCGCGAGGACCTTCAGCCCCTTCTTCTCGGCCGCGGGCGCGAGGCTCTTCCAGAAGACATCCTTCTCGATGCGCTGCATGTGCTTGCGGTCCTTGACGAGGTAGGGCATCTCGAACACGCCGAACAGATCCGCTTCCGACGACATCACCGTGGAAGGCAGCGCGATGTCCACCGTGCCGAGCTTCAGCTTCTGCAGGAGCTCCTTGTCGCCGCCCAGCTGGCTCGAGCCGTAGACCACGACCTTCGCCTTGCCGCCGAGCTTGGCATTGGCGCGCTTGGCGAACTCCTCCGCCGAGGCCGCGAACAGCGAGCCGGGCTCGCCGACATGGCCGAACTTGATCTCGGTCTGGGCGGCGAGCGGCCCGGCAAAGGCCGCGAATGCGGCCGCAGTGATGCTAAGACACAGCTTCATCTCTCCTCCTTGTCGAAATTTATGCGACCTTGCGCGCCGGCGTGCGCGCGCATTCTTCCAGATAATCGGCTGCCGCCCGCACGCCCTCTTTGCGCGCGGGAATGCCGGCGAGCGCGAGACCCATCTCCACGCCGGCGAGGGTGCCCATCAGCGTGAGGTCGTTGAAGTCGCCCAGATGGCCGATGCGGAACACCTTGCCGGCGAGCTTGCCCAACCCGGTGCCGAGCGACATGTCGAACGCCGCGAGAATGGTCTTGCGCACCCGGTCGGCATCGTGTCCCGCCGGTACCAGCACGGCGGTGAGCGAGCCGAAATACTCGCGCGGGTCGATGGCCAGCACTTCCAGCCCCCAGGCGCGCACCGCGCGGCGCGCGGCCTCGCCATGGCGCTGGTGCCTGGCGAACACCGCCTCGAGGCCTTCCTCGTCCAGCAGCATCTTCAGCGCCTCGCGCAGGCCGTAGAGGAGGTTGGTGGCCGGCGTATAAGGGAAATAGCCCTCCTTGCCGTGGGCCAGCATCTCGTCCCAGGCCCAATAGCTGCGCGGCAGGCCCGCCGTCTTGGCCGCGGCAAGCGCCTGCGGCGAAATGCAGTTGAAGGACAGCCCGGGCGGCAGCATCAGGCCCTTCTGCGAGCCCGCGACGGTCACATCCACGCCCCACTCGTCGTGCCGGTAGTCGAGCGAGGCAAGCGAAGAGATGGTGTCCACCATGAAGAGGGCCGGGTGGCCGGCGGCGTTCATCGCCTGCCTCAGCTCCGGGATGCGGGAAACCACGCCGGTCGAGGTTTCGTTATGCACCACGCAGACCGCCTTGATGCGCTTGCCGCCGTCGGCGCGCAGGCGCTTCTCGATGGCTTCCGGGTCGGCGCCATGGCGCCAGTCGCCGGGCAGGAACTCCACCTCCAGGCCGAGGCGCGCCGCCAGCTTTTGCCACAGCGTGGCGAAGTGGCCGGTCTCCGCCATGAGCACGCGGTCGCCGGCCGAGAGCGAATTCACCAGCGCGGCCTCCCAGGCGCCGGTGCCGGAGGCGGGGTAGATCACGACTTCGCCCTGGCTCGTCCTGAAGACACGCTTCATCCCGGCGAGCACGCTTTTGCCGAGCTCCGCGAATTCCGGTCCGCGGTGATCCATGGTCGGAAAGTCGATCGCGCGCAGCACGCGATCGGGCACGTTGGTCGGACCGGGAATCTGCAGGAAGTGTCGGCCGGCATGTCGGGGCATTGGGTTATTCTACATTTGCCCTATGAACGCCCCTTCCTTTCCGGTTCGCCTCGTCAAGGGGGCCCGGTCCGCCCTCGCTTCCCGCCTGGCGAAGGAAGTCGAGGGCGAGGTCTTGTTCGATGCAGCAAGCCGCGGCCGCTACTCCACGGATGCGTCGATCTATCAGCTGCAGCCCATCGGCATCGTGCTGCCGCGTACCGAGGATGCGGCGCGCGCGGCCATGGGGGTCGCATCGGAGGAAGGGATACCGATCCTGCCGCGCGGCGCGGGCAGCTCGCAATGCGGGCAGGCGGTCGGCGAGGCCCTCGTCATCGACCACAGCAAGTATCTCAACAGAATCGTGGAGATTCAGGTCGACAGCGCGACCGCGGTGGTCCAGCCCGGCGTGGTGCTCGATGCGCTCAACGCCCGCCTGCGGCCGCACGGCCTGTGGTTCCCGGTCGATGTGTCCACCAGCGCTCAAGCCACGCTCGGCGGCATGGCGGGCAACAACTCCTGCGGCTCGCGCTCCATCGCCTACGGCAACATGGTGCACAACGTCCTCGCGATCGAGGCGGTGACGGCCCAGGGCGAGCGCTGGCGTTTCGGGCCGATGGACGATGCCTCGGGCCCGCCCGCCTATGCCGATTTCGTTTCGAAATTGAAAGCACTCTACGAGCGCGAGAAGGCGGAGATCGAGGCGCGCTTTCCCAAGCTCCTGCGCAAGGTGGCCGGCTACAACCTCGATCACCTCGGCCCGCCGCACGCCAACGCCGCCCACCTGCTGGTGGGTTCCGAGGGCACGCTCGCCTATTCCGAGCGCCTGCACCTCAAGCTCTCGCGGTTGCCGCCGTGGCGCGCGCTCGGCGTATGCCACTTCCCGAAGTTCTACACCGCGATGGAGCTGACGCAGCATATCGTCAGGCTGGGGCCCTCCGCGGTGGAGCTGGTCGATCGCACGATGATCGACCTGGCGCGCGACATCGCCGCATTTCGCAGCACGGTGGACGCCTTCGTCAAAGGCCAGCCGGATGCGGTCCTGCTCGTGGAGTTTGCAGGCGAAGACGCTGCCACCCAACAAAAGAAGCTGAAGGAGCTGGCGCAGCTCATGGCTGACCTCGGCCTGCCCGGCAGCGTGGTCGAGATCACCGACCCGAAGCACCAGCGCGAGCTCTGGGAGGTGCGCAAGGCGGGCCTCAACATCATGATGTCGATGAAGGGCGACGGCAAGCCGGTGTCCTTCATCGAGGACTGCGCGGTCCCCCTCGAGCACCTCGCGCAGTACACCGAGCGCCTGACGCAGGTGTTCGAAAAGCACGGCACCCGCGGCACCTGGTACGCGCACGCCTCGGTCGGCACGCTGCACGTGCGCCCGGTGCTCGACATGCGGCGCGACGGGGCGCAGAAGATGCGCGCGATCGCCGAGGAAGCCTGCGCGCTGGTAAAGCAATACAAGGGCGCGTATTCCGGCGAGCACGGCGACGGCCTGGTGCGCTCGGAGTGGATCGCGCCCTTCTTCGGCCCGCGGCTCACCGCCTGCCTCGCCGAGATCAAGTCCTGGCTCGACCCGCGCGGCTTGATGAACCCGGGCAAGATCGTCAATCCGCCGCGCATGGACGAGCGCAGCCTGTTTCGCTTCAAGCCGGGCTACGAGACCAAGGCTCCGCCTGCCGCGCTCGACTGGAGTGCTTGGGAGGTCGGTCCGGAGGACCGAGGGGGCGGTTTTGCCAAGGCAGTCGAGATGTGCAACAACAACGGGCATTGCCGCAAGTTCGACGCCGGCACCATGTGCCCGTCTTACCGCGCGACGATGGATGAGGCGCACCTTACCCGGGGCCGGGCCAATACGCTGCGGCTCGCCCTTTCGGGTCAATTGCCGCTCGAGGACGTCGAGCAGGCCCTGGACCTGTGCGTGTCCTGCAAGGGCTGCAAGCGCGAATGCCCGACCGGGGTCGACATGGCGCGCATGAAGATCGAATTCCTCGCGCACCACAGGGCGCGCCACGGCTACTCGTGGCGCGACCGCGCGATAGCCTACCTGCCGCGCTATGCGCCCTGGGCCGCGCGCCTCGCCCCCGCTTCGAACAAGCTGGGGGAAGCATTGAAGGGCGCGCTCGGCTTTGCGGCACGGCGCGAGCTGCCGCAATGGCGCAGCGATTATTTCGTCGATCGCATTCGTCCGACGCGGGGCGCGGGCCGCGAAGTGCTGGTTTTCGTCGACAGCTTCAACCGCTGGTTCGAGCCGCACAACGCGCGCGCCGCCATGCGCGTGCTCCAGGCCGCCGGCTACAAGGTGGCCGCGGCGCAGCCGCTCGCGCGCGGCCGGCCGTTGTGCTGCGGACGCACCTTCCTCGCCGCCGGCATGGTGGCGCAGGCCAAGGTCGAAGCGCGTCGCACGCTGGATGCGCTGCGGCCTTATGCCGCCCGCGGCGTGCCGATCGTCGGCCTCGAGCCGTCCTGCCTGCTGTCGTTCCGCGACGAGTACGGCGTTCTTATGCAGGGCAGCGAAAGCGTGGCGCAGAATGCCTTCCTGTTCGAGGAGTTCCTGGCGTGCGAGCCCGGCGCGCTGCGACTCAAGCGGCTGGGCAAAGACGTGCTGCTGCACGGCCACTGCCACCAGAAGGCGTTCGACGCCATGCCGGCGGTGGAGAAAGTGCTCGCCATGGTGCCGGGACTGAAGTTCTCCACGGTGCAGACGAGCTGCTGCGGCATGGCGGGAAGCTTCGGCTACGAGGCCGAGCACTATGCGGTATCGATGAAGATGGCGGAGCTGAGCCTGCTGCCTGCGGTGCGCAACGCGCCCGAGTCGCTGGTGGTGGCCGACGGCACGAGCTGCCGGCACCAGATCGCCGACGGCGCGGGGCGCGAGGCCTGGCATGTGGCCCGCGTGCTGGAGGCGGCGCTCAGCGTCCCGTGAGGCAGGACGCGCCGAGAACCGGCGCTAGCGTCGACTCCACGCGAAGAGGGCGATGCCCGCCGCGATCATCGGGATGCACAGCCATTGGCCCATGGTGAGGCCGAACGCGAGCAGGCCGAGGAACGCGTCGGGTTCCCGGCCGAATTCCGCGACGAAGCGAAACGCGCCGTAGCCGATGAGAAACAGCGCGCTCACCTGCCCGCGCGGTCGAGGCTTGGACGAAAACCACCACAGCAGCAGGAACAGCGCGAACCCCTCGAGCGCCGCCTGGTAGAGCTGGGACGGATGACGCGGCGCTTCGCCCGCGCCGCGGAATACCATGCCCCAGGGCAGGTCGGTCACGCGGCCGTACAGCTCGCCGTTGATGAAGTTGCCTATGCGTCCGGCGGCCAGGCCGAGCGGGCACAGCGGCGCTAGGAAGTCCGTCAGGCGCAGGAAGTCGACGCCTTGGCGCCTAGCGGCGAGCCACATGGCGAGCATCACCCCGAGGAGACCGCCGTGGAACGACATGCCGCCCTGCCATACCGCGAGGATCTCGAGCGGGTGCGCGGCGTAGTAGCCCGGCTTGTAGAACAGCACGTAGCCCAGGCGCCCGCCGAGGATGACGCCGAGCACCATGAGGAAGATGAGGTCGTCGAATTGCTGGCGCGTGATGGGCGCGAGGCCCTTCTTGATTCTGCCTAAGCCGAGCCACCAGCCGGCGGCGAACCCCGCGAGGTACATGAGGCCGTACCAGCGCACCGCGAGCGGTCCGATGGAGAACGCGACCGGGTCGATCTGCGGATGAATCAGCATGCGGCGCGCGCTTGCGCCACGAATTCGCGGCCGGCGGCGCTCAGGGCGCCGGGGCGCCAGGCGAGCCACAGCTCGAGCGCCGGATGGCGGTCGGCAAGCGGCCGGTAGACCACGCCGCGCCGGCCGAGGTTGGCGAGCGAGGCCGGCACGATCGCTGCGCCCAGTCCGCTGGAGACCAGGCTGACCACGGTCTGCATCTGTATGGCTTCCTGCGCTACGTTGAAGGAAATGCCGGCCCGCGCGGCGAGCCCCGCCACGATATCGTACAGGCCGGGCGCGATCTCGCGCGGCACCACGACGAAGCTCTCGCCGGCGAGCGCGCCCATGGCAAGGGGCCCGCGCTGCTTCGCCAGCCGGTGCTGAGCGGGCAGCGCCGCCACGAAGCGCTCCCGCTGCACCACCACATATTCCAGCGCATCGGGCACCGGGGGCAGCAACAGCCCGAAGTCCAGGTCGCCCGCGGCGAGCGCCGCCGACTGCTCCGGCGAGAGCATCTCGCGCAGGGCGAGCGTGACGCCGGGCCGGGCCGACTTGTAGGCCTTGAGCAGGCCGGGCAGCACGCCGAAGTCGGCCAGCGACACGAAGCCGATGCGCAGGCGCCCCTGCTCGCCGCAGGCCATGCCGCGCAGCTCCAGCACTGCGCGCTCGAGCTGGGCGAGCGTGCGCCGCGCCTCCTCGAGCAGGCGCGCGCCTTCGGGCGTGAGCTCCACCCGCCGGCGCGTGCGGGTGAAGAGCGCGATCCCCAGGCTCGCCTCGAGCGCGCGGATCGCCCGCGACAGCGGCGGCTGCGAGATATGCAGCGCGGCGGCGGCGCGGCCGAAATGCAGCCGGTCGGCGACCGCGATGAAATACCGCAACTGCCAGATTTCCGGCAGATTCATACCCAAAGGGTATTACAGGCGGCTCGCGATTGCATTGGATCGCCCACCGGTCGCGGCGCAGAATCGCGCCTCTCGAGGAGAAGCGCCATGGCCGAGCCGCAGAATCGCCGTTCCCGCCTCATCACCCAGGGCGTCGCGCGCTCGCCCAACCGCGCGATGTTGCGCGCGGTAGGCTTTGGCGACGGCGATTTCGACAAGCCGATCGTCGGCGTGGCCAACGGCCATTCGACCATGAACCCGTGCAATGCCGGCATCCAGCCGCTGGTCGACCGGGCGATCGCGGCGCTCGAGCATGCGGGGGCCAAGCCGCAGGTGTTCGGCGTGCCGACCGTCACCGACGGCATCGGCATGGGCACCGAGGCGATGAAGTACTCGCTGGTGTCGCGCGAGGTGATCGCCGATGCGATCGAGACCAGCGTCAACGGCCAGGCGATGGACGGCGTGCTGGTGGTCGGCGGCTGCGACAAGAACATGCCGGGCGGCATGATCGCCATGGCGCGCATGAACGTCCCCGGCATCTACGTCTACGGCGGCACCATCAAGCCGGGCACATGGAAAGGGCAGGCTCTCACCATCGTCTCGGCCTTCGAGGCGGTCGGGTCCTTCGCCGCCGGCAAGCTCTCGGAGGAGGATTTCACCGGCATCGAGAAAAACGCCTGCCCCAGCGTGGGCGCCTGCGGTGGCATGTACACCGCCAACACCATGAGCTCGTCCTTCGAGGCGCTCGGCATGAGCCTGCTCGGCTCCTCGCAGATGGCGGCGCCCGACGCCGAGAAGGCCGATTCGGCAGAGCAGTCGGCGCGCGTGCTGGTCGAGGCGGTCCGCAAGAACCTCAAGCCGCGCGACATCATTACCCGCAAGTCCCTCGAGAACGCCGTGGCCCTGGTAATGGCCACCGGCGGCTCCACCAACGCGGTGCTGCACTTTCTCGCCATCGCGCGCGCCGCCGGCGTGAAGTGGAGCATCGAGGACTTCGAGCGCGTGCGCCGCAAGGTGCCGGTGCTATGCGACCTGAAACCTTCCGGACGCTTCGTCGCAGTGGATTTCCATCAGGCGGGCGGAGTCCCCCAGGTGCTGAAGATGCTGCTGGAGAACGGCGTGCTGCACGGCGAGTGCATGACCATCCACGGCAGGACCATGGCCGAGATGCTGAAGGACGTGCCCGCCGCGCCGCGGCGGGACCAGCAGGTGATCCGCCCCTGGTCGCAGCCGCTCTACAAGCAAGGCCACCTCGCCATCCTCAAAGGCAACCTCGCGACCGAAGGCTGCGTGGCGAAGATCACCGGCCTCAAGAACCCGGTCATCACCGGCCCGGCGCGCGTGTTCGACTCCGAGAATGCCTGCATGAAGGCCATCATGGGGAAGCGCATCAAGCCGGGCGACGTCGTCGTCATCCGTTACGAAGGCCCCAAGGGCGGGCCCGGCATGCAGGAGATGCTGGCGCCCACCTCGGCGCTGATCGGACAGGGGCTGGGCGAGTCCGTCGGCCTCCTGACCGACGGGCGCTTTTCCGGCGGCACCTGGGGGATGGTGGTCGGGCATGTGGCGCCCGAGGCCTACGTAGGCGGCACCATCGCGCTGGTGAAGGAGGGCGACTCGATCAGCATCGACGCCAAGAAACGCCTGATCCAGCTCAACGTGCCGGCGAAGGAGCTCGCCGCGCGGCGCAAGAAATGGAAGGCGCCGCGTCCGCGCTATGAGAAAGGGCTGCTCGCCAAGTACATGAAGCTCGTGTCAACCGCTTCCGAAGGCGCGGTGACCGACTAGAAGCTCGACCCCGGCTGCGTCAGGAAATCGATTTCTTCGGGCGTGCTCGCGCGCCCGAGGATCGCGTTTCGATGGGGAAAGCGCCCGAAGCGCCGGATGATGTCGCGGTGCGCCACCGCGTAGCGGTAGGCGTCGGCGGTCTCCTCGAAAGCCTCCAGCGGCCGCGTGAGCTCGCAAGCGAGCAGCTGGTCCTCGAGCGACTCGCTGTGCTCGAATGGCAGATAGGCGAACAGGCGCTCCACCGGCAGCAGGGCCCGGTCATGACCCTGCGCCACCGCATGGCGCGCCGCGTCGAGCGCTAGGGTGTCCGCCTCAAAGGCGCGCGGCGTCCCGCGGAACATGTTGCGCGGAAACTGGTCGAGCACCAGGATGAGCGCGAGGCACTCGCGCGCCGCACCCCTCCAGTGCGCGAGCCCGCCCGCGGCGGCCTCCTCGTACGCCGCGAGGAAGCGGCTGCGCACCTCGCGGTCGAAGGACTCGCTCTTCTCGAACCAGCGCTTGCGCCGTTTTCCCTGCTCGTCGGGGCCGCCGAACCAAAAAAGCAACACCTCCGAAGCTTTGGGTTGGTCACGCATTGGGCCGATGGTAAGCTCGCGCGGCCAACTAGCGAAAAACGGGAGAACTCATGATCGCCAAGCTTCGCCGAATCCTCGCCAGCCTGCTCGTGGTATCGATCGCCGGGCTGGGCCTGCCGCTGCCGGTGCACGCCGGGATGGTCGGTACCGACGCGGTAGTGCCTTCCGCCGAGCGCGATCGCATCGTCAGCTTCCTCGAGCGCGACGACGTGCGCCAGCAGCTCCAGGCGCAGGGCGTCAGCGCAACGCAGGCCAAGGCGCGCGTGGCTGCGCTGACGGACGAAGAGGCCCGGCAGCTCGCCGGCCAGGTCGACAGCTTGCCGGCCGGCGGCAACGTCCTCGGCATCCTGCTCACCGTGTTCCTCGTGCTGCTGATCACCGACATCCTCGGGTTCACGAAGGTGTTTCCGTTCACCCGCCCGGTACGGTAACCTCTTAGGCACCGGGACAACCCCCGCTGCGGCGGGGGTTTTGCCTTGTGCCGGAAGTTTCGGTTTGTCCAATGAGCAATCGCCTGTCGCGCGAAACCTCGCCTTATCTTCAGCAGCACGCCGATAACCCGGTCGACTGGTATCCCTGGGGCGAGGAGGCGCTCGCGCGCGCCCGCAGCGAGGACAAGCCGATCCTGCTTTCGGTCGGCTACTCCGCATGCCACTGGTGCCATGTCATGGCGCACGAAAGCTTCGAGGATCCGCAGGTCGCCGCCGTCATGAACCGCCTGTTCGTCAACGTCAAGGTGGACCGCGAGGAGCGTCCGGACCTCGACCAGATCTACCAGGCAGCGCATCAGTTGCTGACGCAGCGCGCCGGCGGCTGGCCGCTCACCCTGTTCCTGTCCGCCGACGGCACGCCGTTCTTCGGCGGCACCTACTTTCCCGGGACGCCGCGCTACGGCATGCCGGGCTTCGCCGAGCTGTGTGAGCGCATCGCGGCCCTCTGGCGCGAGAAGCGCGCCGACATCGCAGCGCAGAACGCCGAAGTGCTCGAGGCTTTGGCGCGCACCCTGCCGCAGGGGCCCGCTTCGAATCTGTCGACCGAAGCGCTGCACGGCATGCTGGAGAACCTGCGGGCGAGCTTCGATGCGCAGCATGGCGGCTTCGGCGGCGCGCCCAAGTTTCCCCATCCCACCGACCTCGAGCTGTGCCTGCGACAGGGTGCAATGGACATCACGCAGCTCACGCTGCGCAGGATGTGCGAGGGCGGCATCTACGACCAGCTGGGCGGCGGCTTCTGCCGCTACAGCGTGGATGCGCACTGGAGCATCCCGCATTTCGAGAAGATGCTCTACGACAACGGGCCGCTGCTCGCCCTGCTGGCCGACGCCTGGCTCGTCGGCGCCGACGCGCTCTTTGCGCGCTGCGCCGAAGACACGGCCGGCTGGATCATGCGGGAAATGCAATCGCCAGAAGGCGGCTACTACTCTTCGCTGGACGCGGACAGCGAGCACGAGGAAGGCAAGTTCTACGTCTGGACGCGGGAGGAAGCGCAGTCGCTGCTCAGCGCCGAGGAGCAGCGGGTCGTTTTCCTGCACTACGGCCTCGACCAGCCGCCCAATTTCGAGAACAAGCAGTGGCATCTGCGCGTGGTGCGGCCCTGCGACAACGAAGCGCTCCTGCACTCGGCCAAGGGCAAGCTGCTTGCCGCGCGCGACAAGCGCGTGCGGCCCGGGCGCGACGAGAAGATCCTGGTGTCGTGGAACGCGCTCGCCATCCGCGGCATGGCGCACGCCGGCCGGGTGCTCGGCCGGGAGGAGTGGGTCGCCTCCGCGCGGCGTGCCGCCGAGTTCATCCGCGCCAGCCTGTGGCGCGACGGGCGGCTGCTCGCCACATACAAGGACGGCCGCGCCCATCTGAATGCCTACCTCGACGACTACGCGTTTCTCATCGCGGCGCTGCTCGAGCTGATGCAATCGTCTTTCGATCCGCAGGACCTCGAATTCGCATGCCAAATGGCCGACGTGCTGCTCGAGCAGTTCGAAGATGCGCAAGGCGGGGGTTTCTTCTTCACCGCGCACGATCATGAGCGGCTCATCCTGCGGCCCAAGCCCGGGCAGGACAACGCCACGCCCTCGGGCAACGCCGTGGCCGCATGGGCGCTCGGCCGCCTCGCCGCGCTCACGGGCGAAGAGCGTTACGCGCGCGCGGCGCGGCGCACCGTAGAGCTTTTCTTTCCCGCGATGCGCGGTTATCCGGCCGGCTTCGGCGCCATGGCCATCGCGCTCGAAGAGCAGTTGTCGCCGCCGTCCCTGCTCGTGCTGCGCGGACAGGGCGAGGCGCTGGCCGGCTGGCAAGCCCAGCTCGCGCGTGAATTCCTACCGGATAGCACGGTGCTCGCCATCCCCGAGGGCATGGAGGACTTGCCCGCGCCGCTGGACAAGCCGCCCCGGCCGGGCGCGGTCAACGCATGGCTGTGCCGGGGCGTTACTTGCCTTGAGCCGATCGGCGATCTTGTACACTTGGAAATAGCCCTCAAGGAGAAGACATGAAGCAACTGGCACTCATTCTCGGCGCGAGCGCCGCCCTCGCCGCGTGTTCCACGGCGCTGGCGAGCCCCGAACTGGCGAAAAAGCACGCCTGCTTTGCCTGCCACGCGGTCGACAAGAAGCTCGTCGGCCCGTCGTACAAGGAGGTGGCGGGCAAATACCGCGGCGACAAGGGGGCCGAAGCGAGGCTCGCCGACAAGGTCAAGAAGGGCAGCCAGGGCACCTGGGGCCAGGTCCCGATGCCGCCCAACGCGGCGGTGCCGGACGCCGAGGTGCGCGCGCTGGTGAAATATATTCTGGCGCAGTAGCATTAGCGCCCCACACGCAACTCGCGGGAGATCCCATGCATAAAAGGCTCAGCATCACGCTCATCGCTGCGGCGATCACGCTGGCCGGCTGCGGCGAGCAAAAACCCGCGCCGAAGGCCGAAGGCGGCAAGGCCGCGCCCGCGGCGGCAGCCGGCGCCGAAGTGAGAATCGGCCACGTCGCGCCGCTCACCGGCGGCATCGCGCACCTCGGCAAGGACAACGAGAACGGCGCGCGCCTGGCGATCGACGAAGCCAACGCGGCGAACCCGCAGATCGGCGACCGGCCGGTGAAGTTCGTGCTCGTCGCCGAAGACGACCAGGCCGACCCGAAAGTCGGCGCCACCGTGGCACAGAAGCTGGTGGACGCGCGCGTGGCGGGCGTGGTCGGACACCTCAACTCCGGCACCTCGATTCCCGCCTCGCCGATCTACAACCAGGCCGGCATCCCCGTCATTTCGGGCTCGGCCACCAATCCGAAGCTCACCGAGCAGGGCTTCAAGCAGCAGTTTCGCGTCGTGGCGCGCGACGACCAGCAGGGCCCGGCGATCGCAAGCTACCTCGCCGGGGAGCGCAAGCCGAAGCTGGTCGCCGTCATCGACGACGCGACCGCCTATGGCGAGGGCATCGCCAACGAGGTCGAGAAGACGCTCAAGGCGGCCAACATCCAGGTGCTGCCGCGCGAGAAGGGCACCGACAAGACCACCGACTGGAAGGCGGTGCTGACCAAGCTGCGCGGCCGGAACCCCGACGCGATTTTCTACGGCGGCATGGATGCCACCGGCGGCCCGCTGCTCAAGCAGGGCCGCGAGCTCGGCATCAAGGCGGTGTTCACCTTCGGCGACGGCGCCTGCACCGACAAGATGAACGAGCTGGCAGGCCCGGCTGCCGAGGGCATGCTTTGCTCGCAGGCCGGCATCCCGCCGCAGGCGGCGTCGAAGAAATTCCTCGAGGCCTACAAACAGAAATTCAACACCGACCCGATCCTTTACGCGCCGTTCACCTACGACGCAGTGAACCTGCTGATCGAGGCGATGAAGAAGGCGAACTCCGCGGAGCCGGCAAAGTACCTTTCCGAGCTGCAAAAGCTCAGCTTCAGCGGGGCGACCGGGAACATTTCCTTCGACGACAAGGGCGACCGCAAGGATGCCGAAGTCACTATCTTCGCCATGAAAGGCGGCAAGATCGATCCGATCGCCGTCGTCAAGGGCGGCAAGACCTCGTCCTACGAGGAGTTCGTGAAGTCCATGGGCGGCGCCAAGTAGCGTTCGGCTGCCCAGGACAAAAAAACGGCACCGCGGGTGCCGTTTTTTATTTTGGTTTAGGCTAGCCGCCCGTGGACACGTTTCTGCAGCAGCTCATCAACGGCCTTACCGCGGGAAGCGTGTACGCCGTGGTGGCGCTCGGCTACACCATGGTGTACGGCATCATCCAGCTGATCAACTTCGCGCACGGCGAGGTGGTGATGATCGGCGCCATGGTGGCGTTCACGATCATCAACGCGCTCGCGCCCTCCGGGCTTCCGGCGCTCGCCGTGGTGCTCATCGGCACCGGCTGCGCGGTGCCGGTGTGCATGCTGGTCGGTTACTCCATGGAGCGGCTCGCCTATCGCCCGTTGCGCGGCGCGCCGCGCCTGGCGCCGCTCATCACCGCCATCGGCGTGTCGATCATCCTGCAGCACCTCGCGCTCATGATCTGGAGCCGCAACATCCTCGCCTTCCCGCAGATCATCGAGACGCGCACCTACTTCATCGCCGGCGCCGCGATCAGCAGCGTGCAGATCGCCATTCTCGGCATCTGCGTATCGCTGATGGGCGGGCTCGCGCTGCTGGTGTATCGCACGCCCCTCGGCACTGCGATGCGCGCCACGGCGCAGAACCCGCAGGTGGCCGGGCTGATGGGCATCGACGTGAACCGCGTGATCGCGGCGACCTTCGTCATTGGTGCGGCGCTCGGGGCGATCGCCGGTGTGCTTTTTGGCAGCTACTACGGCATCGCGCAGTACACCATGGGCTCGGTGCTCGGGCTCAAGGCGTTCTCGGCCGCGGTGCTGGGCGGCATCGGCAACATCCCCGGCGCCATGCTGGGCGGCGTGCTGCTCGGGCTGGTGGAGGCGCTCGGCGCGGGCTACATCGGCGACCTTACCGACCTGTGCCAGTACGGCTGGCTCGCGCGCGCCATCGACGCCTGCGACGGCGGCGGCCACTTCATCCTGTTCGGCTCGAACTACCAGGACGTCTTCGCCTTCGTGGTGCTCATCCTGGTGCTGGTGTTCCGGCCTGCCGGCCTGCTCGGCGAGCGCATGGGGGATCGCGCGTGAGGGCGTTCTTCGATACCCGCAGGCATCCCTGGTTGGTGTGGGTCGGGTTCGCGCTGGTCGGCCTCGCCCTCACGCTGCTGCCGTTCGCGCTGGCACAGGTAGGCACGACCTGGGTGCGCATCGCCAATTACGCCATGCTGTACGTCCTGCTGGCGCTGGGCCTGAACATCGTCGTCGGCTTCGCCGGGCTGCTCGACCTGGGCTACATCGCCTTCTACGCGGTCGGCGCCTACACCTATGCGCTGCTCGCCAGTCCCCACTTCAACCTGCATCTGCCTTTCTGGATCATCCTGCCGATCGGCGCGGCGGTGGCGGCGCTGTTCGGCGTGCTGCTCGGCGCGCCGGTGCTCAAGCTGCGCGGCGACTACCTCGCCATCGTCACGCTGGGCTTCGGCGAGATCGTGCGCATCTTCCTCAACAATCTGTCGCGCCCGGTGAATCTTACCAACGGCCCCATCGGCATCGCGCGCATCGACCCGTTCACCCTCGGCGAGTTCAGCTTCGGCACTTACGAGAGCTTTCTCGGCCTGGAGTTCAGCGGGCCGATCAAGTACTACTATCTGCTCGTGCTCGTGGCGCTCGCCATCGTCGCGGTCAACGTCCGGCTGCAGAACTCGCGCATCGGGCGCGCCTGGGAGGCGGTCCGCGAGGACGAGGTCGCCGCCCGCGCGATGGGCATCAACACCACCCAGATCAAGCTGCTCGCCTTCGCCATGGGCGCCTCGTTCGGCGGCGTCGCGGGCGGCATGTTCGCCGCCATCCAGGGGTTCGTGAGCCCCGAGAGCTTCGTGCTGGTGGAGTCCATCATGGTGCTCGCGATGGTGGTGCTCGGCGGCATGGGCAATATCGGC
>CAZJJC010000065.1:0-4477 GCA_964546195.1 uncultured Enterobacteriaceae bacterium | reverse complement strand
CCGAGGGACTCGCGCAACATGCGCGACTACTTGCTTTTTTCCCGGTCCTGCATTTTCTCGTCCTGCATTTTCTTGTCCTGCATTTTCTTGTCCTTAAGCGCGTCGGCCATGCCGGCGAGCCCGCCGCTGGCTATCTGCGCGACGCCCACGCCGAACTCGCCGGCGAGCTCGAGCCCGGTCAGCGTGAACTCGGCCATCAGCTTCGCCGCCTGGCGCCCGGTCTCGGTGCCGGCGTGCGCGGCCTCGCTCAGGAGCCGGCCCAGCTCCGGCCACAGGCGCTCGTTCGACGACTCGGCCACCTCGCGCACCGTGGCGACGAAGTCCTCCTCCATCCTGCGCAACCCGGCCAGCGCCTGCTTCACCTCGTGGTCTGAAACGCCGCGACCGGTGGCGACCATCTGCCGGATTGCCTCCTGTCCGGCCCGGGCCGACGTGGTGAGCGCCTGGTCCATGCCGCGAAAACCGTCGGCGAGCGCCTGGCGCACGCCGACGCGGCTGCCTTCCGCGCCGCGCGTCACGCCCTCGGTGACCGCGCGCACTACATCGCGGATCGCCTCCCGGTCGAAATGCCGCGCCTTCAGCGCCTCGAGCATCACGTCCCGCACGCGTTCACGGATGTGCTCGCCCTTGCGCACGGAATCGCTCGCTTCCTGGGTGATGTCGTCGATCATGTCGCCTCCTGGTTACTTGATGCCCAAGTCCTCCTCGAGCTCCGGGCCGGGGAAGTGAAAGCGCACCGGGCCGTCGGGCAGCGCGTGGAGGAACTGCTTGAGGTAGGGATCCTCGGAGCGCGCGACCTCGTCGGGCTTGCCCTTGCCCAGCACCACGCCGTCGCAGATCACGTAGACGTAGTCGCACACCGCCAGCGCCTCCTTGACGTCGT
The DNA here is from genome assembly GCA_964546195.1 of uncultured Enterobacteriaceae bacterium. Classification (GTDB taxonomy): domain Bacteria; phylum Pseudomonadota; class Gammaproteobacteria; order Burkholderiales; family SG8-39; genus SCGC-AG-212-J23. The sequence continues at coordinate 3,594 of CAZJJC010000065.1, read as the reverse complement.
AGGTCACCACGATGGAGGTGAGCCCGAGCGAGGTGTTCAGCTCGCGGATCAGGGCGGCGATGTGGTTGAGCGAGATCGGGTCGAGGCCCGCGAACGGCTCGTCGTACATCATGAGCTTGGGGTCGGTGGCGATGGCGCGCGCCAGCGCCACGCGCCGCGTCATGCCGCCCGACAGGTCGCCCGGGCGCATGTCGCGCGCCCCGCGCAGGCCCACCGCGTGCAGCTTCATCATCACCAGCCGGTGCAGCATCTCCCCGGGCAGGTCGAAGTTCTCGGCGATCGGGAAGGCGACGTTGTCGTACACCGAGAGGTCGCTGAACAGCCCCGAGTTCTGGAACATCATGCCCATCTCCAGGCGCAGCGCGTAGAGCTGCCCGGCGTCCAGCCGGTGCACGTCCTTGCCGGCCACCTTCACGCTGCCGCGCGAAGGCCTGAGCTGCCCGCCGATCAGCTTGAGCAGCGTGGTCTTGCCGCAGCCGCTGCCGCCGAGGATGCCGACCACCTTGCCCCGCGGAATGCTCAGCGACAGGCCGCGGAACACCTCGAGATCCCCGTAAGAGAAGCGCAAGCCCTCCACTTCGACGATCTCCTGTGCCATGGGTCTACTATACCGGCGTGACGCATCCGTACGCCGCGCTTGGGCCGGAGGTGGTGCTCGACGCCTGCGATTCGGCCGGGCTGCGCGCCGACGGCCGGCTCGCGCCGCTGAACAGCTACGAAAACCGCGTCTACCAGGTGTGGCTCGAGGACGGCTCGTCGCGCGTGCTGAAGTTCTACCGCCCCGGGCGCTGGAGCGACGCGCAGATCGCCGAGGAGCATGCCTTCGCAAGCGAGCTCGAGCAGCGTGAGATTCCGGTGGTCGCGCCGCAGCTCGCCGCCACGCACGCGGGCTTTCGCTTCGCCGTGTATCCGCGCCGTGGCGGGCGCACCCCGGAGCTCGACGACCCGAAGGTGCTCGAGTGGATCGGCCGCTTCATCGCGCGCATCCACGCCGTGGGCAGCGCCCGGGGGTTCGAGTTCAGGGAATCGCTGAACGCGGGCAGCTTCGGCCATGAGCCGCGCGCATTTCTGCTCGAGCACGGCTTCATCCCGCCCGATCTGCTCGAAGCGTGGAAAGCGGTCACCGAGCAGGCCTTGCAGGGGGTGGCGCACTGCTATGCGCGCGCCGGGGCGGTGCGCAACCTCCGCCTGCACGGGGATTGCCATCCCGGCAATATCCTGTGGACGCCGGAGGGCCCGCACTTCGTTGACCTGGACGACGCGCGCACCGGCCCGGCCATCCAGGACCTGTGGATGCTGCTCTCGGGCGAGCGCGCTTCGATGAACCGCCAGCTCTCCGACGTGCTGGCCGGCTACGAGGATTTCATGGAGCTCGACCGGCGCGAGCTGCACCTGCTGGAGGCGCTGCGTACCCTGCGCCTCATCCACTACAGCGCGTGGATCGCGCGCCGCTGGAGCGACCCCGCCTTCCCCGCGGCCTTCCCCTGGTTCAACACCCAGCGCTACTGGCAGGACCGGATCCTCGAGCTGCGCGAGCAGATCGCGCTTATGGAGGAACCGCCGCTCAGCCCCTGAAGGCGGATTTCAGGCCGTGCGCAGGCGCAGCAGCCGCACCCCGGCCACCACCGCCAGCGGGACCAGCAGGGCCACGACGGTGACCGAAATCAGCAGAACGCCGAGCTCGCTGTAATCCTGCGCCACGCTGACAGCGCCGCTCGCGCGCTCGCGTACCTCGCGGCTCACGGTGTAGACCTGGTTGAGGTACTTCGTGCCGAGCTGGGCGGCCGACAATGCAAGATTGGAAAAGGAGGCCATCACCGCGAAGTAAGTCGCTTTGAGGTTGGCGGGCGCGGATTGGGCGATCCACGCCAGCATCGGGATCATGGCGATCTGGCCGAGCGGCGACTCGAGCGCCGTGTCGATGAGCGCGATGACCCGCTGGTCGACGAGCCCGCCGGTGTGGCGCGCGGTCCATTCGTGCAGGCCATAGTACATGCCGATGTTGGGTAAGGAGAGCAGCGCGCCGGCGAGCGTGAGCATGACGATGATCGCCGAGATCGGCTTTTCGGCCATGTAGCGGCGGAACACGAATATGCCGACCAGCGTCAGCGCGTAGGCTACGAGCTGCAGGCGGGCGAAGAACGATTCGTCGAACTTCAGGATGTCGATCGCCCACCACTGGTAGCCCGGGCCGGGGGCCGGCATCGCGCGGTAGACGAATATGATCAAGGCCGTGGCGACCAGCGTCTCGCGCGCCGCCGGGGCGAGCTCGCGCGCAAGGCGCCAGAGCAGGAACAGGATGATGGCGAGCGACCCCGCGAAGATCAGCTCCTGCGCCGCCGGCAGGCCGCCCAGCCCGACCGACAGCGTGATCACGACGAACGCCACGCTGCCGCCGAGGATCCACCAGTTGGGACGGGTCTTCTCCTCGCCCTGCACCTCCAGCACGCGCGCGATCTCCTGCGCCGAGCGTCCCTGGCGGCGCAGGCGCGCCGCCTGCCGCATTTTGAGCAAGCCGTGCAGTACCACGCCGCCGACCGAGAGCGCCGGAATGACGAGCGCGAGCCAGTACACCCGCGCGTAGAGCGCGGCGCGCTCGGGCGGCGGCAGCTGCTCGGTGCCGTAGAAGATATAGACGTTGGCGAGCGCCACCAGCGCGAGGCCGCCGATCACGGCCACCCGGCCGAGCGTCTGCATGGTGGTGTGCATCGCCTTGCGGGTGCGCTCGTCGAAGGCCTTGCCCCGCTCATCCAGGCGCGGCACGGCCTCGACCGTCATGGCGTCGGCCACCGCGTCCTGGATCATGTACCCGGTCGGCGCGACGAGCGAGGCCGTCACGAACCACGACGTCGGGCTCATGACGGCGCTCATCGCCTCCCTGTGGCTGATGAGACCGATCATGATGAGAAGGCTTGCGGCGATCATTCCCGCGCCCAGCCACACCAGCACCGCCTTCCAGCGCCAGATCAGATCGACCACGTGGCCGACCGGCATCTTGAGCGCCCACGGGATGCCGGCCCAGAAGGCGAGCCCCGCCACGAACGCGGCGGAGACGTCGAGATAGTCCTTGACGAAGAAGGGGCCGACGATGCCCGTCAGCCCCGATACCCCGTACGCCGCGTAGACCAGCAGCGGCGGGAGGTACGACAGCCGCATCAGTCGGCGCGGATGCCGTTCTCCTTCACCACCTTGCCCCAGCGCTGGACCTCGGCGGCGACGAACCTGTCCATCTGCTCGGGCGTGCTCACCAGCAGCTCCATGCCGAGCGTTTCGCCGAGCGTCTTCCTGACGTCGGGAAGATTCAGCGCTTTCTGCAGCTCCGCATGGAACTTGGCGAGGACCGGCTTCGGCGTGCCCGCCGGCGCGACGATGCCCCACCAGGCATGCGCGACCACGCCGGGAACGCCCTGCTCCGCCAGCGTGGGGACATCCGGCAGCACCGGCGTGCGCTTCTCCCCGGTTACGGCGAGCGCCCGCATCTTGCCGGCCTTCACCTGCGGCGACAGCAGCGCCGCGCTGCCGATGCCCATCTCCACCTGGCCGCCGAGCACGTCCGTGGTCATCGGGCCGCCGCCCTTGTACGGAATGTGATTG
>CAZJJC010000064.1:0-19306 GCA_964546195.1 uncultured Enterobacteriaceae bacterium | reverse complement strand
GCTTCATCGCCTCGATGTATGTCGGCAACCTGATGCTGCTCGCGCTCAACCTGCCGCTGGTGGGGGTGTTCGTGAACCTCCTGCGCATCCCCTACGCCTACCTCTATCCCCTCATCATCATGTTCTGCGTCATCGGCGTGTACGAGGTCAACAACTCGATCGTCGACGTGTGGATCATGCTGATCATGGGCGTGGTGGGCTACGCCCTGAAGAAGTTCGGCTTCGACCCGGCGCCGCTGGTGCTGGGGCTGGTGATCGCGCCGATCCTGGAGATGTCGCTGCGCCAGTCGCTCATCATGTCCGACGGCGCCTGGATGATCTTCCTGCAGCGCCCGATCGCGCTGACGCTGCTGGCGGTGAGCGCCGGGCTGCTGGCGCTGTCCGCCGTCGGCTCGATCTCGCGCCGCAAGGACTGGCGCGCGAAACTGGCGCAAGCCGAGGCGGTCAAAGGCTCTGACCCCCTTGCGTGAAAGGAACACCATGATCCGGACCCGCCGCCGCGTGCTCGGCGCGGCATTGCTGATTCCCCTGGAAGGCCTGGCGCAGACCTGCGGCGTGATCACCCCGCGCCAGACCGAGGGGCCGTTCTTTACCCCGAGCTCGCCGCTGCGGGCCTCATTTCTGGAAGGAAAGGAGAAAACGCGCTTCCTGCTCGCCGGGCGCGTGCTGTCGCCCGACTGCAAGCCCCTCGCCAACGCGCTGGTCGATCTTTGGCATTGCGACGAGCAGGGCGCCTACGACAACCAGGGCTTTCGCTATCGCGGGCACCAGTTCACCGACAGCGAAGGGCGCTACCGCTTCGAGACCATCGTCCCCGCTCTTTACCCGGGGCGCACGCGCCACTTCCACGCCAAGGTGCAGCCGCGCGGCGGGCGCCTGCTCACCACGCAGCTCTACTGGGCGAACGAGCCTGCCAACCGGCGCGACGGCATCTACCGGCCGGAGCTGGAGATGAAAACCTCGAAAGACGGCGGAGCGTTCGACTTCGTCGTGCCGGCCTAGCGCCGGCCGTCGTACCAGGGCGAGCAGGCATCCCGACTGCGCAGGGTGCGCCGGCCGCCTGTCAGCATCCTCCACATGAATGCGGCGTGCTCGCGCCAGGTGTAGAGCCGCGCCTTTCGGTCGCTCGTGACGAGCCGATGGCGGTGCAGGATCACGAACCGCCCGCGGCGCTTCAGGCGTCGCGACAAATCGATTTCCTCGGCCGCGTAGAGCTGCTCGCTGAACCCGCCCGCCTCCCGGAAGGCGCGCGCCTCGCAGAAAAAAAACGAGCCGGCCGCCCAGGACAGCGTGCGGCTGACCCTGTTCCACAGGGCGACCACCAGCCTCACGTCCGCCGGCGCGCCGGTCAGCGAGACCGTGCAGCCGCCGCCGATGCAGTTGCCTTTCTCCAGGATTTCGACAAGCTCTGAAAAGAGCGCCGGGCTGGGCGAGGAATCGGCGTCGACGAACAGCAGCCAGTCGCCCGAAGCGTTCGCGGCGCCGGTGTTGCGCGCGCGGGAAATCTGGTTGACGGGCTCGAACACGAGGCGCGCGCCCGCCGTCCGGGCGATGTGCGCGGTGCGGTCGGTTGAATTGTTGTCGCAGACGACGAGCTCGGTGGACCAGCCGCGCCGGTCGAAGACATGCAGCCCGGCGCGGATATGCCGCAGCGTGCCGGCAAGCAGCCGCTCCTCGTTGAAGGCGGGAACGACGACCGAGAGGCGCCTCAGGCGGGCGGCGCGACGTTGATGCCCTTGACGCCGTGCTTCTCGACAGTCTGCCCCACCAGCCCGGAGCGCTTGACCTCCTCGACGAACTCGCGCAGGAACTGCGCTGCGGCGTTGCGGTTCTTCGGCGCGCCGATCGATTGCTGCACGGCGGTGACCTGCCCCTCCAGCACCCGCGCGCCGGGCAGCTTCTGCGCCTCGGCCATGAGCCCGGGCTTGAGGCCGGCAAGCGCCTCGAGCTTCCGGGCCACGAACAGCGCCGCCGAGGCCGGGATGCCTTCGGCGCGCACCAGCTCGGCGTGCTTGAGATTGCGGCTGAGATAAAGGTCGTAGGCGCTTCTCGCTGAAACCGCGATGCGCACGCCCGCGCGGTCGACCTCGCCGATGGCGCGCAGCGCGGAGCCCGCCGGCACGAGGTAGGTGACCGGCAGCTCGACGTAAGCCGGGCTGAAGGCAATGACGTCGGCGCGCTGCGGCTCGTTGCCCAGGAAGCCGATGTCCACTTCGGCGCCCTTTACCGCGTCGGCCAGCTTGCCGGCCGCATCGAAGCTCACGAACTCCACCGGCACGCCGGCGCGCTTGGCCAGCTCGAGCGCAAGATCCGGGGCGATGCCCTTCGGCGCGCCGTGCGGCGAGCCGGGGGTGACCAGCAGGAAGTTGCTATGGTTGATGCCGACGCGCAGCTTGCCGCCTGGGGCGAGCTCGGCCCGGGTGGCCGGAGAAATGGGAATGGTCATCCTCCCAATTTACAGCCTTCCGGCTTGTACAAGCACTGCGTGGAAGATTCAGGCGGCGCGGCGGGCGCGCAGGAAGGGCTCCACCTCGTCGGCCGGGCCGGCGGCGGCGAACAGCTCGCCCTGGCAGATGCGGCACCCCGCCTCGGCGAGGAAATCGCGCTGCGCCTGGGTCTCGACGCCCTTGGCGACCACATCGAAGTTGAGGCCGCGGGCGAGAACGATGAGCGCCTTGGCGAGGCCGGCGCGCTCGGCATCGACCGGCAGGCCGGCGACCAGCTTGCGGTCGATGCACACGGCGCCGATGCGCAGGCGCTGCAGCATCGGCAGCGACGCGTAGCCGGTGCCGAAGTCGTCGACGCCCAGGCGCGCGCCCGCGGCGGCGATCCCGGCAAGGCCTTCTTCCAGCTGTTCGGGCATCTGGCGCAGCAGGCCTTCGGGCACCTCGATGAGCAGCGACTCGGGCGGCAGGCGGCTCGCTTCCAGCGCGGCGCGCACCTGCTCCGCGAGGCCGCTGTTGCGCAACTGGCGCGCGGTCACGTTGACCACTACGCTGAAGGGCTTGATGCCGGCGTCCAGCCAGCGGCGGCCCTGCTCGCAGGCCTCGCGCAGCACCCAGGCCCCGATCGGCACCAGCAGGCCGGTATCGTCGGCGAGCGGCAGGAAGGCCTCCGGAGCGAGCACGCCGTAGCGCGGGTGGCGCCAGCGCAGCAGCGCCTCGGCCCCCGCGACCTGGCGCGTGGCGATGTCGATGCGCGGCTGGTAGACGAGGAACAGCTCGCCGCGGTCCACGCCCGCGCGCAGCTCCTCGGCGAGCGCGGCGGCGGCCGCCGCGTCCTGGTTGAGCACCACGGAGAAGAACTGGTAGCTGTTGCGGCCGGCTTCCTTGGCGCGGTACATGGCGGCGTCGGCAAGGCGCATCAGCGCCGCCACCTCCTGCCCGTCCTGCGGCACGCAGGCGATGCCGATGCTCGCGCCCGAGAGCACCTCGTGCTGCTCGATACGGCAGGACTGGCCCAGCTCGACGATCAGCTTCTGCGCCACCGAGGCGGCCTCGCGCGGGTCGGCGATGTCCTGCAGCAGCACGCAGAATTCGTCGCCGCCGATGCGCGCCACGAAGTCGTCGCCGCGCACGCAGGCGCGCAGGCGCGAGGCGAGCACCTTCAGCAGGGCGTCGCCGGCGTCGTGGCCGAGGCGGTCGTTCACCTGCTTGAAGTTGTCGAGGTCGATGAACAGCACCGCCGCGGTCTTGTCGTGGCGTCGCGCATGCGCCACCGCTTCGCGCGCGCGGTCGTGGAACATCGCGCGGTTGGGAAGGCCGGTGAGCGTGTCGTGGTGCGCGAGGAATTCCAGGCGCCGCGCATCGTGCTGCAGCTGGATGGCGGCGAAGCGCAGGTCCTCCTGCGCGCGCTTGAGCGCGGTGACGTCGTTGGCGAGCATGTAGAAGCCGAGCACCGCGCCGTCGGCGGCGAGGTGCGGCACGCAGGCCATCTGCAGGGCGCGCTGCCGCCCGCGCTCCAGGGTGGTGAACTCGAACTGCACTTCCTCGCCGGCCAGCACCCGCTCTATGTGCGGCCGCATGCGGCCGTAGGCGTCCGCGCCGAACACCTCGGCGACGCTGCGGCCGTGCATCTCGCTTTGCGGAATGCCGAGCCAGTCGTCGTAGGTGCGGTTGCTGAAGCGGTAGCGCTGCTCGCGGTCGAGATACGAGATGAGCGCGGGGACGTTGTTCGCCACCAGGCGCAGGCGCTCCTCGCTCTCGCGCAGCGCCTCCTCGGCGGCGGCGGTGCGCATCACCGAGCGGCGCGTCATGAGCACGGCGATGGCGAGCAGTATGGCCGCGCCCGCCACCAGCGCGTCCAGCATCACGCGTTGCGGCCAGAGCGTCTGGCCGGCGAGCCAGGCGCGGATCTGCGGCGCCATCTCGGCGCCGGCGGCGACGACCAGCAGCAGCGCACCGGCGACGACCAGCAGCGGGCCCAGCGGAATTTTCGAGTGATGGCTCACGGATCGCGACGCTAAACGGCTATCTTGACCTTGCGCCCTGCCTGTCGCAACGTAAATTTGCGAGTCGAGCGGCTCAAGGCCCGTGTAGCTGCGCCTAGTACAGCGCTGTAGCCAATCTTCTACGGTATTCCGACACGAGCTCGGGCTGCTCGCCCGCCAGCGTGAAAAGGTTCACCAGCTGCTTTCGCGCCTCGCCGTCACGCCACTGCTTGTCTTTTTGCACGATCGCCAGCAGCTCGTCCATCGCCTCGCGGTAGCGGTGCGCCGCCGCATGCACCTGCGCCAGCGCGAAGCGCGCCTCCAGGTCCTCCGGCTGCGCGGCGAGCCTGCGGCGGAGCTCGTCTTCGTCCGTGCCGCCGGCGGCGCGCGAAAAGCGCGCCGCGGCGAGCAGCGCCTCGCGGCGGGCGTCGAGCTGGGCATTGGCCTGCACTTCGCCCAGCACGCGCTCCGCCTCCTCGGCCTGCCGCTCCCCGATCAGCGCCTCGGCGCGGTCCAGCCGGGCGAGGTCTTCCAGGTCGGCCGCCGAGGGCAGCAGCCGGTCGATGAAAGCCCGCACCTGCGACTCGGGCAGCGCGCCGAGGAAATGCGCCGCCGGCTTGCCGTTGCGGAATGCGATCACGTCGGGAATGGAGCGCACGCCGAACGCGGCGGCGAGGTCCTGGTTCTCGTCGGAATTGACCTTGACGAGCTTGAAGCGCCCGGCATATTCGCGCTCCAGCTTCTCGAGGATGGGGCCGAGCGCGCGGCAGGGCGCGCACCACGGCGCCCAGAAATCCACCAGCACCGGGACTTCGGCCGATGCCTCCAGCACTTCGCGCTCGAACGTGGCGGGGGTGATGTCCATGAAAAAACTATAATAGGGCTATGACCTACGTCGTGACCGAAGATTGCATCAAGTGCAAGCACATGGATTGCGTGGAGGTTTGCCCCGTCGATTGCTTCTACGAAGGCGACAACATGCTGGTGATCCATCCCGACGAATGCATCGACTGCGGCGTGTGCGAGCCGGAATGCCCGCCCGCCGCGATCGTCCCGGACTCCGACGCCAAGGCGCAGAAGTGGCTGAAGCTCAACGCCGATTTCGCCGTCAAATGGCCCAACATCACCCGCAAAGGCACCCCGCCGCCGGACGCGGATGCGTGGAAAAGCGTCGACGGCAAGTTCCAAAAGTTTTTCTCCCCGGAACCCGGCAAGGGCGAGTGAGTCCAACCGGCACATGAAGACCCTCCTCATCGTGTGCCTGGCGCTGACGCTGGCGAGCTGCGCGAGCTTCGAGGGCCGCGGGCTTACCGCCGGGCAGTCCACCGCCGCGGACGTCGAGCGCGTGATGGGCGCGCCGGTAGAGCGCCGCCAGGCCGCCAACGGCGAAACCTGGCTCTACTACCCGCGGCAGCCGTTCGGCCGCAAGACTTTCGTAGCGCGGCTCGCCCCCGACGGCAGGCTGGTGGCGATCGAGCAGCGCCTTACCGACGAGAACGTGGCGCTGCTGGTTCCGAACACCACGCGCGCCGAGCAGGTGCGCGAGCTCTTCGGGCCGCCGTACACCTCGATGCAGGTTGCGCGCATGGACCGCAGCATCTGGACCTGGCACATGCGCCGCTTCGGCGATCCCGGCATCCCGGTATCGCTCAACGTGCAGATGTCGCCCGACGGCGTGGTGCGCGAGGTCTACATCATCGACGAGTCGGACTCGAACCTCCGCGACGGCATAACGCTCGGCTTCGGTTTCGGCCGCTAGCTAACCGCGGCCGACGAAGGGCATCTTGGTCGCCATGATGGTCATGAACTGGACGTTCGCGTCCAGCGGCAGCTTCGCCATGTAGAGCACCGCGCTGCCCACGTGCGCCACGTCCATGCGCGGCTCGACCATGGTGGTGCCGTTGGGCTGCGGCACGCCCTTGGTCATGCGCTCGGTCATCTCGGTGGCGGCGTTGCCGATGTCGATCTGGCCGCAGGCGATGTCGTCCTTGCGGCCGTCGAGCGAGATGCACTTGGTGAGGCCGGTCACCGCATGCTTGGTGGCGGTGTAGGGCGCGGAGTAGGGGCGCGGGGCGTGCGCCGAGATCGAGCCGTTGTTGATGATGCGCCCGCCGCGCGGCTGCTGCGCCTTCATGATGCGGATCGCCTCCTGCGAGCACAGGAACATGGCGTGCAGGTTGATGTCCACCACCTGCTTCCATTGCTCCCAGGAGAGCTCTTCCATGGGGATCGCCGGCGCACCCATCCCGGCGTTGTTGAACAGCACGTCGAGACGCCCCCACGCGTCTTTGACCTTGGCAAACACAGGCTTCACGTTTTCAGGTTTGCTCAAGTCTGCGGGAATCGCCAAGGCACGAGCGCCTGCGCCCGAGTCGGCGGCGGTCTTGTCGAGCAGCTCCTTCCTGCGGCCGACCAGTGCGACGTGGTAGCCGTCCGCGAGCAGCGCGAGCGCCGCGGATTTGCCGATGCCGGTGCCGGCGCCCGTGACCAGGGCGGTCCTCTTAGCCTTTTCCATGAGTTCTCCTTGAAAGAAAATCGAGCAGCGCGGCGTTGAAGCGCTCGGGCTGCTCCAGGTTGGAAAGATGCCCGCAGCCCTCCAGCACCACCAGCTCGGCGCCCGGGATGCGCTGCGCCATGCCCTGCGCGAGCGCCGGCGGATAGACGCGGTCCTCGTCGCCGGTAATGACCAGCGTCGGGACTGCCAGCCTCTCCAGCGGTGCGCCGCGGTCCTGGGACACCGAGGCCTCGAGCGCCTTGAGGTAGGAGTCGTTGCGCAGCGCATGGAAGCTCGCGAGCAGCGCTTCCTGCGCGCCGGGGCCGGCCCGGCTGCCGAGCAGGCGCCGCGCGGAGGGCGGCGTGCGGCTCCTGCGCTCCTCGACGTACTTGAGCACTTCCTCCGCCGAGAGCGCGTCGAAGCCCGGGCTGGTATTGGCGAGCGTCAATGTGGCCACGCGGCCGGGATGCTTGAGCGCGAAGTTGCGCGCGATGCGCCCGCCCATGGATAAGCCGACGAGGTGGGCTTTTCTTTCTTTCAAAAAATCCAGAACGCGCAGGAGATCTGCAGTGAAATCGTCGAACCGCAAAGCCCCGTCGTAGTCGTCGGAATCGCCGTAGCCGCGCGCGTCCCACGCGACGGCCCTGTAGTTTCTCGAAAAGAAGGTCAGCTGCGACGCCCAGTGCGCGCGATTGCCGCCGATGCCGTGCAGGAAGAGGATAAGGGATCCCCGGCCGGCCACGCTCAGCGCGATGCGCGGAGCACCCGAGACAAGCAGGGTTCGCAGGATTACTCTGCCTTCGCGCCCGAGATCCTGACCGCCCGCGCGCGGTTCTCGCTGTCCTTCCTGATGTAGGCGGCGAATTCGCCGGGCGAGCTGCCGACCACGTCGTAGCCGCGGGCGATGAGCTGCTTTTGCCGGAATTCGGGGTCATCGAGGATTTTTTTCGTGTCCCGGTGGATGCGCGCAACCGCTTCCTCCGGCGACCCGGCGGGAAGGAACAAGCCGAACCAGGCATGCGTCTCGACCTCGGGATAGCCCAGCTCGGTGAAAGTCGGCACCTGCGGGAACAGCGGCGAGCGCTGCGGCCCGCCGATGGCGAAGGCCTTGATGCGTCCGGCCTTGAGCTGCGGGGCGGAGGTGGCGATGCCGGCGAAGGTAAGCTGCACCTCGCCTGCCATGACCGCCGGCACCGCGAGCGAGATGCCCTTGTAGGGCACGTGCACCAGATCGATGCCGGCCTTGCTCTTCAGCATCTCGCCCGACAGATGCGGCTGGCTGCCGCTGCCGTAGGAGGCGTAGTTGATGCTGCCGGGCTTTGCCTTCGCCAGCTTGATCAGCTCATCGAGGCTGTTGGCGGGCAATGCCGGATGCCCGACCAGCATCTGCTGCAGCAGCACCAGCATCGTCACCGGGATGAAGTCGCGCTGCGTGTCGAACGGCAGCTTGCTGTACAGGTGCGGGTTGATGGAGAAGGTGGCATCGGTGGTCATCAGCAGGGTGCTGCCGTCGGGCGCGCTCTTCGCCACCGCGTCGCTGGCGATGATCGTGTTGGCGCCGGGCCGGTTCTCGACCACCACCGGCTGGCCCCAGGGCTGCGCCAGCTTCTCGGCGATCTGGCGCGCCATGACGTCGATGCCGCCGCCGGGCGGATAGGCGACCACGATGCGCACCGGTTTCGAGGGCCAGGTCTGGGCATGCGCGGACACAGCGAAACAGGCAAGCAGGACAAAGGCGAGGCGGATGGGGTTCATGGCGGCTGATGATATCTTAGGGTCATGTTCCTGAACATGAAGCTGCTCGCCCACCATACCCTCAACGGGTTCGGCGGGATGGGCGAAGGCATGTCCATGCAGCTTGCGCGCGACGGCCGGCGCGTGCTGTGGCTGGCGCACGAGAGCGCGCCGAAGAACTTCACCGCGGTCGATGTCAGCGATCCGCGCGCGCCCCGCGTCATCGCGCAGACCGACCTGCCGCATGCGCAGATGCGCTCCAACTCGCTCGAGGTGGCGGGCGACCTGATGGCGGTGGCCTACCAGGTGACCCAGTTCGGCCTCGAGCCGGCCGGCTTCGAGCTGTTCGATATAAGTGTCCCTGAAAAACCAAGATCCATCTCGTTTTTCGACGCCTCCGGCCCGCACTCGCGCGGCTGCCACCAACTGTGGTTCGTCGACGGAAAGACGGTGCACATGGCCTGCGCCGATCCCGAGCTCAAGCCGCACAATCCCAAGGACGACCAGGTCTACCGCATCGTCGACGTTTCGAGCCCGTCGCGGCCCCGCGCGGTGGGGCGCTGGCACCTGCCGGGCACGATGCAAGGCGACGACGCGCCGCCGCCGCCGCGCCTTGCGCCCAGGTTCGATGCCGGTTTCCGTGCGCACAACACCAACGTCTACCCCGAGCGCCCCGACCGCTGCTATCTCGGCTACCTCGACGGCGGCATCATGGTGCTCGACATCTCGCAGCCCAGCCGCCCGCGGCTCGTCTCGCGCTGGACCAACTCGCCGCCCTATAACGGCTTCAGCCATACGGTGCTGCCGCTGTTCGAGCGCGAGCTCCTGGTGGTGAGCGACGAATCGGTCATGGACCACGCGGCCGACTGGCCCAAGCTGGTATGGATCCTGGATGCGCGCGACGAGCGCCACCTCGTGAGCATCGCCACGCTGCCCGCACCGCCGCTGGACGCCTTCCGCTCCCGCGGCGGGCGCTTCGGCGCGCACAACCTGCACGAGAACCCGCCCGTGCCGGGGGCGTGGAAGTCCGACCAGGTGGTGCTGGGCACCTTCTTCAACGCCGGCGTGCGTGCCTACGACCTCAGCGATCCGTATGCGCCGCGCGAGATCGCCTACTTCGTGCCGCCGGCGCCCGAGGGCTCGCCGGCCGGCTCGGTGCAGATCAACGATGTCTTCGTCGACGACCGCGGCATCGTCTTCACCGTCGATCGCCATGCCGGCGGCCTCTACGCGCTCGAAATGAAGCTGTGATTCCCGACGGGCGCACGCCTGTATTCGTCGTCACGGGGTTCCTGGGCAGTGGCAAGAGCACGCTCGTGAATCACCTGGTTTCAAGAGAAAAGGATTCCCTGGTGATCGTGAACGAGTTCGGCGAAGTGCCGGTCGACCACCATCTCATCGAGGCGGCGCAAGAGCGCGTGGTCGCGCTGCCCAACGGCTGCCTGTGCTGCCGGCTGCGCGGCGACCTCGAGGAAACGCTGATCGGCGCCGCGATGCGCCGGCGGCGCGGCGATATCGCCGGCTTCGACCGCGTCATCGTCGAGACGAGCGGCCTCGCCGACCCCGGCCCGGTGGCGCAGACCCTGTTCGCCGACCAGGCGCTGGCGCGCGATTTCAAGCTCGGGCCGATCGTGACCGTGGTCGACGCCGCCGATGCCGGCGGCAGGAGCTCCGCCGCGGCCATCGCGCGCGCCCAGATCGCCTCGGCGGACGTGGTGGTGTTTTCCAAGCTGGATCGCGCGCCCGACCCCTCCACGGCGAAGGCCGAGGTCGAAAGCATCAACCCGCAAGCCGCGCTGCTGGAGGCGCGCTTCGGCCAGCTCGACCCGGCGCTGCTCACGCACCCTAAAATGGGGACGTACCCCATTTTCCGGGCGGGCGCGCCGCATGCCTCGTCGATCCGCACTTTCACCCTCGGCTTCGAGAAGCCGGTGAAGCGCGAGCTGCTCGAGCGCTTCCTCTCGGTGCTGGTCGAGCTGCGCGGCGCCGATCTTCTGCGCGTGAAAGGGGTGGTCGCGCTGGAAGGCGGACAATCGGTGCTGGTGCAGGGCGTGCGGCATGTGTTCGACCGGCTGCGCCCGCTCGAAGCGCCCGCCACGGGCCTGGTGTTCGTCGCGAACGGGCTGGGAAAGGACGAGGTGGCTGCGCTGTGGCGGGCGATGTCAACATTGCAAGCTTCTGCCATGAGCTGTCAAAAGATGTAAGCCCCGGCGGCTAGTCGAGCGACCGGCGGCTACAGTACGCGGTCCATGGCCCTGCCGCGTCCCGCCGAGCAGCCGCTGCCGAACCCGGTGCGCATCCTGCTCATCGAGGATGAGCCGCTGTGCGCGCAGATCGTCATCGCGTTCCTCGCGCGCATCAAGTGGGCCGCACCGGTCGTCGAGACGGTCACCACGCTTCGCCAGACGCTCGCGCGCCTCACGCTCGAGCACTTCGATCTCGTCATCTGCGACCTGAACCTGCCCGATTCCAAGGGCATCGCCACGCTGCAGGCGGTGGCGCGCGCCTGCGACCGGCTCATCATAGTGCTCACCGCCAACGACGATCCGGGGCTGCGCGAGCTGGCGCTCGAGCGCGGTGCCTACGAGCTGATGCACAAGGGCCGCCTGAGCGAGGCGGCGCTCGAGCGGCTGCTGCGCCTGGCCACGGTGCAGGCGGGCACGGTGCGCTCGCTGCGCGACAGCGAGACGCGCTTTCGCAAGACCTTCGAGCTGGCCGCCTCCGGCATGGCGCACGTCGGCCTGGACGGCAGCTTTCTGCGCGTAAACCGCCGCCTGTGCGAGATCCTGGGCTATCCGGAGGGCGAGCTCGTCGGCCGCCGCGTCAAGGACATCTCCGATCCCGAGGCCGGGCAGCGCCGCGAACGGCGCTTCATCCGCAAGGACGGCAGCGTGGTCTGGGTGGATCTCACCATCGCCCCGGTGAACAACCCCGACGGCGTGCGCCAGTACGAGATCGCCGTGATGGAGGACATCACCGAGCGCAAGCAGGCGGAGGCGCGCCGCGAGGCGCATACGCGCTACCAGGAGGCGATCGCGGCGTTCGGGCAGGCGGCGCTCGCGATGCGCGTGCCGGGCGAGCTCATCGAGGAGGCCGTGCGCACCGTGCAGCGCGCGCTGCGCACCGAGGAGGTGACGTACGCCGGCGGCGCACTGCAGGTGAGCGGCCCGCTGTCCTACGAGGCGCAGAGCTTCCTCGCCACCGCGGGGAGCCTGCTGTCCACCGGGCTGCAGCGCATCGAGAGCGAGATGCGGGTGTCGTTTCTTGCGCAGTTCGACCCGCTCACCGCGCTGCCCAACCGCGCGCTGCTCGCCGACCGCTTCTCGCAGATGATCCTGCAGGCCGGCCGCCGCGGCTCGCTGCTCGGGGTGCTGTTCATCGACCTGGACGACTTCAAGCTGGTGAACGACACGCTGGGCCATGCCGGCGGCGACGAGCTGCTCAACAAGGTCGCGCGCAGGCTGCACTCGGCCGTGCGCCCGGGCGACACCCTGGCGCGCATCAGCGGGGACGAGTTCGGCCTCGTGCTCGCCGACCTGACGCGCGCCGAGGACGCGGCGCTGGTGGCGCAGAAGCTGCTCGAGCGCCTGGCCGAGCCGTTCATGCTCTCGGGCCGCGAGACCTTCGTCACCGCGAGCGTCGGCATCGCCGCCTTCCCGGGCGACGGGCACGACGCGGAGACCCTGCTCGGCGCCGCCGACGCCGCGATGTACCGCGCCAAGCAGTCGGGGGGCAACGCCTACCACTTCTTCACCGCGCAGATCACGCAGCGCACCCGGGTGCGCGCGCAGCTCGCCCTGGAGCTGCGTCGCGCCATGGAGCGCAACGAGTTCGCGCTCGTGTACCAGCCGAAGATCGACCTCGCCACCGGCCAGGCTTGCGGCGCAGAGGCGCTGCTGCGCTGGAACCACCCGGAGCGCGGCGTGGTCGGCCCGGCCGAGTTCGTGCCGGTGCTCGAGGAAACCGGGCTGATCGTGCCGGTGGGGGAATGGGTGGTGCGCCGCGCCTGCGAGGACGTGAAGGCGTGGCAGAGCGAGGGGCTGAACGTGCTGCCGGTCGCGGTGAACCTTTCGGCGCGGCAGTTCCGCCAGCAGCATCTCGACGCGCGCATCCGCTCGCTGGTGCGGTCCGCGGGCGTCGATCCCCACCTGATCGAGCTCGAGATCACCGAGAGCCAGCTGATGCAGGACCCCGACCATGCGATCCGCGTCATGAACGCCTTGCGCGACGCCGGCATCCGCATGGCGATCGACGACTTCGGCACCGGCTATTCCAGCCTCGCCTACCTCACGCGTTTCCCGGTGGCGGCGCTGAAGATCGACCGCTCGTTCGTCGCCGACGCCCTGAGCGACGCCGCCGCCGCGGCGATCGTGCGCACCATCATCGAGATGGCGCACACGCTGAGCTTCACCGTGGTGGCCGAAGGCGTCGAGACCGGCGCCCAGATGGCGTTCCTGCGCCAGTTCGGCTGCCAGCAAGGCCAGGGCTTTCTTTTCGCCCGCCCCATGGGGGCGGCGCAGTTCAGCGCACTCATAGCGTAAGGGTTTGTAAGGCTAGGGGTTTTCCTTAGCGTTTTCAGGGAATCCCCGATATTGCCCCCGGCACAGCGCCGCCACAATGCGCACCACCATGCAGGCCTCGCCCGAGTTCCAGCCGCTGGAGGGCCCGCAACGCCATCCGGTCCGCGTACTTCTCCTCGAGGACGACCGCATCAGCGCCGAGATCTTCGGCGCTTACCTGCGCCGCATTCCGTGGGCCGCCGCCGAGCTTTCGACCGCGGACACGCTGGCAGAGGCGCTCGCGCTCCTGACGCGCGGCGGCTTCAATCTCGTCGTCTCGGACCTCAATCTGCCTGACTCGAACGGCGCCGCGACCGTAGCCAGGCTTGCCGGCTCGGCCGGCCTGATCATCGCCATCAGCTCCGACGACGATCCCACGCTGCGCCAGGCGGTGCTGGCGGGCGGCGCCTACGAGTTTCTTCACAAGAGCGAGCTGAACGAAGCAGCGCTGCAGCGCCTGGTGCGCCTGGCCGTCATGCAGTCCAGGGTCATGGGCTCGCTGCAGGAAAGCGAGGCCCGGTTTCGCCAGACGTTCGAGCTCGCCGCCTCGGGCATCGCGCATCTCGACCTCGACGGCCGTTATCTGCGGGTCAACAGGAGCCTGTGCCGGATCCTCGGCTATGCCGAGGAGGAGCTGATCGGCCGCGTGGCGAGCGACCTGTCTCATCCGGACGATTGCGACGAGCTCGACTCGATGCGCGTCGAGAAGCGCTACCTGAGAAAGGACGGCTCCACGGTCTGGGTGGACGCCGCCATCGCGCGCGTGCGCGACGGCGAAGGCAAGCCGCTGTACGAGATCGCCGTATTCGACGACATCTCGCACGCGAAGCAGGCCGAAGCCGCCCTGCGGCAGAGCGAGGCGCGCTATCGCGCGCTGACCGCGCTTTCGTCGGACTGGTACTGGGAGCAGGACGCCGAGCTGCGCTTCGTGGCGACCGCGGGCTCGAGCGACGCGCGCGGCGGCATCACGCCGGAAGCCCATATCGGCGCGCAGCGCTGGGAGCTCCCGGATACCGAGATCGTCGGCCAGTCCTGGGAGGAGCACAAGGCCGTGCTCGCCGCGCGCCTGCCGTTCCACGATCTGCTGCTCCGGCGCACGCCGCAAGACGCAGCGGTGCGCTATGTCAGCGTGTCCGGCAGGCCCCTTTTCGATGCGCAAGGCGCTTTCGCCGGCTATTGCGGCGTGGCGAAGGACGTCACCACGCGCGTCGTCTCGGAGCAAGCGCTGAAGGACAGCGAGGCGCGCTTCCGCAGCCTGAGCCAGCTTTCCGCGGATGTCTTCTGGGAGCAGGACGCGGACTACCGCTTCACCTCGTTCTCCGAGCAGCATCCCACGCGCTCGCTGCTCGCCCACCTGGGCAAGCGCCGCTCGGAGCTGGGCTACGTCAACCTGACGGGCGCCGACTGGGCCGAGCACTATGCGCAGCTCGACGCGCGGCGCACTTTCCACGACCTCGAGCTGTGCAGCATCGAGAACGGCCACAATGTCTGGATCACGGTGAGCGGCGAGCCGTTCTTCGCCGCCGACGGCAGCTTCAGGGGTTATCGCGGCGTCGGCCGGAACATCACCGCGCGCAAGCGCGACGAGGCGCTGGTGCGCCTGGAGCACACCGTGACCCGCTGCCTGGCCGAGGCCGAGAGCGCCGAGGCGGCGCTCTCGGCGGTCCTGCGCGCCGTCTGCGAAGCCGAGAGCTGGGAATGCGGGCGCTATTTCGTCGCCGACGAGGCTGCCGGGCTGCTGCGCTTCTCCCAGGCCTGGGGCCTGGCGCAGCCTGCGGTGGAGCAGTTCATCGCGCGCTCGCGCCTGCTCACTTACCGCCGCGGCCAGGGCCTGTCGGGCACGGTCTGGGCCTCGGGCGAGCCGCTGTGGCTGAGCGACGTATCCAAGGACCCGCGCGCCTCGGGCTCTTCCCGCGGCGCCACCGACGCGGGTGCCGGCCTCTCGGGGGGCTCGTTCGTCCTGCCGGTGATCGCCGAAGGCAGGACGATCGGCATACTGAGCTTCTCGCGCTCGGGCACGCGCGAGCCCGACGCGCGCCTGGTGCAGGCGATGCGCGTCATCGGCAGCCAGATCGGCGTGTTCGTGCAGCGCCAGGCGGCGCTCGTCGCGGTGCGCGCAAGCCAGGCGAAGCACCTGCGCTACCAGGACAAGATCGCCCGCTTCGGCCAGTCGGCGCTCGCCGGCGGCGATGCGTCGGCGCTGGTGAAGGAGGCGGTGCAGAGCGTGCTCGAAGGGCTGCGCGCCGACGCCGTGGCCTACCTCGAGCCGGGCGCGCGCGGCGCGATGGAAGTGCGCGCCCTGGTCGGCGCGCAGGGCAGCGACTGGGACAGCGCGATGGGCAGCAAGGCAGCGGTGCCGGTGCGCAGCGAAGGCCGCCAGCGCGGCCTGCTGTGCGCCGTGTCGCGCGCGGGCGGCGCCTACGCGGCCGAAGACCTCAACTTCCTCGACGCCGCCGCGAGCGTGCTCTCGACCGGCCTGCAGCGCATCGAAAGCGAGAGCCGGCTCGCCTTCCTCGCGCAGTTCGACCCGCTCACCGGGCTGCCCAACCGCGCGCTGCTCGCCGACCGCTTCGCGCAGATGATCGTGCAGGCGCGCCGCCGCGGCTTGCAGCTCGGCGTGCTGTTCGTCGACCTGGACGAATTCAAGCTGGTGAACGATACGCTGGGCCATGCCGCGGGCGACGAGCTGCTCAGGGAGGCGGCGGCGCGGCTGAAGGCCGCGGTGCGCGACGGCGACACGGTTGCGCGCATCAGCGGCGACGAGTTTGCCGTGGTGCTCGCCGACCTGTCGAGGCAGGAGGACGCGGCGCTGGTGGCGCAGAAGATCATCGACCGCCTCGCTGCCCCGTTCGAGCTGCGCGGCAAGGAAACCTTCGTCACGGCGAGCGTCGGCATCGCCGCCTTCCCGGGCGACGCGGGGGATGCCGAGGCGCTGCTCGGCGCCGCCGATGCGGCGATGTACCGCGCCAAGCAGTCCGGGCGCAACACGTTCCAGTTCTTCACCGCGGAGATCAACCAGCGAACGCGCGCCCGAGCGCAGCTCGGCGCCGAGCTGCGGCGCGCGCTGGAGCGCGACGAGTTCGTCCTCGCCTATCAGCCGAAGTACGATCTCGCCACCCGCCGGCCCTGCGGCGCCGAGGCCCTGCTGCGCTGGATGCATCCCGAGCGCGGCGTGGTGTCGCCGACGGAGTTCGTGCCGGTGCTCGAGGAGACCGGCCTGATCGTCGCGGTCGGCGAGTGGGTGCTCGAGCGCGCCTGCCGCGACCTCAAGGCCTGGGCCGCGGCGGGCGCACCCGCGCTGCCGGTCGCAGTGAACCTGTCGGCGCGGCAGTTCCGCCAGAGCGGCCTGGACCAGCGCATCGCGGCGGTGCTGTCGGCCGCGGGCGTGTCGCCGAAGCTGATCGAGCTCGAGATCACCGAGAGCCAGCTGATGCACGATCCCGACCAGGCCATCCGCACCATGCGCTCGCTGCGCGAGCAGGGCATCGGCATCGCCATCGACGACTTCGGCACCGGCTATTCCAGCCTCGCCTACCTGACCCGCTTCCCGGTGGCCGCGCTCAAGGTCGACCGCTCCTTCGTCGCCGGCATCCAGCGCCAGGAGAGCGACGCCACGATCGTGCGCACCATCATCGAGATGGCGCGCACCCTGGGCTTCACGGTGATCGCCGAAGGCGTGGAGCACGCGGCGCAGGTGGAGTTCCTGCGCAAGTTCGGCTGCCACCAGGCGCAGGGCTATCTGTTCGCCTGGCCGATGCCCGCCGACGAGCTGAGGGCCCTGATCTCGGAATAAATGGGGTCAGACCCCATTTCCGCCGGGAAAGGCCGCCCGGCCTCGCGGTACCAGTAGCGCGCGTTCGGCACGTCGCCTTCCATCAGGTGAACGATGCCGTGCGCCCAGCAGGCGAGCGACGACGCTTCGTCCTTCTGCACTATCTCGTGCGCCGATTGCCAGTCGCCTGCTTCGAGAAAGGCCACCGCCTGCTGCAGCTCGGTTTCGGCGAGCATCGGTCTCCTTGAGCAGAAAGCTAATTGACAAAGCTAATTACCGGGTTGAGAATTTTCCCACGATGGCCCGTGCCCGCAAGCGGCATCCGCTCACGGTATCGCGCCCGGCGCTGCTCGCCGGCGGCTCGGACGCCGAGTTTCGCCGGCTGATCCACGACCTCATCGCCTACGGCCATCGGCTGGATGCCTGCCGCGACGCGTTCGCCGCGATCATCGGCGTGTCGGGGGTGCAGTACGAGATCCTGATGCTGGTGAGCCGCGCCGACGGGCTTTCAGTGGGCGAGGTGGCCCTGCGCCTGCATCGCTCGGGCGCGTTCATCACCATCGAGGCGAACAAGCTGGTGGAGCGCGGCATCCTGGACAAGGTTTCGGACCCGCAGGACGGGCGCCGGGTGCTGCTGAAAAGCACCGGCAAAGGGCAGGGCCTCGTGGAACGCATGGCGCCCTACCAGCGCAGGGTCAACGATGTCCTGTTCGAATGCCTGGATGCGAAGCGCTTCGCCCAGCTGCGCGCGCTCGCCGGCGCTCTGGTGGCCTGCGGCGACCGCGCCGTGGCGATGCTCGAGGCGCTGATGCACGAGGCGCAGGCGGCATGAGCGTTTCCTACTTCATCCGCTACGACATCAGCACGCCGGACGAAGAGGCCTTCCTCAGCTACTACAGGGACCACCACGTGAAGATCCTGTCGCGCTGGCCGGGGCTGCGCCGCATCGTGCTGCACACGCCCATGGAATGGAGCGACGCCTGGCCGGTGAACCGCGGCCGCGCGCTGCTGCTGGCGCAGCTCGAGTTCGATTCCGCCGAAGCGATGTACGCAGCGTTCGCTTCGCCCGAGCGCGCTGCAGCGCGCGCCGACATGGCGAATTTCCCGCCGTTCCAGGGCATGGTGACGCACCAGGCCCTGGCGGGCGCCGAAGCATGGAGGAGCCGATGAAGCCCAAGCAGCATCTGGAATTCGTGAAAGTGGACCTGAATACCGGCTGGGAGCGCCCGCCGGGCTATCCGCCCGGGTTCTTCCAGAAGATCCTCGCCTCGGACCTCGACGAGGCGGGCAAGCTGGGCAGCCGCACGCGGCTGCTGAAGATCGAGCCGGGCGCGTTCTCCACCGAGCCTTTCGTGCACGACCACTGGGAGGAGGTCTACCTCGTGCAGGGCGACCTCATCGTGGGCAACGATGCCCAGGGCAAGGGTGGCGAGCAATGCTTCGCCCCGACTTACGCCTGCCGGCCGCCGGGCGTGCACCACGGTCCGTTCACCTCGCGCGGCGGCTGCGTCCTGCACGAGATCCACTACTACCATGCTAAAGACCGGCGCTGAGCACCTCGAGTCGCTGCGCGACGGGCGCGTGGTCTACATCGGCTCGGAGCGCGTAGCCGACGTCACCACGCACCCGGCCTTCAAGAACGCCGCTCGCACGGTCGCCGGCATCTACGACATGAAGCTCGCCAACAAGGAAGCCATGAGCTTCGAGGAGGACGGCGAGCGCTGCTCGATCTATTACCTGCGGCCGAAGACGCGCGAGGACCTGGCGCGCCGCACCCGCGGGCACCGCATGATCGCCGAGCTCACCTACGGCATGTTCGGGCGCTCGCCCGACCACGTCGCGAGCTTTGTCACCGGCATGGCGATGAAGCCCGACGAGCTCAAGCCGCCTCACGGTTTTCCCGATCATTTGGTGTCGTTCTACAACGAGATCCGAAAAGCAGATTCCTACGTCGTCTACGCCGTCGTCCCGCCGCAGGCGGCGCGCAACCCCGAGTTCTACTCGCGGCAGAGCCTTCCCGTCCCGGCGCTTTCGGTGGTGCGCGAGGAGGACGACGGCCTCGTGATCTCGGGGATGAAGATGCTCGCCACCGGCGCGGTGCTGGCGAACGAGGTCTGGCTCGGCAACGTCATCCCGCTCGCCCCCGACCAGAAAAAGCAGGCCATCACCTGCTCGCTGCCGATGAACGCCAGGGGCCTCGCGCTCTGGTCGCGCAAGCCCTTCGAGCGCGTGGCGAAAAGCGCGTTCGACGCGCCGCTCGCCTGGCGCTTCGACGAGACCGACAGCATGGTGATGTGCGACGAGGTGAAGGTCCCGTG
>CAZJJC010000063.1:0-3814 GCA_964546195.1 uncultured Enterobacteriaceae bacterium | reverse complement strand
TCGTCGCGCAGACCTACGGGCCGCAGGTGCGCAACGAGGTGCTCGGCGACGCGGTGCAGAAATCCTTCAGCGACGCGGTGCGCGAGGCGAACCTGCGGGTCGCCGGCTATCCGAAGATCGAGAAAAAAGACGGCGCCAACGAGCAGGCGCTGGAGTTCAGCGCCACCTTCGAGGTCTATCCGGAAGTCAAGGTCGGCGGCCTGTCGGGCGCGGCGATCGAGCAGCCCAAGGTGGCGGTCGACGAGGCCGCCGTCGACAGGACCCTCGAGATTCTGCGCAAGCAGCGCGCGCGCTTCGTGACGGCGAGCCGCCCCGCGCGCGACGCCGACCGCGTGACGCTCGATTTCCAGGGGACCGTGGGCGGCGAGCCCTTCGAGGGCGGCAAGGCCGAGGGCTTCGTCCTCACGCTGGGCGAGGGCCGCATGCTGCCCGAGTTCGAGGCCGCGGCGCGCGGCATGGCGGCGGGCGAGAGCAAGACCTTCGGCGTGAAGTTCCCGGACGACTACCACGGCAAGGCGGTGGCCGGGAAACAGGCTGAATTTGAAATCAAAGTCACCCGCATCGAAGAACCGCAGTTGCCCGCGCTCGACGCCGATTTCGCCAAGGCGCTCGGCGTGGCCGACGGCGATCTGGACAAGATGCGCGGCGAGATCCGCGCCAACGTCGAGCGCGAAGTGAAAAAGCGCGTCGATGCGCGCCTGAAGAGCCAGGCGCTGGACGCGCTGCTCGCCGCGACGCCGGTCGCGCTGCCGAAATCGCTGATCGAGATGGAAGCGCAGCAGCTGGTGCAGCGCGCGGCGGCCGACCTGCAGAGCCGCGGCGTCAAGCTGGAGCAGGTGCCCCTGGCGCCGCAGCACTTCGAGGAAACCGCCCGGCGGCGCGTGGCGCTGGGCCTGATCATCGCCGAGCTGGCGCGCGCCGAGGGCCTGCAGCCCAAGCCGGCCGAGGTGCGCGCGATGGTAGAGCAGGAGGCGCAAAGCTACGAGAGTCCCGCCGAGGTAGTAAAATGGTTCTACATGCAGCCCCAGCGGCTTTCCGAGATGGAGGCCATGGCGCTCGAAGCCAACGTCGTCAAATGGATTTTGTCGAAGGCACCGGTGACCGAAAAAGAAATTTCGTTCGAACAGCTCATGGGACCGGGCTCGTGAACTGGCAGCCTCAGGGCCTCGGGCTCATCCCGATGGTCATCGAGCAGTCGGGGCGCGGCGAGCGCGCCTACGACATCTACTCCCGGCTGTTAAAGGAGAGGGTGGTGTTCCTGGTAGGGCCGGTGACCGAGATCACCGCCAACCTGATCGTGGCGCAGCTGCTGTTCCTGGAGTCGGAAAATCCCGACAAGGACGTCTTCTTCTACATCAACTCGCCCGGCGGCTCGGTGTCGGCCGGCCTGGCCATCTACGACACCATGCAGTTCATCAAGCCCGACGTGTCCACGCTGTGCGTGGGCCAGGCGGCGAGCATGGGCGCGCTGCTGCTCGCGGCGGGCGACGCGGGCAAGCGCTTCTGCCTGCCGAACTCGCGCGTCATGATCCACCAGCCGATGGGCGGCTTCCAGGGCCAGGCGACCGACATCGAGATCCACGCCAAGGAAATCCTCTACCTGCGCGGGCGCCTGAACGAGATCCTGGCCAAGCATTCCGGCAAGTCGGTCGAGGTCATCGCGCGCGACACCGAGCGTGACTTTTTCATGGGGGCCGAAGACGCGGTAAAGTACGGCATCGTGGATAAGACGCTGACTTCCCGTGATACCCCATAACGGCAGGGAGACCGTGTAACACCATGTCGGAAAAGTCCTCCTCCGGAGAGAAGCTCCTCTACTGCTCCTTCTGCGGCAAGAGCCAGCACGAGGTCAGGAAACTCATCGCAGGGCCGTCGGTGTTCATCTGCGACGAGTGCATCGAGCTGTGCAACGACATCATTCGCGAGGAGACCGCCTCCGACAAGGGCGGCAAGGGCGCCAAGTCCGACCTGCCTACCCCGCGCGAAATCCGCCACATCCTGGATTCGTACGTCATCGGCCAGGACCAGGCCAAGCGGATCCTCTCGGTCGCGGTCTACAACCACTACAAGCGGCTGAAGCACCTCTCCAAGAACGACGAGGTCGAGCTCGCGAAGTCCAACATCCTGCTGATCGGGCCGACGGGCTCCGGGAAGACGCTGCTCGCGCAAACCCTCGCGAGGTTATTGAATGTTCCCTTTGTCATCGCCGACGCGACCACCCTCACCGAGGCCGGGTACGTCGGCGAGGACGTCGAGAACATCATCCAGAAGCTGCTGCAGAACTGCGACTACGACGTCGACAAGGCCAAGCGCGGCATCGTCTACATCGACGAGATCGACAAGATCTCGCGCAAGTCCGACAACCCCTCGATCACGCGGGATGTCTCGGGCGAAGGGGTGCAGCAGGCGCTGCTCAAGCTGGTGGAGGGCACCATCGCCTCGGTGCCGCCGCAGGGCGGGCGCAAGCACCCCAACCAGGACTTCGTCCAGGTCGACACCACCAACATCCTGTTCATCTGCGGCGGCGCCTTCGACGGCCTGGAGAAGATCGTGCGCAACCGCACCGAGAAGACCGGCATCGGCTTCGGCGCCGAGGTGAAAAGCCCCGCCAATTCGAAGGCCACCTACGATCTGCTCAAGAACGTGGAGCCCGAAGACCTCATAAAATATGGGCTTATTCCGGAATTCGTCGGCCGCCTGCCGGTGCTCGCCACCCTGGAGGAGCTCGACGAGCATGCCCTCATCCAGATCCTCACCGAGCCGAAGAACGCCCTGATCAAGCAGTACCAGCGCCTGTTCCACATGGAAGGGGTCGAGCTGGAGGTGCGCATTCCGGCGCTCGGCGCGGTGGCCAAGCGCGCCCTGGCGCGCAAGACCGGCGCGCGGGGCCTGCGCTCGATCCTGGAGCAGATCCTGCTCGACACGATGTACGAGCTGCCCACGCTGGAAAACGTCAGCAAGGTGGTCGTGGACGAGTCGATGGTCAGCGCCGACGGCAAGCCGCTGCTGATCTACTCCGACCAGCACAAGGTTGCCGGCGGCTCCGGGTAGCACATCCGGTAACCTTTTCCGCATTGCGGCGTACACCGCATCCGTGTACGCTTTGCCCATTGATTTTTCGGGTGGAACCCGCATCTCAGGCGGGCAGTCCAACCGCTAAGGAGACGTTACCCAAATGTCCGATCCCGTCCCGTCCGCGGAAATCGTCCAGTACCCGCTGTTACCTTTGCGGGACGTGGTGGTATTCCCCCACATGGTGATCCCGCTGTTCGTCGGCCGGCCAAAATCCATCAAGGCGATGGAAACCGCCATGGAAGCCGGCAAATCGATCCTGCTGGTGGCGCAGAAGTCCGCGGCCAAGGACGAACCCGGCCCGGAGGACATGTATCCGATCGGCTGCGTCTCGAACATCCTGCAGATGCTGAAGCTGCCCGATGGCACGGTCAAAGTGCTCGTGGAAGGCGGCGCGCGGGCGCACATCCGCGAAGTGGTCGACGTCAAGTCGCACTGGATCGCCGAGGCGGTCGCGGTGCCGCTCGACGGCACGCCGCCGCCGGAAGTCGAGGCGATGCGCCGCGCCCTCCTCTCGGCGTTCGACCAGTACGTGAAGCTCAACAAGAAGATCCCGCCCGAGATCCTCACCTCGCTCTCGGGAATCGACGAGGCGGGGCGACTCGCCGACACGGTGGCGGCGCACCTGCCGCTCAAGCTCGAGCAGAAGCAGCAGGTGCTCGAGATGTTCGACGTCAAGTCGCGCCTGGAGCACCTGCTGTCGCAGCTCGAGACCGAGATCGACATCCTGCAGGTCGAGAAG
>CAZJJC010000062.1:0-3509 GCA_964546195.1 uncultured Enterobacteriaceae bacterium | reverse complement strand
CAGCGGCAAGTTCAAGTCGTGGGAGCTCGACATCACCTACCCGGTGGCCTGGGGCAAGCAGGCGGTCGAGGCGAGCCTTGCCTCGCTCGCGGCGCAGGCCGAGGACGCGGTGCGCTCGGGCTATTCGATCATCGTCATCTCGGACCGCCACATCGACAGGCAGCGCGTGGCGATCCCGGCGCTGCTGGCCCTCTCGGCGATCCACCAGCACCTCGTCGGCAAGGGCCTGCGCACCTCCACCGGACTGGTGGTCGAAACCGGCAGCGCCCGGGAAGTGCATCACTTCGCCTTGCTCGGCGGTTACGGTGCAGAAGCGATTCATCCATACCTCGCGCTCGAGACCATCCTCGGGCTGCATTCCCGGGACAAGGCCTCCAAGGCGGTCAAGAACTACATCAAGGCGATCGGCAAGGGCCTGAAGAAGGTGATGTCCAAAATGGGCGTCTCCACCTACATGTCCTACACCGGCTCCCAGCTGTTCGAGGCGGTCGGCCTGGCAAGATCGCTGGTCGACAAGTACTTCACCGGCACGGCCTCCAACATCGAGGGCATCGGCCTGTTCGAAGTCGCCGAGGAGGCCCTACGCATCCATGGCGACGCCTTCGACCCGGCCGACCCGGTGCTCGCGAGCATGCTCGACGCGGGCGGCGAGTACGCCTGGCGGGTACGCGGCGAGGACCACACCTGGACGCCCGACGCGATCGCCAAGCTGCAGCATTCGGCGCGCGCCAACTCGTACGCCACGTACAGGGAATACGCGGCGCTCATCAACGATCAAACCAAGCACCACAACACCTTCCGCGGGCTGTTCGATTTGCGCTTCGGCGACTGCCGGCCGGTGCCGCTCGAGGAGGTCGAGTCGGCCGCCGAGATCGTGAAGCGCTTTTCCACCGGCGCGATTTCGCTCGGCGCCATTTCCACCGAGTCGCACACGGGACTCGCGCTCGCGATGAACCGCATCGGCGGCAAGTCCAATACCGGCGAGGGCGGCGAGGATCGGCGCCGCTATGCGCCGGTCCGGACGGGCGAGACGTTGCAGTCGCGCCTCGGCAAGGGCCGGGTGGAAGTCGACCTGCCGCTGCGGGAAGGCGACTCGCTCGCGTCGAAAATCAAGCAAGTGGCATCAGGCCGCTTCGGCGTCACCGCGGAATACCTGGCCAACGCCGAGATGCTGCAGATCAAGATCGCGCAGGGCGCGAAGCCCGGCGAAGGCGGCCAGCTGCCCGGGCGCAAGGTGTCGGAGTACATCGCCGAGCTGCGCTACTCGACTCCCGGCGTGGAGCTGATCTCGCCGCCCCCGCACCACGACATCTACTCGATCGAGGACCTCGCGCAGCTCATCCACGATCTGAAGAACGCCAACCCGAACGCCGGCATCTCGGTGAAGCTGGTGTCGGAGGTGGGCGTGGGCACGGTTGCGGCCGGCGTGGCCAAGGGGAAGGCCGACCACGTCACGATCGCCGGCCACGACGGCGGCACCGGCGCCTCGCCCTGGTCCTCGATCAAGCACGCGGGCACGCCGTGGGAGCTGGGGCTCGCGGAAACGCAGCAAACGCTGGTCCTGAATCGCCTGAGGGGAAGGATTGCCGTCCAGGTCGATGGCCAGATGAAGACCGGGCGCGACGTGCTGATCGGCGCGATTCTCGGCGCCGACGAGTTCGGCTTCGCCACGGCCCCGCTGGTGGTGCAGGGCTGCATCATGATGCGCAAGTGCCACCTCAACACCTGCCCGGTCGGCGTCGCCACGCAGGACCCGGTGCTGCGGCGCAAGTTCGAGGGCAAGCCCGAGCACGTGGTGAACTACTTCTTCTTCGTCGCCGAGGAAGTGCGCGAGCTCATGGCAAGTCTAGGAATAAGAAAAATAAACGATCTTATCGGGCGTACCGAGCTGCTCGATATGAAGAAGGGCATCGAGCACTGGAAGGCGCGCGGGCTGGACTTCTCCCGGGTGTTCTACATGCCGAAGATGCCGCCCGAAGTTTTTCGCTATCACAATGAAGTACAAAGCCATGGCCTGGAGCGCGCGCTCGACAACCGCCTGATCGAGCTCGCGGCGCCGGCGCTGGAGCGCGGCGAGAAGGTCACCATCGACACGCCCATCCGCAACATCAACCGCACCGTCGGCACGATGCTGTCCTGGCGCATCGCGCAGCGCTACGGCCACGAGGGCCTGCCCGACGACACCATCCATATCCGACTGGCGGGCTCGGCCGGCCAGAGCTTCGGCGCCTTCCTCGCGAAGGGGGTGACGCTCGATCTGATCGGCGATACGAACGACTATTGCGGCAAGGGCCTTTCGGGCGGCCGCATCTCGGTGCAGCCCTCGCCCAAGTTCCGCGGCGAGCCCTCCGAGAACATCATCACCGGCAACGTCGTGCTCTATGGCGCGATTGCCGGCGAGGCGTACTTCCGCGGCGTAGCCGGCGAGCGCTTCGCGGTGCGCAACTCGGGCGCGCTGGCGGTCGTCGAGGGTGTCGGCGACCACGGCTGCGAGTACATGACCGGCGGCACCGTCGTGGTGCTCGGCGGCACCGGGCGCAACTTCGCCGCCGGCATGTCGGGCGGCTACGCCTACGTGCTGGACCTCGACGGCGAGTTCGCCAGGCGCTGCAACACCGCCATGGTGGACCTGGAGCCGCTCGCCGAGGCCGAGGACGAGGCGCGCGTCAAGCGCCTGGTCGAAAACCATGCGCGCCACACCAACTCGAAAAGAGCACAGGAGATTCTTGCCGGTTGGGCGCAGTACCGGTCCAAATTCGTGAAGGTCTTCCCGAAGGAATACCGTCGCGTGCTCGCCGAGCTCGGCGAGCGCAAGGCCGCGGCTTAGATGGGCAAGGTCACGGGCTTCCTCGAGTTCGAACGCGTCGAAGAGCCGCACGAGCCCAGGGAAACGCGCAAGAAGCACTACCGCGAGTTCTATGCGCGCCTGTCGGACGAGGCTGCAGGGGTGCAGGGCGCGCGCTGCATGGATTGCGGCATCCCGTTCTGCATGTCCGGATGCCCGGTCAACAACATCATCCCCGACTGGAATGATTTGGTTTACCGCCAGGACTGGAAGCGGGCGATCGAGGTGCTGCACTCGACGAACAACTTTCCCGAATTCACCGGGCGCGTATGCCCGGCGCCCTGCGAGGAGGCCTGCGTGCTGCGCATCAACGCCGACCCCGTCGGCATCAAGTCGATCGAGCACGCCATTATCGACAAGGCCTGGGAGGAAGGCTGGGTGCGCGCGCAGCCCGCGGCCCTCAAGAGCGGCAAGAAGGTCGCCGTGGTGGGCTCCGGCGCCGCCGGCCTCGCCTGCGCGCAGCAGCTGGCGCGCGCCGGCCACGAGGTCACGGTGTTCGAGAAGAGCGACCGCATCGGCGGCCTGCTGCGCTACGGCATTCCCGATTTCAAGCTCGAGAAGGGCGTCATCGACCGGCGCCTCGAGCAGATGCGCGAGGAGGGCGTGAAGTTGCGCACGGGCGTGTTCATCGGCACGCAGGCGCCGGGGCGCGGCATCCCCAGCG
>CAZJJC010000061.1:0-2475 GCA_964546195.1 uncultured Enterobacteriaceae bacterium | reverse complement strand
CTCCGGCGGGATGCTGTCGGTGGCGTTGTGCGGCAGGTCCTTGCCCGACACCCAGTGGAGGGGCGCGTCGAAGTGCGTGCCGGTGTGCTCTCCGCACGAGAAGTTGTTCCAGTACCAGGCCGGCCCGCGCTCGTCGTAGCGCGACACCTCCTCGATGCGGAAGGGCCAGGCCTGGCCCATCTCCGGGGGCAGCGAGATGTGCGGGAACTCGGGCGAGAGCGTCTGCGTGAGGTCGACGACGCGGATCTTGCCCGAGGAGAAAGCCTGGACGAAAGCCGAAAGCGCGCTCATGACGCCGATTCCCTTTCCAATGCCTTGGGATTATCGCGCCAGCGCTCGAGCCATTCCTGCGCCACGTCGCCGGGATAGACATCCTCCACCCCCTCGCGCAAGGCCTTGACGATGGCGGCCGCCAACGCGGCAGGCGCGACCTTGGGCGGCAGGACGAGCTGGTTCCACTCGTCGTCGATCGGTCCCGGGAACACGTTGACCACGCGCACCCCGGCGGGCCGCATCTCGGCGCGCAGGCACTGCGCGAGCGACTGCGCCGCCGCCTTCGACGCCGAGAAGGTGCCGTGCGGCGGGAAACTGGCGAGCGCGTAGATGGAAAGCAGGTTGACCCAGGCGACCGCGCTCGCCATGCCGTCGGCGCCGCGCGAGCGCATGGCCGGGCCGAATTCCTGGGCAAGGCGCAGCAGGCCGAAGTAGTTGATGTCCATTTCGGCGCGCGCGGTCTCGATGCCGTGGCGGTTGGCGATGCCGAAGGCGCGGTGGACTTCGGCATTGTTGATCAGGATGTCGACCTTGCCGCCGATCTCGGCCGCCACCTCGCGCACGTTCTTCGAGTCGCTCACGTCCAGGGGTAGCAGGGTCACTTGCGCAATCGTTTGCAAATCCTCAAAACCGGAGAACCTCTTCCACGGCTCGGCGTAGCCGACCCAGATGAGCTCGCTGCCCGCTGCGGCGAGCGCCTTGACCAGCGCCTGGCCGACGCCGGTCTTACCGTCGGTGACCAGCACCTTGCGGGACTTCGGGTCACAGGTAAATTCGCGCAGCTGGCGGTCCTCGGCCATGTCGGATGTCTCCTTGTCGGGGTGGGCCACGAGTACCGCCTGCCCGGCGCGGTCCAGGCGCGCGGTCACGCGCACCGCCGCCGGCGCCGCCGGCACGTCGCCGTGCAGGTGGGCGACGACCGTCGGCCCGCTTAGCAGCCTGATCAGACCAAGGCGCCAGGGCAGCCGCTCGCGGAAGAACAGGTCGTTGCTGTGGTGGAGCACGGTAGCGGCGAGCAGCTCGCCTTCGCCGCTTTGCGGTTTCCATGCCAGGCGAATGGAAAGGCAATTCTGACAAGCCTCGCGCGGCGGGTATTGCACCGTGCCGCAGTCGCGGCATTGCTGCAGCTCGAAGCTCCCGAGCGCCGCGGCGGCAGTAAGGCCGAGCGCGACGCGGCTGCGCGCCGCCGGGGGCAGCGTCGGCAGGCGGGTCCGCAGGACGGGATTCTTCTTTTTGAGCATCATGAGCCCAGGATGGCGGCGCCGCTTCCCAGGCCGCGGTCGTAGTTGATCATGCCGAAGCCGCTCACGAGGCCGCGGCTTGCATCGCGCACCTGGCGCTCTCCCGCCTGGCCCGTGAGCTGGCGGATGGCTTCCACCAGGCCGAGAAAGCCACCCGCGGCGCCCGCCTGCCCGGCGGAGAGCTGGCCGCCGCAGGTGTTGAGCGGAAAGTCCCCGTCCCAGGTGAAGCCGTGGCGCCGCACGAATGCCGGGCCTTCGCCCTTCTCGCAAAAGCCGAGATCCTCGAGCTGCATGAGCGAGATCACCGGGTAGTCGTCGTAGGTCTGCACGAAGTCCATGTCCTGCGGCCCGCAGCCGGCCTGCTCGTACAAGGCGTCGCGCTCCAGCGCCCACCCGGCGCGCATTTGCACCGGGTCGGACGAGAAGGCGTTGTGCCGCTCGATCGTGCCGAGCAGGCGCGCGTAGGGGATCTTCAGAACCTTGGCCTTTTCTTCGCTGACTACGAGAAAGGCCTCGGCACCGGCGCAGGGCATGACGCAGTCGAAAAGACGCAGCGGCTCGGCGATCGGGCGCGCCGAGAGGTAGTCCTCGAGGGACAGGGGCTTCCTGAACAGGGCCTGCGGGTATTTCAGCGCGTTGGCGCGCTGCGCCACGCACAGCTTGCCGAAGTCTTCCGGCCGCGCGCCGTGCATGCGCATGTAGTAGGCGGTGAGGAAAGCGAAGCTGGCGTTCGGCCCTCCGGCGCCGTACGGGTAGACCGCGTCGCGCGCGAACTGGCTGAAATTGGCGAGCGTCAGGCGGAAGGAGTCGACGTGGTTGGTGTCGCCCGCGATGCAGGCGACGGCCTGGGCGTCTCCGGCCTGGACCGCGCGCGCCGCACGCCGCAGCGCCACCACGCCGCTCGCGCCGCCCAGCGGGATATGGTCGAGCCAGCGCGGCGATACGCCCAGGTGCTGGGTGA
>CAZJJC010000060.1:0-7503 GCA_964546195.1 uncultured Enterobacteriaceae bacterium | reverse complement strand
CGAGCATCCCGACCGGCGCCTCGCGCGCGCTTTTGCCTAGCGCCGCCGGCGGCGCGACGGCGCCTTAAGTTTCATTTAAAGATCCGGGCGACATGATCCGGCCATGGGCACGAAAGGCTTGCTGCTTGCGATCGTGATGCTGCTCGGCTGGCCGGCGGCGGACGCCGATCGGCACCACTACGTCAGCGCCGGTGGCGTGCTGCTGGTGGAGGAGCATATCCGCATCCCGGGGCCCGGCCGCCGCTACACCCTCGCCGCCACCATCCTGCGGCCGCAGGGCCACGGCCCCTTCGGCGCCATCGTGCTTAACCATGGGGTCCCGCTGACCGCGCAAGCGCGCCAGCGCGAGTCGGCCGAGCTGCTCATGCCGGCGGCGGAGGTGTTCGCGGAGCGCGGCTACGCCGTCGTCATGCCGCTGCGCCGCGGCTTCGGCGCCACCGGCGGCTGGTTCGCCGAGGACGCCGGCTCCTGCCTCAATCCCGATTACCTGCGCGGCGAGGCGGCGGCGGCCGA
This sequence comes from uncultured Enterobacteriaceae bacterium, assembly GCA_964546195.1. Classification (GTDB taxonomy): domain Bacteria; phylum Pseudomonadota; class Gammaproteobacteria; order Burkholderiales; family SG8-39; genus SCGC-AG-212-J23. The sequence continues at coordinate 6,990 of CAZJJC010000060.1, read as the reverse complement.
CGACATCATGGCGGCCTACGACTTCGCGCGCCGGCTGCCGTATGTCGACGGCGCACGCATGATCCTCGCCGGGCAGTCGGCGGGCGGCGTGGCGGCGCTCTTTGCCGCCGGCATGCGCGCGCCCGAAGGCCTGGTCGCGGTGCTGGCTTTCGCGGCAGGCCGCGGCGGCGACCCTGTGCGCCATCCCGGCGTGCCCTGCGCGCTCGAGCCGCTCGCCCGGGTCTTCGCCGACATGGGCCGCCAGGTGAAGGTGCCGGTGCTGTTCCACTACTCCGCCAACGATCTGTTCTTCAACGCGCGCACCTCGCAGCTCTGGTTCGAGCGCTTCAACGCCGCCGGCGCGCGCGCGCAGTACATCCTGCAGCCGCCCTTCAGCGATAACGGCCACTACATCTTCGGCAGCGGCTCCGGCGCGCGCTACTGGGTACCTGCGGTCGAGCGCTTCCTGCGCAAATATGCGGTGCCCTTCGGGGAGGCCGTGCCGCGCACCGAGGCGTGAACCCGGCGCTCATCGCCGAAAGAAAGGGCGTGGCGCCGCGGCCACTTGTGGCGGCCGATCGGCGACACGCCCTTGAGGCGCAGTTAAGACACCGAGCTTATGAGCCGGAGCCCGATTCGCGGCGCAGCTGCTCGGGCCACTGGTCCTTGTCGAAGGCGCCCGAGAGATCCATCCGCTCCCGCTCGTAGCGCACCGCAGGCTCGCCGCCGTCGTCGCGCACGCTCAGCGCGTCCATCGGCACCGGCACCAGCGTGTCGTCGCCCGCGGTGTCGATCACCGCAAAGCGCACCTGGCCGTCGTTCAGGTTGACGACGAGGTCCTCGATCTGGCCGAGGTCGTTGCCGGCCCGGTCCTGCACGCTCTTGTCGACGATCTCGCTCGCACGCACGAAGGAGCGCTCCTGGCCCGCGCTCGCGCCCGTCGAGGCGTCGCCCGGGCGCTCGGCGCCGAAACGCCGGTCGATGCCCGCCCAATAGCCCTCGTCGCTGCGCAGCTTCGGCCAATTGTCGTCGTTGAAGCCCTGCGAGTCCTCGAGCTGCTCGTCGGTCACGTCGGCGTTGAGCACCAGCTCGTCGCGGTCTGCGCCGCGGCTGAAGGCGCTCACCGGATAGGCGAACAGATCCTCGCCGATGCCCAGGATACCGCCGTGCGCCAGGGCGACGTATTCAACCTTGCCGCTGCGCGCGTCGATGACGATGTCTTTCACCTCGCCCAGGTCCTCGCCTTGCGCATTTTTGACCTCCATGCCGGTGATCTGGCTGGCGCGAATGTCGTCGCGCTGCAGCTGGATCGGCGAGTGCGCCGCGGACTGCTGCGACGGCTGCTGCTGCTGGGACTGCTGCTGCTGGTTTCCTGCTGCCAGCACGGCGGCGGGCACGGCGAGCGCCGGCGCCACCAGCGCGGCCATGATGGTGCGTTTGAATTTCCTAGAAAGCATAGGGATTTCTCCTTGCGTTGTGGAAGTGAAACTGAACCCCGCTTTGTGCAAGTACCGCGCCACCGTGCGCTCGCCGCGGCCCGCTGAAAGAATTTCAAATGCGTGGAAAATGTGCAGCGGCGCCCGCCCCCGCGCGCGAACGACCGGTGTCGAAGATGAGCGCAAAGACGCGCTCGGCGGCTTCGTTCAGCACTTTCGCGCGTATGGCGTTCCTCCTCGACCGAAGCGCGCGCGATCAGCGCTCGGAATCGCTCTGATCCTGCCAATGGGCTGCGACCCCGGCTTCTGCCGGTGGTTCCGCGGCCAGGCGTGCGTCGGGGCGCACCCTCTTGTGGTGCGCCCGCGTCCCGGACCAGACAGCCCACAGCAGCAGCAGCAGCGTGACGCTCATCAAGCCCAGGCTGATCGGGCGCTGGAGAAACACCAGCGGATCGCCGCGCGAAAGCAGCATGGCGCGCCGCAGGTTCTCCTCCATCAGCGGTCCGAGCACATAGCCGAGCACCAGCGGCGCGGGCTCGAACCTGAGCAGCATCATCGCGTAGCCGATGGCCCCGAACACCACCACCAGGAAAATGTCGAACACATTGTTGTTGATGCTGTAGACGCCCAGGCACACGAACAGCAGGATCCCGGGGTAGAGCATGCGGTACGGGATCTGCAGGAGCTTCACCCACAGGCCGATCAGCGGAATGTTGAGCACCACCAGCATGACGTTGCCGATCCAGAAGCTCGCGATCAGGCCCCAGAAGAGCTGCGGATGCTCGACCATGAGCTGCGGGCCCGGCGCGATGCCGTGGATCATCAGCGCGCCCAGCATCAGCGCCATCACCACGTCGCCCGGGATGCCCAGCGTGAGGGTGGGGATGAAGGCGGTGTTGCAGGCGGCGTTGTTGGCCGCCTCCGGCGCCATGATGCCCTCGATCGCGCCCTTGCCGAAGCGCTCGGGTTCCTTGGCGATGCGCTTCTCGAGCGCGTAGGACATGAACGAGGCGATGGTGCCGCCGGCGCCGGGCAGCGCGCCGAAGAAGGCTCCCACCCCGGTGCCGCGCAGCATCGGGAACCAGGAGCGCCGCACGTCGTCGCGCGTCGGGATCATCGCGCGAAAGCCGATCCTGTCGGTCGACACGCCGCCGCCGCGTCGCACGCGGTCGATGCTGGCGATCACCTCGGAGACGCCGAACAGTCCCATCGCCACCGCCACCAGGCTGACGCCGTCCGACAGCTCCGGGATGCCGAAGGTGAAGCGCAGCACGCCGCTGTTGACGTCGGTGCCGATGATGCCCAGGATCAGGCCGAGCACCACCATGGCGATGCCCTTGGCGGGCGAGCCCGAGGACAGCGTCGAGGCGGCGATCAGGCCGAGCAGCATCATCGAGAAGTATTCCGCCGGCCCGAACTTGAGCCCGATCTCGGCGATCGCCGGGGCGAACAGCGTCAGGATGACGATGCCCAGCGAAGCGCCGAAGAACGACGCCACGGTGGTCATGAAGAGCGCGATGCCCGCGCGCCCCTGCTTGCTCATCGGGTAGCCGTCGAGGCAGGCGACCGCCGCCGAGGGCGTGCCCGGCAGATTGAGCAGGATCGAGGCGGTCGAGCCGCCGTAGGTGGCGCCGTAATACACCCCCGCCAGCATCACCAGCGCCGAGGTGGCCGGCAGGTGAAAGGTGATCGGCAGCAGCAGGGCGATGGTGGCGAGCGCGCCGATGCCGGGCAGCACGCCGATGAACGTGCCGAGGAACACCCCGAGAAAGCAGTACCACAGGTTCTGTGCCGAGAGGGCGGTATCGAAGCCGAGCGCGAGGCTGGCGAGCAGCTCCATCAAAACGGCCAGTTGAACGCAGGGATGAGAACCCCCAGCCCCTGGGCAAACACCAGCACCCCGAGCAGCGAAAGCCCGGCGCACAGGATCAGCGTCGGCAGGAAGCGCACCTCGTGCTGCGCGAGCGCTGCCACGGTCACGAGCACGAAAGTTGCGGGCACCATGCCGAACGGGCGCACCGTCAGCGCGAACGCGGCCACGGAAATGAGGATCGTGAACAACGGCCGCCAGTGCACCACCGGCCACTCGCCGTTGCGGCGCAGCGCCGGCAGCAGCACCAGCAGCCCGAGCCCGGCCAGCAGGCCGCCGAGCACCGTGGGAAAGAACCCCGGGCCCATGCGGGTGAGCGTGCCGAAGCTGTAGCGCATGGCATACAGCGCGACCGCCACTCCCACGACGACCAGCAAGCCCCCGCCGATGAGATCCGTGGGGTCGCGTTGGCGCATGGCAGATGACTTTATGGGCCGCCCGTTAAGGCTGAATTAAGGCGCCGCTTTTCCTCTTGGCGCTTCCTCTAGCGGCCGGCCTGCACCACACGGCGACAAGATTGCGCGCAGCCGCGGCAGGCGCGCGCGCAGTCTTCCATTCCGCCGACGTCCTCGCAGCTTTGCGCGCAAGCTTCGCAGATCCGTGCGCACACCGCGCAAACGTCCAGGTGGAACGCCGAGCCGCTCAACATGAAATCGGCCGCGTTGCGGCAGATCTCGGCGCAATCGTTGATAAGCCGGAAGTGGTCCGGCTCGACATGCCGGCCGCCGGCTTCCAGGCAGTGGTTCATGGCCTCCTGCTTGCAAAGGCTGTAGCACTCCAGGCAGTCGACGATGCATGCCTGCAGTTGGGCGGTCTGGGCGGCTGCGGGCATGCGGCATGATGCCCGGCTAGAATTAACGCGGCATTAAGCCGCCTTAACGGTTCCTTAACTCTTCCCGCGCTATTTATCGGGGATGCGCGTGCTCGTCGTCGAAGACGACCCCATGATCGGCAGGGCGCTCGTCAGCGGTCTGACCGAGAGCGGCTATGCGGCCGACTGGGTGCGTGACGGCGCCGCTGCGGAACTGGCGCTCAGGCAGGGAACGTACGATCTGGCGCTGCTCGATCTCGGGCTGCCCCGCAAGGACGGCCTCGAAGTGCTGAAGACGCTGCGCCGGGCGAACGTGCAGGTGCCGGTTCTCGTCGTGAGCGCGCGCGACTCGCTCGAGGATCGCGTCACCGGGCTGGACAGCGGCGCCGACGACTACCTGGCCAAGCCTTTCGACCTGGACGAAGTGCTTGCGCGCATGCGCGCGGTGTTCCGGCGCCATGCCGGCCGCGCCTCGCCGCAGGTAGGGTACGGCGCGCTGACGCTCGATCCGGTCAACCGGGAGGTGCGTTTCCGCGGCGCGGAGGTCGTGCTCTCGGTCCGGGAATTCGCCGTGCTGGAAGCGCTGATGCGCCACCCGGGCGCGCTGGTCACCCGCGAGAAGCTGCTCGACAGCGTCTACGGCTGGGGCGCGGAAGTCGAGAGCAATGCCATCGAGGTGCACTTGCATCACCTGCGCCGCAAGCTCTGTCCCGAGCTGATCCTCAACGTGCGCGGCGTGGGCTACCGGCTCGTGCCCGTCGATTGAGATCGATCCAGCGCAACCTGGTCCTGTGGCTGGTGGTCGCGCTCGCCGCCGGCATGGCGCTGGTCATCGCGGTCACCTATGGGTATGCCTATTGGCAGATCACGCGCATCTTCGACGACGAGCTGGTGAAGGTTGCCGAGGCGGTCCACCTGGGCGAGGACTGGCGCGGGCCCGGCCGCGTGCGCATCCCGCGCCAGGGCTTCAATCTCTCGGTGCGCGCGTACGACGAGCGCGGCGCGACCTATTTCGAGACCGCCGAGCCATCGATGCCCGAGGACCTGCCCAAGGCCATCGACTCGGGCTTCGCCGTAGTGCGCGCGGACGGCGGGCCATGGCGGGTCTACACCCATGTCAGCCGGGAGGGCATCGTCCAGGTAGGCCAGCCCGAAGCCACGCGCAGATCGCTGGCGCGCCACCTGTCCTTGCGCATGGCGCTGCCGGAGCTGGTTCTCATCCCGCCTTTCGTGCTGTTCATGGCCTGGGTGCTCAGGCGCGGCCTCGCCCCCCTGACGCACATTTCCCGGCGCGTGGAGGATCGCCACGCGTCGCGCCTCGACCCGCTGCCGACCGAAGACGTGCCCGCGGAACTGCAGCCCCTCATCGGGCAGATCAACGGCCTGCTCGCGCGCCTGGCCGCCTCCATGGCGGCGCAGCGGCGCTTCGTTGCGGACGCGGCGCACGAGCTGCGCACGCCGGTGGCGGCGCTCGCGCTTCAGGCGCAGGTCGCCGAGCGCGCCGGCCAGCCCGCGGCGCGCTCGGTGGCGTTCGCCGAGCTGCACAAGGGCATCGGGCGCGCGGCCCGGCTGGTGGAGCAGCTGCTCAGGCTGGCGCGGCTTGGCCCCGAAGCCTCGGCCCAAGAGCACCGGCCGGTGGATCTGGCGGAGATCGCGCGCGAGGTCGTCGGCAGCATGGCGTATAACGCTCGCACGCTTGGCATCGATCTTGGCGCCGAGGCCTCCGAGCCGGCGCCCATGCCCGGCGCGAAGTCGGAACTGCGCTCGCTCATCAGCAACTTGGTGGACAATGCCTTGCGCTATGCGCCGCACGGCAGCGAGGTCACCGTGAAGGTGGCGAGGGACGCATCGGGCACCCGCATGACGGTCCTCGATGCCGGTCCGGGCATTCCGGCGGCCGAGCGCGAGGCGGTATTCGAGCGCTTTCAGCGCGCCTCGGACGACGACACGCCGGGCGTCGGACTGGGCCTTGCCATCGCCAAGGCGGTGGTCGAGCGCCATGGCGGGCGCATCTGGCTGGAGGATGCGAAACCCTGCGGCGTCCCCCCGGGTCTCGCGGCATGCGTCGTGTTTCCGGGATAAGCGAGACGCTTAACTCGGCCTTAACCCGGCCTCGTCAAAATGGGCCATGCTGCAGAGAATGATGCAAGACCTGCGCGGCGACGCCGTGCTGGGGCGCGACGGTGTGCTCGGCGCGTTCGATGACGTGTATTTCGACTGCCAGTGCTGGCAGGTCCGCTACGTGGTGATAGCAATCGAGCGCGGCCTGCGGGGCAGGCGTTTACTCGTTTCGGCAGCCTGCCTTGCCAAGGCAGCCGTGCGCGATAGCGTTCGCGTGGACCTGTCGCGTTCCCAGATCCAGTCCGGCGGGGGCGCATGGTCGCTCGAGGCCGCTTCGCGCTGGCTCGACCGCACGAGGGTATGCAGCGGGCGCGACATGGTCGGTGTTCGCGTCGAGGCGCAGGACGGCAGCGCCGGCCGCCTCTCGGACCTGCTGGTCGACGACGAGGCCTGGTCCATCGACTACATCATGGTCGACACCGGCAACACGACCGCCCGTGAGCTCCTCGTGCCGCTCGATTGGGTGGGCGGCATGGATCTGGAGCGAAGGGCGCTGCACGTGGAGCGCACGTGCGAGCAGCTGGGCGAAATCAAGGCCGCCTAGGGGCGACGCGCCCTTCGTGGGCCTCGGCGGCTCTCAGCGGCCGGTTTTCCCGGTGGAGGCATCGGCCCCGCCCGGGATGCCGAGGGCCGCCAGCGTCGGCGGACTCAGCTGGCCGGTGGCTTCCAGTCCCTGGTTCTGCTGAAATTCGCGCAACCCTGCGTGGGTGCGCGGACCCCAGATGCCGTCCACCGGACCGGCGTCGATGCCCTTCGCGCGAAGCTTGTCCTGC
>CAZJJC010000059.1:0-1928 GCA_964546195.1 uncultured Enterobacteriaceae bacterium | reverse complement strand
TGCAGCAGGCCGATCAGCCCCTGATGGAAAATGAGCACGGAAAGCGCGCCGGCGACGAAGCCGGCGATCAGCACCCGGGCGAGATCGTTTCTGGGCGGGTAGCGATCCAATGCATCGGTCGTCATTTGCAACCTCCTCTGGATTGGGTCAGTCGCCGGGATGAGCCGCAGTATGGTAAACCTTGAAGCGGTGAAACTGCCGAAAGACAGGATTGCGTACTCCGCCATCGTCGACCGCCCGGCGCTCAGGCTGCCCGATGACGCGCGGGTAGCGGTCTGGACCATCGTCAACGTCGAGGAGTGGTCGATCGAGCGGCCGATGCCGCGCACCGTGCTGCCGCCGCCCTTCGGCCAGCCGCTGCTGCCGGACCTTCCCAACTGGGCCTGGCATGAATACGGGATGCGGGTGGGCTTCTGGCGGTTTGTGGAAGTCCTGCAGCGATTCAACCTGAAGGCCACGCTGGCCATCAACGGCTCGGTCTGTAAGAGCTATCCGCGTGTCGCCAAGGCGGCACTCGAAGCCGGCTGGGAGTTCATGGGGCATGGCTACATCCAGCGCCCGATGCATCACGTGGAAGACCAGCGCAGTTCGATCAAGCAGACTATTGACGAGATAAAGGCATTCACCGGCAAGCCGCCGCGCGGCTGGGAGAGTCCCGGGCTGACGGAGACCTACGACACCATCGACTGGCTGGCCGAGGCGGGCATCGAGTACGTCGCCGACTGGGTGCTCGACGACCAGCCGGTGCGCATCGAGACGGCATCCGGCCCGATCGTCTCGGTGCCCTACACGGTGGAGATGAACGACATCGCCATGATGGCGCTGCAGCACCATCCGTCCGAGGAATGGCTGCGCCGCGGCATCGACCACTTCGACCGCCTGTACATGGAGGGCGAGAAGAGCGCTCGGGTGATGGCGATCAGCATCCATCCCTACATCAGCGGCGTGCCGCACCGCATTGGCTACCTGGAGAAGCTGTACGAGTACATCGTGAAGCGTCCGGGCGTCAAGCTGTGGACCGGAGAGCAGATTCTTGACTGGTACAAGAACCTACGATGAGCTGTGGGGCAGGGCCGAAGCGCTCCTGCCCAAGCTGAAAGAGCGCGCCGCGCGCACCGAGGAGCTGCGGCGCATGCCCGACGAGACGCTGCGCGACTTCCACGACGCGCAGCTCTTCCGCATCCACCAGCCCAGGCGCGTCGGCGGCGCCGAGCTCGAGTTCGCCGCGATCGTCACCTTCGGCGCCCTGCTCGCGCGCGCCTGCGCCTCGAGCTCGTGGAACTTCATCAACTTCGTCTCGCACCACCTGATGCTCGGCATGTTTCCCCCGCAGGCGCAGGACGAGATCTGGGGCAAGTCGCCCGACGCGCTGATCGCCTCATCCTTCGTGTTTCCGGCCGCCAGGGCGCGCAAGGTCAGGAACGGCTACGTCCTGTCGGGCCGCTGGCCCTTCTCGAGCGGCGTGGACCCGAGCGACTGGAACATGCTCGCCGGGCTCGCCTTCCTCGACGACAACGCCCCGCCGGAGCAGCGCATATTCCTGCTGCAGCGCTCGCAGTACCAGGTGATCGACACCTGGTTCGCCGGCGGCCTGCGCGGCACCGGGAGCAAGGACGTCGAGGCGACCGAGCAGTTCGTGCCCGAGCACCTGACCCTCGCGGTGGCCGATACCAAGGGCGGGCCCACGCCCGGCAGCGCGGTCAACCCGGGAGCGTTGTTCCAGATGCCGGTGTTCGCGCTGTTTCCCTACATGCTCTCGGGCGTGGCGCTGGGCATCGCCGAGGGCTTGATCGATGAGTTTTCTTCCCTGCGCAACCGGACGGGAAAAATGACCGGGGCGCGCATCGCCGAGATCCAGAGCACGCAGATCCGCCTGGGCGAAGCCGCGGCCTATGCCCGCGCCTCGCGCCGCGTGCAGGAAGCCAATT
>CAZJJC010000058.1:0-11997 GCA_964546195.1 uncultured Enterobacteriaceae bacterium | reverse complement strand
CAGGCGCAGCGCGTCGGCGGCGACCTCCATCTCGTCGGCGCCGCCGGTGTTGAGCAGCGCCTCGAGCTTCGCCTGCTCCTCGGCGAGCTTGTCGAAATCGGCGTCGGGCTCGGAATAGGCCGCATAGACCTCGTCCAGGCGCTTCTTGGCCGCGGCAGTCTCGCCGAGCGCCTGCTCGACGCTGTCGCGCACCGACTTGCCGGCTTCCAGCTTGGGCTCCTGCTCCAGGAAGCCTACGCGGATCCCCGGCATGCGGACCACCTCGCCTTCGTAATTGTCATCGACGCCCGCCATTATCTTCAGCAGGCTGGACTTCCCCGAGCCGTTTAACCCGAGCACGCCGATCTTGGCGCCCGGAAAGAAATTGAGCGAAATGTTCTTCAGGATGGCGCGCTTGGGCGGCACGAGCTTGCCCACCCGGCGCATGGTGTAGACGTATTGAGCCATGGCTTTCCAGAAATCGAAGCGTCAATGATACGGAAAACGGCGCTCGCCGCCGCGCTGGCATTCGCAGTGCCGGCGGCCGCGTTCGACGGCGCTGCGCTCGAGATCGGCCGGGGCGACGAGCGCTCCGAGCTCGTCCGCGGCAGCCTGCAGTGGAAATGGGAGCGCCGATGGTTCAACGGCAGCGGCTGGCACCTCGCAGGCTACTGGGAGGCCTCGGTGGGCGCCTGGACCACCGACAAGACGCTCATCGACTTCGGGCTCACGCCGGTGTTCCGCCTGCAGGCGAGCGACTCGAGCGGGCCTTATCTCGAGGCGGCCATCGGCTTTCACCTGCTCTCCGACCTGTCGGTCACGCGCACGCGCATCTTCGGCTCGAGCTTCCAGTTCGGCGATCACCTCGGCGCCGGCTGGCGCTTGGGCGACCGCGGCCGCTACGACCTGAGCGTGCGCATCCAGCACCTTTCCAACGGCGGCCTCAAGAAGCCCAATCCGGGCATCAACTTCGCCCTGCTGCGCCTGGCGTATCACTTCGACTGAAATCCGCGCGCGCCGCGAGCACCTTGTCGATGCGCTTGCCGTCCATGTCGACCACCTCGAAGCGCCAGCCCTGCCACTCGACCGTGTCGGTCGTCTGCGGCAGCCGCCCGAGCAGCATCATCAGCATTCCGCTGAGCGTGTTATAGCGGTCCTCCTCGGGCACCGACTCGAGCTCCAGCCGGTCCTTGAGCTCCGGGATGGGAATCAGGCCGTCGAGCAACCAGCTGCCATCCTCGCGCCGCACCGCCCATTGCTCTTCCGCGGTGCGCGGCGTGAACTCGCCGGTGATCGCCTCCAGCATGTCCCGCAGGGTCACGATGCCCAGGACCTCGCCGTATTCATCCACCACGAACATGAGCTGAACGCCCGAGGTGCGGAAATTCTGCAAGAGCTCCATGCCGGTGAGGTTCTCCGGCACGAATACCGGCGGCTGCAGGTCGGCGGCGAGATCGGGCACTTCGCCCATGAGCGTCTTCCTGAGCAGGCGCCGCGCGCTGGTGACCCCGAGGATGTTCGCGGCGCCCTTCTTCACGACGGGAAAACGGCTGTGGCCGGATTGCAGGATGCGCTCGCGGTTCACCTCCCAGGGCAGCTCGACATCGAGGTACACCACTTCGCTGCGCGGCACCATCAGCGAGCCGATCTGCCGATCGTCGAGACGAAACACGTTGCGCACCATCTGGTGCTCCTCCATCTCGATGACACCGGCGTGCGAGCCTTCCGCAAGCAGTGCATGGATCTCCTCCTCCGTGACCGGCCGCGCCGGGAGGTCCTTCACGCCGAGCGCGCGCAGGATGAGCGTGGTCGAGCCGGAGAGCAGCCTGACCAGGGGCTTGGATGCGATCGCGAGCCATTCCATCGGCCGCGCCACGAGTCGCGCCACCGCCTCCGGGTTGAGCTGGCCGAGGCGCTTGGGCACCAGCTCGCCGATGACGATGGTGAAATAGGTGATCAGCGCGACGACGAGCCCGGTGGCGAGGTAGCGGGCGGCGCTCTCTCCCAGCCCCCGCTCGCGCAGCCATTCGGCGAACGGCGGCGCGAGCGCCGCCTCTCCGACCACGCCGTTCACGACCCCGATCAGCGTGATGCCGATCTGCACGGTGGACAGGTAGCGCGTCGGCTCCTTTCCCAGGCGCACCACGGCGGCGGCGCCGGCGTCGCCGCCATCCACCAGCTTCTGCAGATTGGCCTTGCGCGCGGTGACCAGCGCGATCTCCGACATCGCAAAGGCGCCGTTGAGCAGGATGAGGGCGAACAGGATCGCTACGTCCATGGAGGTTCCTTCGGGAACTGCTACCAGCGAAACTTAAGGCCGGCGAGAACGGCGCGCTCGTCCGCCGGGTCGCTCAGGCCGTGCTTCACGCCCAGCCCGAGGTCGACCTCTTCGGAAAGCGCGTACATCAGCCCGAGGACGAGCTCGCGCATCGCGGTGCGCGACCCCGGGTCAGGATGGGTGTCGCGCCCGAGGTCGAGCGCGAGCTTGAGCTTGTCCGTCGCGGCATACAGCGCGGCAACCGAGATGTGCCACAGCGAGGCGCGCTCGCCCACGCGGTTGCGATTGCGCTGGTAGCCGGCGTGACCCAGAAGCTCGAGGTTGCCCATCCCGTAGCTGGCGACGAAGTTCGCTCCCCAGCGCGCCCGCCCAGCGCCCAGGCCGAGCTCGTCGCGACCGGTGGGAAGGTATAGGTCGGGCTTAGCCACGAGGCTCAGCCGATCGCGCTCGAAGAACCGCCACTTCCACGAGACCGAGGCATCGCCGCGGCCCTTCACCACGTCGCTCCCGCTCTCCTGCCGCAGGTAGGGAAGCTCGAGCTGCACGTCGGAGTGCTGCGCGATGCCATAGGAGAGCACCCCGGAGGCCTCGAGGCCGCGCATCACGACGCCTCCTGCGGACTCGCGCGAGCGCCCGCCATGCAGCTCCGCCTGCCAGCGGCCCGCGCCGAGCACGCCGGTGTCTTCCGTGATCAGCGGATGGCTGGCCCAGGCCCAGGCCGGCACCAAAAGCAGGGCGAGCAGCCCCCGCAATATCAAGCCGCGGCCTCTTCCGTGTCGTTGACGCCGAGGGTGCGCCAGTCGGTGGCCTTGGGCACGATGCCCTCGAAGGAAGCGAGCTTCACGTGCGGGATGCGCGGCTCGGTGGTGCCGATGGCGGGCGCGCCTTCCTTGAAGCGCTTCGCCGCGTTCACCATCATGCGGCGGAACTGCACCACGGCGAGGTCGCTCGCGCCGGGCTTGTCCTGGCTGCGGTCGACGATCGGCCCCATCGACTCCCACATCGCCATGTCCTGCGTCGGGATGCCCCTGATGCCGGTGAAGTCGCCGCGCTTCATCGCCTCGCGGTCCTGCAGGTAGCGGTTCTGCAGGGTTCTCTTTTTCCGGTAGTTTTCGTCCAGGTCGACCCCGACCGTGGCGGCGCAGAAGCTGCGCCAGGCTTCCTGCGAGATGCCCTTGTCGGGCTCGGGATGCCAGGCGATCCAGTAGAACATGGTGTTCACGTCGTCGAGCGGGACCAGCATCTGCGCGAGGCGGTACTGGTCGTTCGGCGGGATCAGCACCGTGAACGGCGCAATGAAAAGCGTGGTGCGGACGTACTGGTTGGCTTCGGGGTTGAGGATCGGCTTGCGGATGGCGGCGTAGCGAAAGCCGTAGCGGGTCGCCTGGAATTGCAGCCGCGGCGCCTTGTCGTGGGACGGCCGCGGCCATACCCTGTCGGTCGCCTTGGCGCCGTCCACCTGGGCGGCGGGCATCTCGCTCGAGTGCAGGCTCGAGCTGTGGGCCGAGTCGATCGACCCTTCGAGCACCTGCGCCCAGTTGCAGGCGGCGTGCATCTTCACGATGCTCGTGCGCGCGTCGGGCGCGGGCGCCCAGGCGGGCGGCTCGAGCTCGCGCATCTCGGCGGCCGGGCCCATCCAGATCCAGACGAAGCCGCCGCCCTCGCGCGCCGGGTAGGCCTTGTGCCGCACCGCCTTCCTGAGCGCGGCTCCGTCGGGCTCGGAAGACATCTCGAGCACGTTGCCTTCGACATCGAACTTCCAGCCGTGGTACAGGCAGCGCAGCCCGCAGGCCTCGTTGCGGCCGAAGGACAGCGACGCCCCGCGGTGCGGGCAGAGCTCGCCCAGCACGCCGAGGCGGCCCTGCGTGTCGCGGAACGCCACCAGGTCCTCGCCCAGCAGCCGCGCGCGCACCGGCGCGCCGTCGCGCTCCAGCACCTCCTCGGACATGCACACCGGCAGCCAGTGGCGCCGCATGAGCTGTCCCATCGCCGCGTCGCCCTCCACGCGGCACAGCAGCTCGTTTTGCTCTTTGGTGAGCATGAGTATACTTAGCCTCCTAAGTATTGCGGATGATACCAAAACTCAAAATCGGCGTCGCCGGCCTGGGGCGCGCCTTCTCGCTCATGGTGCCGGCCTTTACGCTCGACCCGCGCATCACCCTCGTGGCCGGCGCCGATCCGCGTCCGGAGGCGCGCGCGCAGTTCGCAGCCCAGTTCCACGCCAAAGCTTTTGATTCCATTGAAGAGCTCGCGGCGCAGGCGGACGTCGACGTCGTCTACTTAGCGACGCCGCACCAGTTCCATGCCGCCCACGCCTGCCTCGCCGCGTCGTTCAACAAACACATCCTTCTGGAAAAACCCATGGCGCTGTCGCTCGGGGACTGCCGGGCGGTGATTGCTGCGACGCGAAAAAGCGGCGTGCAGCTCGTCGTCGGGCACAGCCACAGCTTCGATGCGCCCGTCCTGCAGGCGCGCAAGCTCATCGACGGCGGCCGCTTCGGCGCCGTGCGCATGGTGAGCGCGCTCAACTACACCGACTTCCTCTACCGCCCGCGGCGCCCGGAAGAGCTCGACACGGCAAGCGGCGGCGGCGTGGTATTCAACCAGGCCGCGCACCAGGTGGACATCGTGCGCCGGCTCGCCGGCAGCCGCGTGCAGCGCGTGCGCGCCATGACCGGCGCGTGGGACGCCGCGCGCCCCACCGAAGGCGCCTATGCCGCCTTGCTCGCTTTCGACAATGGCGGCTTCGCGAGCCTGATCTACAGCGGCTACGCGCATTTCGACTCCGACGAGTTCGCCGGCGGAATCGGCGAAATGGGCGCGAAGAAGGACCCCTCCTCTTATGGCGCTGCGCGCCGCGCGCTGCAGGGCGACGAGTGGCGAATGAAGGATGAACGCAATTTCGGCGGGGCGGCGTTCAAAGCCCCGGCGATACAGGTTGCGCACCAGCACTTCGGCGAGCTGATCGTGTCGTGCGAGCGCGCCGACCTGCGCCCGCTGCCCTCGGGCGTGATGATCTATGGCGACCATGAGCAGCGCCTCGAGGCGCTCGCGCCGCCGCAGGTGCCGCGCGCCGAGGTGATCGACGAGCTCTACGAGGCGGTGGTCAACGGCCGCGCGCCGCTGCACAGCGGAGAGTGGGCCATGGCGACGCTCGAGGTGTGCCTCGCTATCCTGCGTTCGGCCCGGGAGCAAAAAGAGATCGTGCTGTGAAAGAGCGGCTCGCGCACATCATCCGGGAAGCGGCGCGCGCGCTGGTGCGCGCGCTCACCGTGCGCCTGGCCGCGCATGGCGTGTCCTTCGGCCACTGGGCTTTCCTGCGCATCCTGTGGGAGCGCGACGGCCTCACGCAGCGCGAGCTCTCGGAGATGGCGGGCGTGATGGAGCCCACCACCTTCGCCGCGCTCAAGGCGATGGAAGCGCTCGGCACCATCGAGCGCCGGCAGCTGCCCGGGAACCGCAAGAACGTCTACGTGCACCTGACGCCGCAGGGGCGCGCGCTGCAGAAGAAGCTCGTGCCGCTGGCCGAAGATGTGAACAAAGTCGCAACGCGCGGCGTAAAGGCTGCAGACCTCGCTACCACCCGCAGGGTGCTTCTCGCTATGCTGGACAACCTCGGACGCCCCGGAAAATGACCGACCGCCTGCGCCTCACCTTCGCCTGCTGGGACTACGACCGCATGCGCGCGCTCGCCGACGGCAGCGTGCGCCCGGAGGGCATCGATCTCGTGTACCTCACCCAGCCGGTCGAGGAAACGTTCTTCCGCATGCTGCGCTACGCGGAGTTCGACGCTTGCGAGATGTCGCTCTCCTCCTATGTCGCTTCGCTGGGCCAGGACCCCGCGCGCTTCATCGCCATCCCCGCATTTCCGTCGCGCTTTTTCCGGCATTCGTGCATCTTCGTCTCCGCGAAAAGCGGCATCGGCAAGCCCGAGGAGCTCAAGGGCAGGCGCATCGGCGTGCCCGAGTACCAGATGACCGCCCCGGTGTGGATCCGGGGCATCCTGTCGGATGAGCACGGCGTCAAGGTCACCGACGTCGAGCATTGCTCCGGCGGCGAGGAGGAGCCCGGGCGCGACGAGAAGATCAAGCTCGACCTCCCCTCGAGCATCAAGCTCAAGGCAATTCCCCGGGACAAGACCCTTTCGCGCATGCTCGCGGAGGGCGAGATCGACGCGCTGGTCACGGCGCGCACGCCCTCCAGCTTCCATAAGCAGCCCGACAAGGTCCGGCGCCTGTTCCCGGCCTACGTCGAGATCGAGAAGGCGTACTACCGGCGCACCCGGATCTTCCCGATCATGCACACGGTAGTGCTGCGGCGCGACGTGTACGGGAAGCATCCCTGGGTCGCGCAGTCGCTGTACAAGGCGTGCGTCGCGTCGAAGGCCAGGGCCTACGAGCTCTACAACCAGACCGCGGCGATGCCGGCGATGCTGCCCTGGACGGTGGCGCACGTGGAGGAGGCGCGCCGCGAGATGGGCGAGGACTGGTGGTCGTACGGCCTCGCGCCCAACCGGCACGTGCTCGACACCTTCCTGCGCTACCACCACGAGCAGGGCTTGTCCAAGCGCCGCTTCTCGCCCGAGGAGCTGTTCGCAAAAGAAACCCTCGAAAGCTACAAGGTCTGAGCACCCTTTCCGACACCACCACCGGCCTCATGTCGCGCAACGCGGCCGAGATCGCGCGCGTGCTGGACAAGGCGAAAGGCGAAGGGGTGCCGGTCAAGGCGTACTTTCCGAAGCTGACTTTCGAGGCGCCGCTGGTTCTCGTCGATCCCAAGGCCGGCCGCCTGGTGCTCGGGCGCAGCATCCGCGAAGCGGCGAACGAAGCGCTGCTCGCGCGCCCGCGCTGCGCGTTCCATTGCGAGATGGCGGGCTGGCACATCGAGTTCGTCGCCGCCGAGCCGCGCGCGGTCGCCTACCAGGGCAGGCAGCTCATCCAGTGCCGCTTCCCCGAAATCCTGGCGAGCAATCCGCGCCGGCACCACGAGCGCATCCGGGCGCCGCTGCCGCTGCGCGTGGAGGCCGATGCCGCCGGCATCATGCCCTTCGAGGCCATGATCTACGACATCAGCCCGGAAGGCGTGGGATTCCTGGTCTATGCGAGCCACATCACCCTCGAGCCCGGCACGCTGCTGCGCGGCTGCCGCGTACGGCTTCCCGGCGGCGACTGCGTGACCGACCTCGAAGTGCGCTACTCGCAGGCGGTGAAGCTGGCCGGCGGCCGCCGCGCCATGCGCTCGGGCTGCCGCTTCGTCGATCCGCCGCAGCAGATCATCGACCTGGTGAAGCGCCACTTGCGCTAGCCGAGGCCGCCAGCGTCACCGCGAAGCAGCTGCCCTCGCAACGCGCCTCGCCGCCGTGGCGCCGAGCGATCTGGCGCACGATCGACAACCCAAGCCCCGCGCCGCGCGCGCGGCCGTAGAACGGCTCGAACACGCGCTCGCGCTCCTGCTCGGCGATGCCTCGGCCCGCATCGCACACCCGCAACTCGGCGCCCTCCTGCGTCCGCTTCAGCGTGACCGTAACGGGCGCTGCGCCATGGCGGTGCGCGTTCTCCAGCAGGTTGCGGATCATCCGCCGCAGCAGGCGCGCATCGCCCTGCACGGTGACGTTGTCCCCGGTGACTTCGGCGTCATGGCGCGCGGCCTCCTCGGCGGCGAGCGCCAGCACCTCGACCGCCTCGGGCCGCTCGAAGCCGCCGCCGGAATCGAGGCGGCTCGCCAGCAGGATCTCGTCGATCAGCGCATCGAGCTCGGCGATGTCCCGCTGCACTTCGCCCCGCCGCTCGGGCAGCTCCATCGCCATGCGGATGCGGGCCAGCGGCGTGCGCAGCTCGTGCGAGGCGTTGGCGAGCAGCGACTTGTGGGCGGCCACCAGCCCCTCGATGCGCGCGGCGGCGCGGTTGAAGCTCTCGGCGAGCTGCGCCACCTCGTCCCTGCCCTCCACCTTGACACGCGCGGAGAGCTCCCCCGCCCCGAGCGCCTCGACGCCGCGCTGCAGGCGCTCCAGACGCTGGGTGAGGCGCCGCGTCACCGGGTAGGCGCCGACGCCGACGGCGAGCAGGATGAGCGCGAGCACCAAAAGGCCGAATACCGGCCCGCGGCGCTGGTGCGGCAGGCGCGCTGCGAGCCAGCGGCCGTCGGCGAGGCGCACCGCCCAATGCGGCCCGCCGGGTCCGCGCTGCCAGCCGGCGCGCTCCGGCGCCGGCAGCGCGCTTCCGACCGACGCCAGGGAACGTCCATCGTCGGAAAACAGCGCCAGGTCCGCGCGCACGTCGCGCGCGAGGCGCTCGAGCGCCGCCTGCTGCTCCGCAGGGCTTGCCACCGCCGGCGCCAGGACGTTGCGCGCGATGAGCGCCGCGAGCTCGTCCCCGCCGTGCGGGTCGGCAAGCGTGTGCCAGAGCGCGCCCGCCGCGAGCGCGAATACCGCCAGGCTCGCGAGTACCGCGAGGTAGATGCGCAGGTAGAGCCTGCGCATCAGTTTTGCTGCTTGGCGAAAACGTAGCCCGCGCCGCGCACGGTGATGATGCGGCGCGGCTTCTTCGGATCGTCCTCGATCGCGGCGCGGATGCGCGAGACGTGCACGTCGATCGAGCGGTCGAAGGCGTCCATCTTCTCGCCGCGCACCAGGTCCATGAGCGCGTCGCGCGAAAGCACGCGCCCGGCGTTCTCGGCGAGCGCCGCGAGCAGCGCGAGCTGGAACGAGGTGAGCGGCTTCTCGACTCCGTCCAGGCGCACCGCGCGCGCGTCGCGGTCGATTTCCAGCCGGCCGAAACGAAGAAGTTTTGACCGGGAGGAAGCTTGTCCCCGTCGCAGGATGGCTTTCAAGCGTGCCAGAAGCTCGCGCGGCTCGAAGGGCTTCGGCAGGTAGTCGTCGGCGCCGAGCTCGAGGCCCACGACGCGATCCATCGCGTCGCCGCGCGCGGTCAGCATCAGCACCGGGAGGTCCCAGCGCCCGCGCAGTTGCCGGCAGACCTCGAGCCCGTCCATGTCGGGCAGCGTGAGGTCGAGCACCAGGGCGTCGTACGGCTCCTTTGCGAGCCGCTCGAGCCCGCCTGCCCCGCTCGCCGCCGTCGTGACCCGGTAGCCCGCCTCGCCCAGGTATTCCGAAACCATCGCGGCGAGGCGCGAGTCGTCTTCGATCAGAAGGACGCGTCCCGCCACGCCCGGACTATACAAGCGGCTTGCGGAACAGCGCGCAATAGCTCCTGAGCGGGCCGCGGCCCGGCCAATCGTCGATCAACCGGAGCGGCTCGAAGCCGCTGGCGGTGACTTCATCGGTGAGCGCTTTCGCCGGAACACCGAGCGCGCCGCGACTCCAGAAGAAGGGCGGCGGGAAGTCGATCACGGCGAGCACGCCGCCCGGGCGCAGTGACCGCCACAAGCTCGCGTTGATGCTCGCAGGGTCGGTCAAATGGTGATACACGCGGCGCAGCACGATTGCGTCGCAGCAGTTCGGCGGCAATCCGGTCTCGCGGCTGCGCGCTTCGACGACCGTTACGTTGTCGAGCCTTGCGTCGACGACCGCCTCGCGAAGCGCCTTCAGGCGCCTTGCGTCGATTTCGGTGGAAAAGACTCGCCCGTTCGAACTCACCTCGCGTGCAAGGGCAACGGTCAGTTCGCCCTTGCCGGCGCCGACGTCGGCCACCACGCTCCCCGCCTCCAGCGCCAGCACCTGCCTGAGGCGCGGCGTTTCGGGGCCGTCGGCACGAAAGCCGAACCCGGTCCACTGGCAGCCGGTGCAGGCAGCAGCAACGAGCAGCACGGCGATCAGCCGTGCCAACGTCCGTGCCTCCGAGCGAAGTGCGCGGCGAGCTCCTTGCGTTGCGCCGGCGTGAGCACCTCGGCGGCCTCCGCGAGGGCGCGCGTCAGCCGGCGCGAGGCCTCGTCGGCGAGCCCGATCTGCTTCGCGCGCAGCGCCTCGATCGCCGCCGGGTCGACGCGCTCCTGCGCGAGGAGCTCGAGCGCCTCGCGCCGGCCGGCATGCAGCCGCTCGCGCATCGGCAGCAGGTCGTGCGCCGCCTGCTTCACGATCGGCTCGAGCGCGCGCTTCTGGTCTTCCGTGGCGTCGATCTCGACGTAGAGGTGCTTCAGCATGCGATCGAGGTGCTTGTCGATATCGGCCGGATCGATCGGCCCGTGCCTGCGGCCGTGGCCGAGCGCCTTGAAGCCGACCGCGGCTGCGGCGCCCCCGGCGAGGGTGGCGAGGGTAATGCGTCTGAAGCGATTCATGGGTGCTCCGTGGTTATTCGGTTCGAGCAGTCTGCGAAGCGACGGTAAGCCGCGTCTTTCCCCGAGGTAAAGTTATGTAAAGCAGGAGTACCCCACGCGCGTTCGGCTCACGACCCGCTTGTCAGGGGGTCAGGGCTCCAGGCGGGCGAGCATTCCGGCGCTGTCGTCGGTGAGCAGGTAGAGGTAACCGTCGGGACCGGCACGCACGTCGCGGATGCGGCCGATCGCGCCCTGCAGCAGCCGCTCTTCCTTCACCACCTTGTCGCCGTCGAGCTGCAGCCGCACCAGCATGCGGTCGCGCAGCGCGCCGACGAAGAGATTGCCTTTCCAGCGCGGAAAGCGCTCGCCGGTGTAGAACGCCATCCCCGAGGGCGCGATCGAAGGCACCCAGTAGTGGATCGGCTGCTGCATGCCGGGCTTTTGCGTGCCCTCGCCGATCCGGGTGCCGATGCCGTAATTCACGCCGTAGGTGATCACCGGCCAGCCGTAGTTGGCGCCGGCGCGGATGATGTTCACCTCGTCGCCGCCTTGCGGCCCGTGCTCGTGGGTCCACAGCATCCCGGTCTGCGGATGCAGCGCCGCGCCCTGCATGTTGCGGTTGCCCAGCGTGAACTTCTCCGGCTTCCAGCCCGGCTTGCCCACGAACGGATTGTCCTTGGGCACGCGGCCGTCGTCGTGCAGCCGGATCACCGAGCCGGCGTGGTCGTCGGAGCGCTGCGCGCGTGCCATCTCGCCGCGGTCGCCGAGCGTGAGATACAGGAAGCCGGCACGGTCGAATACGATGCGCCCGCCGAAATGCTGGCCGCGGCTGCCTTTCGGGCTCTGCCGGAACAGCACCTGCACGTCTTCCAGCCGGTCGCCCGCGAGTCGAGCGCGCGCGAGCTCGGTGCCCACGCCATCGTCGCCGCGCGCGGCATAGGAAACGTAAATCAATTGGTTCCTGGCGAACTGCGGATGCAGGACGACATCCTGCAGCCCGCCCTGCCCATGGACCGTGACCTGCGGCAAGCCCGCTATGGGCTGGGGCAGCAGCTTGCCCTGCTCGATTACGCGCAACCGGCCGCGCTTCTCGGTGACCAGCATCCGGCCGTCGGGCAGAAACGCGAGTGACCAGGGCTGCTCCAGCCCCTCGACCAGCCGCACCAGGCGAAAGTCGTGCTGCTCGGAGCCGAAGGGCTGCGCGAACGCAGGGGACGCAATCAGGAGACAAGTCAGGAGAAAAGTCACTAGGGCGCGCATCACCGGATTCTATAATCGACGCATATGAAGAAGATCGCCTTAGTGGCGGCTTGCCTGCTTGCCGGCTGTGCCTCCCTGGACAAGGATGAATGTCGCAACGCCGACTGGTACGCCATCGGGCTGGAGGACGGCGCGCGCGGCAGGACGGTGGAGCGGCTCGGCGACCATCGCCGCGCCTGCGCCGAGCACGGCGTGGCGCCGCAGACCGAGCGCTACCTCGCCGGGCGCAACGAGGGCCTGAAGTCCTTCTGCACCTACGAGCGCGGCTA
>CAZJJC010000057.1:0-7547 GCA_964546195.1 uncultured Enterobacteriaceae bacterium | reverse complement strand
CGGCGCGGCGCCGCTGGGCGTGGTGGCGGCGGCGAAAAGCCTTGCCCACTGGCTGGTGTCGGGATTGCCGCTGGTGCTGATCGCGCCGCTCATCGCGCTGCAATACGACCTTCCGCCCGCATTATTCGGCGTATTGGCTCTATCATTGCTGCTTGGCACGCCGGTGCTCAGCATGATCGGCGCGATCGGCGCAGCCCTGACCCTGGGCGTACGGGGCGGGGGGATCCTTCTTTCGCTGTTGGTGCTCCCGCTTTACGTGCCGGTGCTCATCATGGGCGCGGGCAGCGTGGAGATGGCGGCGGCGGGGCTGGAGCCCGACGGGCAGCTGCTGATCCTCGGGGCGCTCGCGGTTTTCACGGCGGCCTTCGCCCCCTGGGCGATCGCCGCCGCATTGCGGATTTCACTGGAATGAACACAGCCGTCAGGTGGTTCTGGTTCGCCTCGCCGCACACCTTCTTTCCGCTCGCCGGAAGGATCGCGCGCTGGTGCGCGGCCGGGGCGGCGCTGTTCGCGCTGGCGGGCCTGTACGTCGGCTTCGGCGTCGCGCCCACCGACGCCCAGCAGGGCGAGGTCTACCGCATCATCTTCATCCACGTGCCCGCGGCCTGGATGTCGATGTTCCTGTATCTCGTGATGGCGTTCTGGGCGGCGCTGGGGCTCGCCTTCAACACGCGGCTCTCGGGCATGATGGCGCAAGCGCTGGCGCCCACCGGGGCCCTGTTCACCTTCATCGCGCTGTGGACGGGCGCGCTGTGGGGCAAGCCCACCTGGGGCACCTACTGGGTCTGGGACGCGCGGCTCACCTCGGAGCTCATCCTGCTCTTCCTATACTTCGGCTTCATGGCGCTGCACGCCGCGATCGACGACCCGCGCCGCGCCGACCGCGCCGCCGCGGTGCTCGCCATCGTCGGCGCGGTGAACGTTCCGATCATTTACTACTCTGTGCAATGGTGGAACACCCTGCACCAGGGCGCCTCGGTGAGCTTCACCAAGGCACCGAGCATGGCGGCCGCCATGTTCCTCGGCATGATGCTGATGGCGGCGGCCTTCTGGCTCTACAGCATCGCGGTGGCGATGGTGCGCGTGCGCTGCCTGATCCTGGAGCGACAATGAGCACCTGGTACATCCTTGGAGCGTATGTGGTCACATTCGCGCTGCTGGCGCTCGAGGTCATCCTGTTGATTCGCAGAAAGAGAAAGCTTGAAACCAAGACATAAGCGCCTCGCCGCCATAGCCCTCGGCGTTGTGGCGCTGGGCATCGCCACCGCGCTGGTGCTGATGGCGTTCGAGAAGAACCTGGTGTTCTTCTTCACCCCATCGCAGGTCGCCGCGAACGAGGCGCCGCAGGGCAAGACCTTCCGCATCGGCGGCATGGTGCTCGCGGGCAGCGTGAAGCGCGAGGGCGTGGACGTGCACTTCGTAGTCACCGACACGGCGAAGACCATCCCGGTGGTGTACCGCGGCGCGCTGCCGGATCTTTTCCGCGAAGGCAAGGGCGTGGTCGCGCAGGGAAGCCTCGGCCCCGACGGCGTGTTCCGCGCGCGCGAGGTGCTCGCCAAGCACGACGAGAACTACATGCCGCCGGAGGCGGCCCACGCGGTGGAACAAGCGCAGAAGACGATTCAACGCAAATGACCCCTGAGCTCGGACAGCTCGCGCTTTCGCTCGCCCTGGTGGTCGCGCTGATCCAAAGCATCCTGCCCCTCGCCGGCGCGCAGCGCGGCGACGTCGCCTGGATGGCTGTGGCGCGCCCGGCGGCGCAGGCGCAGGCGCTGCTCGTCGCCTTTGCCTTCGGCTGCCTGACCTACGCGTTCGTCGCCAACGACTTCAGCGTCGAGAACGTGGCGATGAACTCGAACAGCGCGCTGCCGCTGCACTACCGCGTTGCCGCGGCCTGGGGCAGCCACGAGGGCTCGCTGCTGCTGTGGTGCCTGATGCTCGGCATATGGATGACCGCAGTAAGCTTCTTCAGCGCACACCTGCCGGAAGATATGGCGGCGCGCGTGCTCGGCGTGCTGGGCGTGGTGAGCGCGGGCTTTCTCGCCTTCATGCTGTTCACCTCGAACCCGTTCGATCGCCTGTTCCCGGTGCCGGCCGACGGGCGCGACCTCAACCCCCTGCTGCAGGATCCCGGCATGGTGATCCACCCGCCGATGCTGTACATGGGCTACGTCGGCTTCTCGGTGGCGTTCGCCTTCGCCGTCGCGGCGCTGCTCTCGGGCCGCCTCGACGCGGCCTGGGCGCGCTGGTCGCGGCCCTGGACCACGGTGGCCTGGGCGTTTCTCACGCTCGGCATTGCGCTGGGCAGCGCCTGGGCCTACTACGAGCTCGGCTGGGGCGGCTGGTGGTTCTGGGACCCGGTGGAGAACGCCTCCTTCATGCCCTGGCTCATCGGCACGGCGCTCATCCATTCGCTCGCGGTCACCGAGAAGCGCGGCGCCTTCCGCAGCTGGACGGTGCTGCTGGCGATCATGGCCTTCGGCCTGTCGCTCCTGGGCACCTTCCTGGTGCGCTCCGGCGTGCTCACTTCGGTGCACGCCTTCGCAGTCGACCCGAAGCGCGGCGTGTTCATCCTGGCCCTGTTCGTCGTGCTGATCGGCGGCGCGCTCGCGCTGTATGCCTGGCGCACCTCGCGCATCGGCCTGGGCGGGGACTTCGAGCCGGTGTCGCGCGAGTCGCTGCTGCTCGCCAACAACGTGCTGCTGGTCGCCGCCGCGGGAACCGTTTTCCTGGGAACCCTGTACCCGCTGGCCATCGACGCTTTCGGCGCGGGCAAGATCTCGGTCGGCCCGCAGTACTTCGAGGCGGTGTTCGTGCCGGTGATGGCGCCGGCGCTTTTCCTGATGGGCGTGGGCCCGCTCGCCCGCTGGAAGCGCACCAGCCTGCCCGAGCTCGCGGTGCTGCTGCGCTGGGCGCTCGCGGTGAGCTTTGCCTTGGGCTTGATCCTGCCGTTCGCCTTCGGCGAGTGGCGCGCGCTGGTCGGCTTCGGCCTGGCAATGGCGGCCGGGATCGTGCGCACCGCCGTGCTCAGCTTCAAGGGGCGCTGGCGGCAGACCCGCTCGCACTACGGCATGGCGCTCGCGCACATCGGCGTGGCGGCGTTCGTGGTCGGCGTCACGCTGGTGAAAGGCTACGAGAGCGATGCCGACGTGAAGATCCGCGCCGGCGAGACGGTGGAGCTGGCGGGCTACGTGTTCCGCTTCGACGGCGTGTCGCCGGTGTCCGGTCCCAACTACACCTCGGCGCAGGCGAGGATCGTGGTCACGCGCGACGGCAAGCCGGTCACCGTGATGCATCCCGAGCGGCGCGTCTACACCGTGCAGGAGCAGGTGATGACCGAGGCGGCCATCGACCCGGGCTTCACGCGCGATCTCTACGTGTCGCTGGGCGATCCGCTCGATGAGCGCGGCACGTGGCTCCTCAAGGTGCAGCACAAGCCCTTCATCGACTGGATCTGGGGCGGCTGCCTGCTCATGGCGCTGGGCGGCGTGCTCGCGGCCAGCGACCGGCGCTACAGAATGCCTTTCGCCAGGAAGACCCAGGACGTGAAGGTGGCGGCATGAAGCTGTACTGGGTCGTGGGCATCTTCGTTGCGCTCGTCGCGCTGCTGGCGGTGGGCCTGACGCTCAACCCGCGCGAGGTGCCCTCGCCGCTCATCGACAAGCCGGCGCCGGGCTTCGAGCTGCCGCTGCTCCACGCGCCGGAGGAGACCTTCTCGCAAAAGGACATGCTCGGCAGCGTCTGGATCCTCAACGTGTGGGCGTCGTGGTGCCCGCCCTGCCTGGTCGAGCACCCGGTGATCACCGAGCTGTCGCGCTCGGGCATCGCTCCCGTGGTCGGCCTGAACTACAAGGACGCGCGCGAGGACGCGCTGCCCTGGCTGAAGAGGAACGGCGATCCCTACAAGCTGACGGTGTTCGATGCCGCGGGGCGCATCGGCATCGACTACGGCGTCGACGGCGTGCCGGAAACCTACGTCATCGACCGCCGGGGCGTGATCCGCTACAAGCACATCGGGCCGCTCACGCCGGAGATCGCGCGGAAGAAGATCCGGCCGCTGGTGCAGGAGCTCGGCACCCGTGGCTAGGTTTCTGCTCCTGATTTTCGTATCGAGCGTAATTGCGGCCGAAGATCCCTCGCTCGACCGGCGCGTAGCCGAGCTCGCCCACGAGCTGCGCTGCCTGGTCTGCCAGAACCAGACCATCGCCGACTCCAACGCGCCGCTCGCGATCGATCTGCGCAATCAGATCCGCGAGCAGCTCGCCGCCGGCGAAAGCGAGCGCGACGTCATGGATTTCATGGTCGCGCGCTACGGCGACTTCGTGCTCTACCGCCCGCCCTTCAAGGCAGCCACGCTCGCCCTGTGGCTGGGGCCGTTCCTGCTGCTCGCGCTCGGGGCGTGGATCTTCTACCGGCGCGTGGCGCGGCGCCGCACCGCCGGGCCGCAGCTGTCCGCGGCGCAGCACGCAAGGGCCGCCAAGCTGCTCGAATGACCGTCTTCTGGCTGATCGGCGCCGTGCTCGCGGCCGCGGTGCTCGCATGGGTGCTGCGGCCCCTGCTCTCCAGGCAGGCCGGCGGGCGGGTGTCGAGCCAGGCAGCCAACGTCTCCATCTACCGCGACCAGTTGCGCGAGCTCGACTCGGACCTCGCGGCCGGAACCCTGGCGCAGGCCGACTACGACCGCTCGCGTGCCGAGCTCGAGGCGCGCCTGCTCGAGGACGTGCGCGAGCCCGACTCGCGCGCGGCGCGCCCCGCCGGCCGCGGTGCGGCGCTCGCCCTCGGCGCCGCGATACCGGTGCTCGCGTTCGGCGTGTATTTCCTCGTCGGCAATCCGGGCGCGCTCGAGCGCGAGGGCGAGCACGCGGCGACGCTGGCGCAGCTCGACACCATGGTCGGCCGCCTGGCGGCCAAGCTGCGCGAGAATCCCGACGACGCCGAGGGCTGGAAGCTGCTGGGGCGCTCGTACGGCGCGCTGGGGCGCTTCGACCAGGCCGCCGATGCCTACGCCAAAGCGGCGGTGCGCGCGCCTCGCGACGCCCAGTTGCTGGTCGACTTCGCCGACGCGCTCGCGATGGCGCGCGGCCAGCGCCTCGAGGGCGAGCCCGAGAAGCTGATCCAGCGCGCCCTCGAGATCGATCCGCACAACCTCAAGGGCCTCGCGCTCGCCGGCACCGTCGCCTTCGAGCGCAAGGATTATGCGCAGGCCGCCGCTTACTGGCAGCGCATGCTGCCGCTGGTGGCGGCGGAGTCGGAGGAGGCGCGCATGATCCGGCAGAACGTGAGCGAAGCACGCCAGCTCGCCGGCGACACGAAGGCTTTGCAGGGCACGGTCAGCCTTTCGCCGGCACTGAAAGGCAAGGCGGCGGCCGACGACACGGTGTTCGTCTTCGCGCGCGCGGCCGAGGGCCCGCCGATGCCGCTCGCGGTCGCGCGTACCCGGGTGCGCGACCTGCCGTACCGCTTCCGCCTCGACGATTCGATGGCCATGACGCCGGCGATGAAGCTCTCGGCCTTCCCAAGGGTCGTGGTCGGCGCACGCGTCTCGAAGAGCGGCAACGCGACGCCGCAACCCGGCGATCTGCAGGGCGCGAGCGCGCCGGTGGCGAACGATGAGGGCACGGTCAACGTCGTGATCGACAGGGTGGTTCCGTGAGTGATAGCCTCAGGGGCACGACCAGCAACGCAACATGCAGGAGACCACCGCATGGCCGCACCGAAAGAACGCCGCAACAGCCCCCGCAGGACGACCACGGCGACGCCGAAGCACGACAGCCAGGCAGCGATGAACACCAATTCGCGCGCCGACGCCTCTGCCGATGAGATCCGGCAGCTGATTGCCCAAGCCGCCTATTACCGCGCCAAGCAGCGCGGCTTCGAGCCCGGACACGAGCTGGAAGACTGGGTGCAGGCCGAATCCGAGATCCTGCGGCGGGTCGAGCGCTCTACCTAACACGTCCGGAAGCGCATAATCAGCGCCAGCGCGGGGGATGATTCGTGCAGGGGCCGCCTTCTGCGGGTCCTCCCACGAAACAGCGACGCTTATCTGCGCGCGGCCAGCAGCACCTGCCGGCTGCAGACCACCTCGCCGCGCACGAAGCGCTCGTGATTGGCTTCGACCGTGCCGAGGTCGTAGAGATAGTTGACCATCACGCCGAAGGACTCCCTCAGCCCCTTGTCCGACAGGTCGGCGGCGAGGTTGATGCGCTCCAGCCGCGCGCCGTTGTCGAGGTGAAAGCGGGCGACCGGATCGCCCAGGGGAGTCGCCCCGTAGCGCGCAAGGAAGGTTGCGGCGCATGCGGCAAGCATGGCCTGGTCGTCGCGCTCCAGCGAGCCGCCGCGTATGGCGGTCGCGAGCCGTTCCAGATCGGCGCCGAACCGGGAGCGCAGCGCCTCGGCCACGGCCACCCCCTGCGCGGTGGCGAGCCATTTGCGCAGGCCCGGTACCGGTGACAGCGTGCAGTAGCGCTTGACCGACGGCGCCTCGCCGCGCAGCCGCTCGGCGACCCGCTTTATCAGGAAATTCCCCAGCGAGACGCCCCTCAGTCCGCGCTCGCAGTTGCTGATCGAGTAGAACGCCGCGACGCTGGGCGGCTTTCCCAGGCGGGAGATGGTCTTGTCGTCGATGAGCTGCGCGATCGAGCGCGGGATGGCGGCAACCAGCGCGACCTCGACGAAGATCAGCGGCTCATCGGGCAGCTGGGGGTGGAAAAAGGCGAAGCAACGCCGGTCGGACTGCAGGCGGCGGCGCAGGTCGCTCCAGTCGCGGATGGCGTGCACCGCCTCGTGCTCGATGATCTTCTCGAGCAGCGCGGCCGGGGAATTCCAGTCCACTTGCCGCAGGTAGAGGAACCCCGGGTTGAACCAGGAAGAGAGCAGGTGGCTGAAGTCGGCGTCCACCGCGCGCAGCTCGGGGCGCTGGCGCAACAACTCGACCAGCGCGCGCCGCATCGCCACGATCGCGGCAACTCCGCCGCTGCTGCGATTCAGGCGCTGCAGCAGCACCCGCCGCGGAGGATAGATTGCCTTTTGCAGCTCGAGGACGTTTTCGGGCGAGGCTTCGTCCGCATACGCCCGCGCGGCGCGCAGCACGCGCTCGCGCTCGGGAGCGAGCGTATCGAGAAACTCGAAGAACGCCCCGCGCGCGATCTCGCCCAGCTCGCCCCAGAGGCGGATGACGTCGGCGGCGATGGCCTCGCCGTTCGCCGTGCCGGCTTCCGACAGCAGCCGGCGGCACTGGAGCTTCAGCTCCTTGAGCGCGGCCGTCGACTTCGCTTCCGGGGACCGGGTGAACAGGCTACCGAGCACTCTCGAGGCCTCCTATTTCCTCTGCCTAGTCTATAGGCCGGTAAGTGAAACTGAAAATAGGGCTCTGACCCCGATTTGTAAGAATCAGTGGCTTCCTTTGGGCAGGTCCTGTTGTGCGGCCGCAGGCTTCGGCGGGGATGCAGGGCCGGGCTGCACCGGCACCGCATGTACGAACCTCCACTCGGCGTACCTGGTCTTGCCCTCGAAAGCGGCGTCGCGCACCTTGAAGCCGCCGGTCTTGA
>CAZJJC010000056.1:0-11423 GCA_964546195.1 uncultured Enterobacteriaceae bacterium | reverse complement strand
TCGCGGGTATCGGCGGTGAAGTCGAAGTCGGACTCGAAGATCTGCACGAACTCGAGCAGCACTTTCGGCGCGATGGCGCAGCAGCACCTGTATCCCGTTGCCGCCCCTGCGCCCGGCGAACTGCACGATGCCGTCGGCAATGGCCCAGACCGGCGTTCCGGTCGGTGCTGCATAGTCGATCGCAAGGTGCGGGCGCACGCCGCCGAGGATGGGGTGCGGCCGCCGGTAGGTGAAGCGCGAGCTGATGCGCGTGAACTGCAGCGGCGAGCGCAGGAACGCCTTCTTGAGCGAGCGGCCCTCGAGGTCGTAGTGCGTGAAGCGCTTGCCGTCCTGGAAGCCGACGCCGGTCAGCATCCTGCCGTCGCTCAGGTATTGCGCGGCGAGAACCCGCCCGTACTCGACGCGCACGCCGTCCGCATAGTGCGCCTCCACCAGGAAGCGCAACAGGTCGCCCTCGCGGGTATCGGCGGTGAAGTCGAAGTCGGACTCGAAGATCTGCACGAACTCGAGCAGCACTTTCGGCGCGATGGCGCCCTCTTCGACCGCGCCCCATAGCGAGTGCTGCACTCTGCCCTGCCCGGCTTCGATCAGCACTTCGCGTGCAGCGTCGAGGCGCTCGACTTCCCATCCGCTGCCGCGGTCGCTCGCCTCGAAGCGCACCCACGGGCTCGGCGCATAGTGCAGGCTCACCAGGCGGCCGTCCGCCTCCCGCGACAGCTCCAGCTTGTCGCCCGGGCGCACCTGGCGCAGGTTCGCGCCGGCCGAGCGCAGGGCGGCGACGAGCTCATGCGCCGAGCCGGGCGCTACGTCGTTCCTCAGCAGCAACGCGATGACGGTGTCGCGCTTGCGCAGCTCGACAGCTTCGCTGTGCAGCGTGGCGGCCGGCTCGGGCAGCGGGTCGGGCTCGGGTATTGCGATTTGCGGTGGCGCAGCTTGCGGCGCGGGTGCCGGCTCCGGCGGCGCTTGGCGCCAGCCGAAAAACGCAACCGATGCGGCGAGGCCGAGCGCGCCGAGGGACAGGGCGAAAGACTTGCGGGTCATTGTTCACCGCTTTCAAGGGTTTTCGCGATGGTGAACCAGCAGCACGCCCGGGTCAACCGTGCCGGCCGGCTCAATCGCGCGTTGCTACGGTTAATGCTTAAGCATCCCTTAAGTTTCCGTTCTTGTCATCGGCCTGCTGGTGGTCTTCGGCGTGCTGGATCTCATTTTCTAGCGTCGATGGCGCAGCCCGGGCGGGTGCTTGACGGCGCGCCATTATTTCGATTATTCTGGAAATATGAAAACACCACAAGCCATAGACGCCCTCGCCGCCCTCGCGCAGCGCTCCCGGCTGGCGATCTACCGCCTGCTGGTGGAAGCCGGCCCCGAAGGCCTGGCGGCCGGAGGGATCGCAGACGAGCTGGAACTGCCGCCGGCCACCCTGTCGTTTCATCTGGCGCACCTCGCAAGAGCCGGCCTGGTGCGTAGCCGGCAGGAGGGACGCTTCGTGATCTATTCGGCCGATTTCGACAACATGAACGCGCTCGTCGCCTACCTCACCGAGAACTGCTGTTCCGGCGCCGGGTGCCCTCCCCGCGCGGCATCCCGCCGTCGCGTTCCCGTCAAGGCATGAAGACATGACACCTCCAGTTGCGATTATCGGCGCCGGGCCGGTCGGCCTCGCGGCTGCCGCCCATCTGGCCTTGCGCCACATTCCTTTCATCGTGTTCGAGGCGGGGAGCTCGGTCGGCGAGCACCTTTGCGACTATGGGCATGTGCGGCTGTTCTCGCCGTGGCGGTTCAACATCGATCGGGCCGCCGAGGAGCTGCTTGAGGCCGAGGGCTGGAAGGTCCCGGATCCGGCGCAGCTTCCGACGGCCGCGGAAGTGATGCGGGAGTATCTGCAACCGCTCGCCAGGAGCCCGCGCATCGCGCCATATATCCATGTCGAGACGCGCGTCATCGCCGTTTCCAGGGCGGGCCACGACAAGGCGAAATCGGCGGGCCGGGAGCTCGCGCCGTTCGTGGTGCGGGTGAAATCGGGGGACCGGGTCACCGAGCACCTCGCGCGCGCGGTGCTCGACGCCTCCGGCACCTGGTCTCAGCCCAATCCGCTGGGCGCTCACGGCCTGCCTGCCCTGAACGAGCGCGAGCAGGGCGCACGCATCGCGTACGGAATGCCGGACATCCTGGGTGCTTCGGCGCGTCGCTATGCCGGCCGCAAGGTCCTTGTCGCAGGCGCCGGCCATTCGGCAGCCGGCAATCTCATCGCGCTTGCCCATCTCGCGTCGAAAGCGCCGCGCACCCGCATCGCCTGGGCGGTGCGCGGGCAGGATCCGCGCCGCCTCTTCGGCGGCGGCGAGAACGACGCGCTTCCCGCGCGCGGCGCGCTCGGCACCCAATTGCAGCGGCTCCTCGCCCAAGGCCGTCTCGAGGTGCATCCCGGCTTTCGCGTGCAGCGCATCGAGCAGCACGCAAGTGCGCTGCGGGTCGTCGCGGATGACCCCGCGCTCCCGGTGATCGACGGCGTGGAGGAAATCATCGCGGCCACAGGGTCCCGGCCGGACCTCGGCATCGCGCGGGAGCTGCGGCTGCGCTTCGACCCGTTGCTGGAAAGCACCGACGCGCTCGCTCCGCTCATCGACCCCAACGTGCATAGCTGCGGCACGGTGCGGCCGCACGGCCATCGGGAATTGGAGCATCCCGAGCCCGGCTTCTATGCCATCGGCGCCAAGTCCTATGGCCGGGCGCCGAACTTCCTCATGGCCACGGGTTACGAGCAGGCGCGCTCCGTGGTGGCGGCTCTTGCGGGCGACCTTGCCGCGGCCGATGACGTGCAGCTCGAGCTGCCCGAGACCGGCGTGTGCTCGACCGACTTTGCCCTCGATGCAAAAGTGAGCGCCGCCGCTTGCTGCGGCGGGCCGGCGAAAGCCGACGCGGCGGCATGCTGTGTGCTCGACGAGCAGAAGAAGGCGCAAGGCAGCGCAGGCTGCGGATGCTCGACACGTGCGTAAACTGAACGTTCTCTTTCTTTGCACGGGCAACTCGGCACGCTCGATCCTCGCCGAGGCCTATCTCAACGCGCGCGGCGCCGGGCGCTTCGTCGCCCATAGCGCCGGCAGCCATCCCGCCGGCAAGCCCAATCCGTTCGCCCTCGAGCTGCTGAAGAAGCACCGCCTGGACACGTCGGACCTGCGCTCCAAGAGCTGGGACGAGTTCGCGCGGCCCGGGGCCCCCAAGCTCGACTTCGTCTTCACGGTTTGCGACAACGCGGCCGGCGAGGCCTGTCCTTTGTGGCCCGGTCAGCCCGTAACCGCGCACTGGGGCGTGGCGGATCCCGCCGCCGTGCAAGGAAGCGACGAGGACAAGCGCAAGGCCTTTCTCAAGGCGTTCACCGAGCTGTCGACGCGAGTCAATCTCATGCTTTCACTGCCGATAGAGAAGCTCGACCGCCAGGCGCTGAAGGGCAAGCTTAGAGACATCGGCAGGACGGCTTCGGCTACATGAGCGCGCAATTCGACGTCGCGGCCGGCCAAGCCGCGCGCAATCCCATGACCGGGTTCGAGCGCTACCTGACGGTATGGGTAGCGCTGTGCATCGTCGCCGGCATTGCCCTGGGACAGTTCCTGCCCGGCGTCTTCCAGGCGATCGGGCGGATGGAGCTCGCCCGCGTGAACATCCCTGTCGGCCTGCTCATCTGGGTGATGATCATCCCGATGCTCGTCAAGATCGACTTCGGCGCCCTGCAACAGGTCAAGGGGCATTGGCGCGGGATCGGCGTGACGCTGTTCGTCAACTGGGCGGTCAAGCCGTTCTCGATGGCCTTCCTCGGGTGGCTGTTCATCCGGCACGTCTTCGCGCCCTACCTGCCGCCCGAGCAGTTGGACAGCTACATCGCCGGCTTGATCCTGCTTGCAGCCGCGCCGTGCACCGCGATGGTGTTTGTCTGGAGCAAGCTCACCGACGGCGACCCTTATTTCACCCTGTCGCAGGTCGCCCTCAACGACCTCATCATGATCTTCGCCTTCGCGCCGATCGTCGGCCTGCTGCTCGGCATCGCCTCGATCACCGTGCCATGGGACACGCTGCTCACATCGGTGGTGCTGTACATCGTCATCCCGGTGGTTCTCGCGCAGTGGCTGCGCAGAGCGCTGCTGAAAAAAGGCGACGCCACCTTCCGGGCGGCGATGGCGAGAATCGGTCCATGGTCGATCACCGCGCTCCTTGCGACCCTGGTACTGCTCTTTGCCTTTCAGGGCGAAGCGATCCTCGATCAGCCGCTGATCATCGCCATGCTGGCCGTGCCGATTCTCATCCAGGTGTTCTTCAACTCAGGACTTGCGTACTGGCTCAACCGCAAGATGGGCGAAAAACACAGCGTGGCCGGCCCTTCCGCGCTGATAGGCGCGTCGAACTTCTTCGAGCTCGCAGTCGCCGCGGCGATCAGCCTGTTCGGATTCCATTCCGGTGCAGCTTTAGCCACGGTCGTCGGCGTCCTCATCGAGGTGCCGGTGATGCTGCTCGTCGTAAGGTGGGTGAACGGCTCGAAGGCGTGGTACCAGCAGGGCGCAGCCTGACTCACGAGGTGGACCAGATTTCAAGCGATCTTCACGAGGAACGCCTCGAGGTCGTCGCCCGGGCGCTCGGACGCATCGGCGCGACGAGCGTGCTCGACCTGGGATGCGGCACCGGCATCCTCCTCGCTAGGCTGTCCGAAGATCCGCGCTTCACCCGGCTCGCCGGTCTCGACACGTCGGTCGAGGCGCTCGCCGCTGCCGAGCGGCGCCTGGAAGGCGCTCTTGGGGCGCGGCGCGTGTTCCTCTACCACGGGTCGTTTGATGCCGCGCATTCCCGGCTTGGGGACTTCGACGCCGCGCTCATGGTGGAAACGATCGAGCACCTCGATCCCCGGCGCCTGTCCGCCGTGGAGCATGTGCTGTTCGCCCGCTACCGTCCGGCCACGGTGCTCATCACCACGCCGAATCGCGAATACAACGCGTTATACGGCATGCCGGACAACGCCTTGCGGCACCCGGAGCACCGCTTCGAATGGACGAGAGGCAAGTTTCGCAGCTGGGCGAGCGGGGTGGCCGCGCGCACCGGCTACGGCGTAAGCCTTTGCGGCATCGGCGAACCGGATCTCGTGCGCGGCAGCCCTACGCAGATGGCGACGTTCAGGCGCAACGCATGAAATCGGCAGTTTCGCAACGCTGCTGCCTGGAGGTTCATGCCGCTGCCGAAGTGGCGGCTGTGCGTGCGATGTACACGGTGTTCGTGGCCTCGCCGCCCGTCAGCGGGTTGTGGAACTTCACCACGCGGGCCTCCGACTCCGGGAATGCTGCGGCGAGCGCGGCACAGAAATCGGCATCGGGCGGATCGTTCGACCACAACGCGAACGCCCCGCCCGGGAGAAGATGGGAGGCAAGGCAAGCCAGCCCGTGCTCTTCATAAAGTCCGCTGTGGCTCGGATGGAGCACGTGACGCGGCGAGTGGTCGATGTCGACGAGGATCGCGTGGAACCGCTTGCCGGGCTTCCCAGGGTGGATGCCGGGACCTTTCACCAGCGCAAAAAAGTCGCCCTCCAGCAACTCGCAGCGCGGATCTGCGATGAGCCCTCTTCCGAGCGGGACCAAGCCGCGGGCGTGCCAGTCGATGACATCCGCAAGCGCCTCCACGACGAGCAGTGAGCGCACCCCGGGGTGATCCAGCGCGGCGCGGGCGGTATAACCCAGGCCCAAGCCACCCACGGCGATGTCCAGGGGCCCCGTGCCGAGGCCGGAAAGCGCGTGCCTCGCGAGCGCGATCTCGCCTTCGGTGAACAAGCTCGACATGAGAAACGCATCGCCAAGCTTGACCTCGTAAACCTCGACCCCGAGAGACGGCTCGGTGCGCCGCCGCAGGATCAGCTCGCCAAGGGGGGTGTGACGATAGTCGAGCTCTTCGAATACGAGGTTCAACGCGAGGTGATGTTACAACGCAACTTTACCGGCCAGGCAACCCGGGTATAAGATCGACGCGCTGGCGGACCAATGTAAGTCGTCGATTCAAGTATCCCTTTCCCGCTTGCGCGGGAACCTGCGCCGGGGGACGCGCCCTCCTCTTCCCAGGCTGGCTCGGCCTGCTCAGTAGTGCTCTACGGCGGACAAGGAGCATACGTATGGGTCCAGTCCCGAGGCAGCGTCAATTTCTCGGAATCACGCTGGAGTGCGTCGCAGGCGACATCGCCGAGCAGCCGGGCTTCGATGCCATCGTCAACGCCGCCAATGCGGAGCTGCGTCCGGGTGGCGGCGTGGCGGGCGCAATCCATCGCGCTGCCGGACAAGGGCTCGACGACGAATGCCGCTCCTTGGCGCCGATCCGCCCCGGCCAGGCGGTCATCACGCGCGCCTACCAGCTTCCCAATCACCACGTCATCCATTGTCTGGGCCCGGTATACGCAGTGGATGAGCCCGCCGATGTCCTGCTCGCCTCTTGCTACCGCAACGCGCTCGGCCTTGCGCAGGAGCACAGCCTGCATTCCATCGCTTTCCCCGCCATTTCGACCGGCGCCTTCGGCTACCCGGTTGAGGCGGCGGCTTGGGTCGCATTCCGCACCGTTCTCGACGAGATCCCGCGGCTTTCGTCCGTCGTTCACATCCGCTTCGTGCTGTTCGACGATATCGCCCATCGAATCCATTTGAAGTTCCTCGAAGCGGTTCCGGAGCGCTTCAGCACCTGAAGCGAACCGCGCGGTCTAGAAGATGTCGGCGATAATCCCGGCGGTGGAACGACAAGAGTTTATAGACGGCAAGGGCCCCGATCCGACTTCGAGCTCGGGTCATACCCCGATGATGCAGCAGTACCTGCGCATCAAGGGCGAGCATCCGGACGTCCTGGTGTTCTATCGGATGGGGGATTTCTACGAGCTGTTCTACGACGACGCAGAGCGCGGCGCGCGCCTGCTCGACATCACGCTGACGCAACGCGGCGCCTCGGCCGGGGCACCGGTGAAGATGGCCGGCGTGCCGGCGCACTCGGTGGAGCAATACCTCGCCAGGCTGGTGAAGCTCGGAGAATCGGTCGCCATCTGCGAGCAGATCGGCGACCCGGCCACCTCGAAGGGACCGGTCGAGCGGCAGGTGACGCGCATCGTCACGCCGGGGACGCTGACCGACCCGGCGCTCTTGGAAGACAAGGCCGACAACGTATTGCTGTCGCTTCATCGGGATCGCAGCACGGTCGGGCTCGCCTGGCTGTCGCTCGCGAGCGGGACCTTGCGGGTGGCCGAGGTGGCGCCGCAAGCCCTGGACAACGAGCTGAGCAGGATCAACCCGGCCGAGGTGCTGATCGCGAATGAAGCGGTGCTCGAAGGCTATTTCGTCACGCGCGTGCCGGCCTGGCAGTTCGATTTCGAGAGCGGCCGCAAAAAGCTCCTGAAGCAGCTGGGCGCGGCGAGCCTGGCCGGCTTCGGCTGCGAAGACCTGGGCCTCGCCATCGCGGCCTGCGGCGCGCTGCTGGACTACGCCGGAAAGACGCAGGGCCAGGCGCTCGCCCATGTCACCGCGGTGAGCGCGGAGCGCGCCGGCGAGTACCTGCGCCTGGATGCCGCCACGCGGCGCAACCTCGAGCTCACCGAGACGCTGCGCGGCGAGCCGGCGCCCACGCTGTTCTCGCTGCTCGACGAGTGCGCCACCGGCATGGGCAGCCGCCTGCTGCGCCACTGGCTGCATCATCCGCTGCGGGAGCATGCCGTGCTGCGGTCCCGGCACGAGGCGGTCGCATGCCTCGATAAGCAAGCCTCTGCCGTTCACTCCGTGCTCAAGAATGTGGCCGATGTCGAGCGCATCACGGCGCGCCTCGCGCTGAAAAGCGCGCGCCCTCGCGAGCTGGCCGGCCTGCGCGACACGCTGGCGCTGCTGCCGGGGCTGCTCGAGGCCCTGCCCGGCCTCTCGCCGCTTCTGCTGCAGCTGAAGGACGAGCTGGCGGTGCCGGGGGATTGCCTCGCGCTTCTCCGGAAATCTCTTCATGAGGAACCGGCCGCGCGCGTGCAGGACGGCGGCGTCATCGCCGCAGGCTACAGCGCCCAGCTCGACGAGCTGCGTGGCCTGCAATCCAATGCGGGCGAATATCTCGTGGCGCTCGAGGCCAGGGAGCGCGAGCGTACCGGCATCCCCAACCTGCGCGTGGCGTACAACTCGGTGCACGGCTACTACATCGAGGTCACGAACTCCCACGCGGGCAAAGTGCCCGAGGACTACCGCCGCCGGCAGACGCTGAAGAATGCCGAGCGCTACATCACCCCCGAGCTGAAGGCCTTCGAGGACAAGGCGCTTTCGGCGCGCGACCGGGCGCTCGCGCTGGAGAAAGCGCTGTACGAAGAATTGCTTCAGGTTCTTCAAGTGCATGTTCCTCAACTTCAGAAGATCGCACGAGCGCTCGCACAGGCCGACGTGCTGTGCAGCTTCGCGGCCAGCGCGCTCAAGCGAAGCTACGCCAGGCCGCAGCTCGTCGACGACCCGGTGCTCGACATAGAGGGCGGGCGGCATCCGGTGGTCGAGGCCCAGATCGAGCACTTCATCGCCAACGACTGCCGGCTGTCGCCCTCGCGGCGGCTGCTGCTCATCACGGGGCCGAACATGGGCGGCAAGTCCACCTACATGCGCCAGGTGGCCCTGATCGCGCTGATGGCGCATATCGGCGCCTTCGTCCCGGCGCGCGCCGCGCGCATCGGCCCGCTCGACCAGATCTTCACCCGCATTGGCGCCGCCGA
Organism: uncultured Enterobacteriaceae bacterium; assembly: GCA_964546195.1. Classification (GTDB taxonomy): domain Bacteria; phylum Pseudomonadota; class Gammaproteobacteria; order Burkholderiales; family SG8-39; genus SCGC-AG-212-J23. The sequence continues at coordinate 2,695 of CAZJJC010000056.1, read as the reverse complement.
CGACCTCGCCGGCGGCCGCTCGACCTTCATGGTGGAGATGACCGAAAGCGCGAGCATCCTGCACAACGCCACGGAAAAGAGCCTGGTGCTGATGGACGAGGTCGGCCGCGGCACTTCCACATTCGACGGCCTCGCCCTCGCGTGGGCTATTGCAAAGCATTTAATTGAAAAGAACAGGTCCTTGAGCCTGTTCGCAACGCACTATTTCGAGATGACGCGGCTCGCGCTCGACTACAAGGAGGCGGTCAACGTGCATCTGGACGCGGTCGAGCACAAGGACAGCGTGGTGTTCCTGCACGCCGTGGAGGAAGGCCCGGCGAGCCAGAGCTACGGCCTGCAGGTCGCCGGCCTCGCCGGCGTGCCGAAGGGCGTGATCCGCCAGGCGAAGAAGTATTTGCAGCTGCTCGAGGAGTCGAGCATCAGTCGCGGCAACCAGAGCGATCTGTTCTCGCCAACGAAGGAAATTGAAGTCGAGCCCGAGCCCGACCCGCTCAGGACCGAGCTGGAGAGAATCAACCCGGACGAGCTGGCGCCGCGCGAGGCGCTCGAGCTGCTCTACAGGTTGAAGCGCCTGTGAAGCCGCTCGAAGGCGTTCGCATCCTGACGGTCGAGCATTTCGGCGCCGGGCCCTACGGCACCATGTTCCTCGCCGGCCTGGGTGCCGAGGTCGTCAAGGTCGAGAACGCGCAAAGCGGCGGCGACCCGGGCCGGCACGTAGGCCCGCATCGGCTGGGCGAGGCCGACAGCCAGTACTTCCAGAGCTGGAACCTGAACAAGCGCAGCGTCTCGCTCGATCTCAAGTCGCAGCGCGCCGAGTTCGAGAAGCTGGCCACCGGCGCGGATGCGCTCGTCAACAACCTGCGCGGCGAGCTGCCCGCGAAGCTCGGCCTCGATTACCGCAGCCTCTCGCGCGTCAATCCGGCGCTCGTGTGTCTGCATATCTCGGCCTACGGCCGCGACAACGAGCGCGCCTCCTGGCCGGGCTACGACTTCCTCATGCAGGCCGAGGTCGGCCTGATGAGCCTGACGGGCGAGCCGGCCGGCGCGCCCAGCCGCTTCGGCACGTCGATCATCGACTGCATGACCGGCATGACCGGCGTCGCGGCGCTCCTCGCCGGCCTGCTCGCCGCCAGCCGCACGGGCAAGGGCTGCGACGTCGACGTGAGCCTGTTCGACGTCGCGCTCCACCAGCTCGGCTACATGGGCACGTGGTATCTGAACGAAGGCACTTCCTCGAGCCGCCAGCCGCGCGGCGCGCACTATTCGCTCACGCCGGTGCAGACTTTTCCCACCGCCGACGGCTGGATCTTCGTCGCGTGCATGACCGAACGCTTCTGGCTGGCGCTGCTCGATGCGCTGTCGCGCCGCGACCTCGCCGCCGACGCGCGCTTCGCGACGCAGGCCGCGCGCCTGGAGCAGCGCGAGGCCCTGAGCGCGATCCTCGACACGGAATTTCGCCGCCGCAGCACCGCGCACTGGCTCGCGGCGCTCGGCGGCCGGGTGCCGGTCGCGCCGATCAACGACCTGCCCCAGGCCCTGGACAATCCCTTCGTCGCGGCCACGGGCATGGTGCGCCCCGCGCCGCACCCCGACAGACCCGATTTCCGTGCTTTCGCCCTGCCGGTGAAGATCGACGGCGAGCGGCCGAAGCCCGCGGTGTGCGAGCCGCTCAAGCCATGAAGCTCGCCGGAATCCGGGTTCTCGATCTGTCGCTCTTCCTGCCCGGGCCGTACCTCACGCTGGCGCTCGCCGACCACGGCGCCGAGGTGATCAAGATCGAGCCCCCGGGTGAAGGCGACCCGACGCGCCGGCTCGGTCCTTCCGACGGCCCGAGCACGGTGTACTTCCGCAACCTCAACCGCGGCAAGAAAAGCATCGTGCTCGATCTCAAGGCCGATGCGGGCCGCGAAGCGCTGCTGCACCTCTGCGAGAGCGCGGACGTGTTCGTCGAGTCGTTCAGGCCCGGGGTGGTCGACCGGCTGGGCGTAGGCTACGCGCAGGTTCGCGCGCGCAACCCGCGCATCGTCTACTGCTCGATCAGCGCCTTCGGCCAGCACGGGCCGAACCGCGACCGGCCGGCGCACGACCTCGCGGTCGAGGCGCTGAGCGGCGTGCTCAGCATGACCCTCGGGGACGACGGCAGGCCGGCGATCCCCGGCCTGCCGCTCGCCGACCTGCTCGCTGCGCTGCAGGGCCTCTCGGGCGTGCTGATGGCGCTGCTGCGGCGCAGCCACACCGGGCGCGGCGACTACATCGACATCGCCATGCACGACGCGCTGCTCGCCGGCTGCGCCAACATCCTCGGGCCGACGCTCGCCGAGGACCGCCAGCCGGTGCCGCGCCACGAGCGCACCACCGGCGGGTCGGCGTTCTACCGGATCTACGAGACCGCCGACGCTCGCCATCTCGCGCTCGGCGGGCAGGAGATGAAGTTCGTGCGCAACCTGCTCGGGGCGCTCGGCCGCCCGGAGCTCGCCGCGCTGTGCGAGCGCGGGCCGGGCCCGCACCAGCAGCCGGTGGTCGAGTATCTTGAAGCGGTTTTTCGAGCGAAGACCCTCGAGGAAAACCTGGACTTCCTGTCGAACCTCGACGTGTGCTACGCGCCGGTGAACACGCTGCCCGAGGCGCTCGCCGATCCGAACGCGGCCGCGCGCGGCATGGTGCTGAAGGACGACGCCGGACGGCGCCACCTCGC
>CAZJJC010000055.1:0-19165 GCA_964546195.1 uncultured Enterobacteriaceae bacterium | reverse complement strand
AGCTGGCGCTGCCCGACGGGCTGGACGCGAAGTACAAGGTGATCCTTTTCTACCGCGGGCACTGGTGACCGTACTGCAGGCGGCAGTTGGCCGCCTTCGAAAAGGCCCTGCCGGAGCTCGAAGCACTCGGCATCAAGGTGGTGGCGGCGAGCGTCGACCCGCTCGACAAGGCGAAGGAAGTCGCCGCCGAGCTTTCCTATCCCGTGGGCTACGGCGTCACGCGGGCGATGGCTGACCAGCTCGGCTCGTGGTGGGAGGACAGGCGCAGCATCATCCAGCCTTCGGAGTTCATGGTCGGCGCCGACGGCAAGGTGCGCGTTTCGACCTACAGCTCCGGCCCGATTGGCCGCATGGATCCCGCGGACGTGATTCGCCTCGTCAACTTCTACGACAAGCAGGCCAAAAAATAGCCTCTGCCCCTTCGGGCCTGGTGCCCCGCCAAGGCCTCGTCACGCTGGCGCACGTCATCTACGCCCTGCACGCCTTCAGCGCCCTCACCGGCCTCGTCAGCTCGGCGCTCATCGTCACCGCCTTCCTGTCGGGCTGGCCCTCGATCATCGCGGTGATCCTCAACTACGTGAAGCGCTCCGACGTGCGCGGCACCTGGCTGGATTCGCACTTTTCCTGGCAGATCCGGACTTTCTGGTATGCGCTGCTGTGGCTCGTAATAGGCGCAATCCTTTTCGTCACCTTCGTCGGCATCCCCTTCGCCGTCGTGCTGTGGATAGGCACGGGGCTGTGGGTGCTCTACCGCATCATCCGCGGCTGGCTTGCGCTGTCCTCCCAAAGAGCGATGCCCCAATGACCGAACCCATCGTCCTCGAGATCTTCTCCGACTACGTCATAGCGTGCTGCTGAAACGAAAAACCCGCGCAAGCGGGTTTCTCGTTGAATCCCATTCGTTAACGTCTTTACGGCTAAGAAGTCAGCAGATCGAAAACGCGCATTGTGCCGGGCGTGCTTCCCTTATTGCTAATTCCCTCCACCATACCCGCGCTGCAAGTCCACACGTGTCCCTTGTTTGCCGTGAACTTCTTGTCATCCGCCGTCACTTCCAAGCTTCCTTGGGTGCACTCGCAAATCATGGCGTTTTGCATCTTCGCCTTACCGCTCGCCCCCGGAGCATATGTCATCTCGCGCAAGCGCACCTTTTTAAAACCCGGAATCATTGAGTCCACGGGCTTCTGCTCCTTCCGGTCGACCTTTCCTTTTCTTTCTATGGATTGTGCGACGCTTTGCTTCACAGCTAGAAGCGCGGATGCTCCCGCCAAACCGCCAACCACGATGGCCCTGCGTTTGACGTTGATGTTTTGCTGACTCTTCGTCATATCCATTTCACCCTCCTTTGTTGAAATTACGCCGGTCGGTATGCGGAACCCATTCCTTGAGCTTTACGCAGCGCGCCCACCCACTCCTGCCCGCTTAACAGTTTGGTGGTCTTTGATGCCTTCGCGGCTCCGCCGGCTGCAACCGCGAGTGCGAGCGAGGCCGCAGCCTGGTCGTCGGGCGCCTCGTAAATCACGGTGATGTCGTAGTCGCCAAAGGCGTAGCCCGCGGCCAGAAGCTTGCCCCCGATAGCCTTGACAAGCGGCTGCGCAGCACGCTCGATCCGATCCTGGGGTTCCTTGATCTGGGCTGCAATCGACTCGGGCGTATACGCGCACTGATACATGTAGAGCGGCATGGTCCCTCCTCTTTGGTTGTGACGCCGCAGATGAGCGGCCCCGGTACGCTACGCTTGGCCAATGGTCTAAGCAATGGCCGTGAGAAGCCTTTCAGCTGTAGTCAGCTTTGGCTCGGAGGGACCGGGGAGGCCTTGTTTGCGCCACAGATTGGCGTTCACCGCTTTCTCGGGTTCTTAATCTGCCGGTCGCGCGGTGGCAACCGATATCCGGCGGGCGGACCAAAACGCCTTCGCCCTGGTTCATGCATGCGACTGCCAAGGCCTTTGCGCTAGGCAGCTAGCCCGTGACGAAGGAATCGCGAGTACCGTCCGCCACGCTCAAGATCTTGTCGCCGTCCGCGTGCACGAAATTGCAGCGGTTGGAGAACTCCACACCGGCCTTTGATGCATTGAATACGACACGACAGTCATGAGACGTTTTCTCAGGGAACGGCCCGGGGCCAATCCGATCTGTTATGCCCCGCGTTACGTTGAGCCCGATGATGACGTCCCCTGCCCTGTCTATGATCGTCGTCTCGGTTATCAAGCAGCCCCTGAACTCAACGGAATGTTCCTGACCCAGAGCGGACGACCCGCATGCGAAGAGGACGCAACCGGCCAATACGGCAACACGCGAAACCATTTTCCGGCCCTTTCCGAGGTCATTGTGACGGTGTGATCATTGTGACGGACGGTCACTTCCCAGGCGCCTGCTTAGGAATTGCAGAGGCATGGTGGTAGACCATCAGCCACCGGCCACCCTGCTTCATAAAGATGCTTGTTCCTAAGTTACTGCCGCTGATCGCCTCTCCTGCTTTGGTTTTTCTCTGCGCCTTTTCAATGCCCGACACCCATGCCGTAGAACCATTCAGCTTGATCCGTGCATCTTCCATCGTTACTTTCAGCTCGACAAAGTTGGCAAAGGTGCCTTCTAAACTTTTCTTGATCGCGGGCCACCCAACCTCGGGCGCCTTGCTGCGTGGGCCGATGTTGTGTATATCGCGGTCGCTGGACCACACCTTCTGCATCGCATTGACATCGCGTGCCGAGAGGGCGGCATAAAACGCCTGATTGGCGGCTTTTACGCCATCCATATCCGGCGTTTTCTGAGCGTGCGCGTTTTCTGAAGCCAGCGAGGCTCCCAATACGAGGACGAGCGCAGTGACGCCGCCGCTTAAAGCGCGTTGCAATTTCATGACTTTCTCCTGTCTGAGATTGAAAGACGGCAAAAAGAACCAGCCACGAACGCGGCTGGCGAATGCGCAGGTTTTGACATCGACGCCATCTCTCCCTCCCCGGAGGATGTGAGCCGATCGAGTGGGCGATCAGTCTGTTCCTGGCCCAGTTAGCATGTCAATACCGAGACGAGCAGCTCAAGGTGGCCTTGCGGGTTGCGGCCGCCTGGGGCTGGACGGGATAGGCCGAGCGATTAGAATCTGCCATATCAGGCCCCCGATAGGAGCACACATGGTAGTACTTGAAATCTTTAGCGATTACGTCTGACCCTGGTGCTATCTCAGTACCGTGCGTATTGAGCGCCTGAGGAAGGAGCACGGCGTGAAGGTGCAATGGGTGCACTTTCCGCTGCATCCCGACACGCCGCAGGAGGGCCGCAGCCTGGCGGACCTTTTCGCCGGGCGCGGCTACGACATCGCCAAGATGCAGGCGCAGATGCGCGCACGCATGGCGGCCGAAGGCCTGCCGTACGGTGATCGGCGCATGACGTACAACAGCCGCCTCGCGCAGGAGCTCGGAAGCTGGGCCGACACCCAGCCCGGCGGCGAGGCGATTCACGACGCGATGTTCAAGGCGTACTTTGTGGAGGGCCGCAATATCGGCGACCCCGACGTCCTTTTGGACGTATCGAGAAGCGTCGGACTGGATGAGGCGAAGGCGCGCGAAGTAATCGAGAAGCGGACTTACAAGGCCGCGGTCGACGCCGACTGGGAGAAATCGCGTCAGTACGGCGTCACGGGCGTGCCGACTTTCGTCGCCGGCGGCCAGGGCGTGGTCGGCGCGCAGCCCTACGAGGCGCTGGAGCAGCTTATACTGGCTCAGCGAGGTAAGTGATGAGCGAGCCGATCAAGGTCTTCTGGCAGCCGCATTGAACGAGCTGTCTTAGGATCAAAGAGTTCCTCTCGGTCCGTGAGATCGAGTTCGAGTCGATCAACGTCCTGGAAGACGCCGCCGGGATGGCCGAGCTGCGCCGGCTCGGCGCGCGCTCGGTGCCGGTGGTTGCGCGCGGCGAGAGCTTCGTGTTCGCGCAGCTCGTCGGCGACGTGGTGGAGTTCCTGGGACTGGACATCCAGACCGCCCCGGAGCTCGCGCCGGCCGAGCTGGTGCGGCGCCTGGATCTCGTGCTCGCGGCGGCGCAGCGCTACACGCGCCAGATGCCGCAGCAGGCGCTGGAGCGCGAGTTGCCGAACCGGCCGCGCTCCTACCGAGTGTTGCTGCACCATGTCTTCCAGATTCCGGCCGCCTTCATCGATGCCATGGAAGGCGGCACGCTCAGCTACGAGAACATGGTGGCCCCGCCGCCCGAGGACCTGCGTACGCCGGCGGCCATCGCCGCGTTCGGCGAGCAGGTGCGCCGCCGGGTGAGCGCCTGGTGGGCGGGGCTCGCCGAGCGCTCCGGCACACAGCCGGTGGGCACCTACTACGGCACCCAGCCCATGCACGAGGTGCTCGAGCGCACCACCTGGCACTCCGCCCAGCATGTCCGCCAGATCGGGTCGCTGCTCGAGCAGCTCGGCATCCCGCCCGAGCAGCCGCTCACGAAGAGCGAGCTGCAGGGCCTGCCGCTGCCGCAACAACTCTGGGACTGAGCGCGGCGCCGAGCGTGGCGTGCAGGTAGCAGGTGCGCGCGCCCATCGCGAGCAGCTCCTGCATCGTGGCGTCGTCCGCGGCGCCGTTGAGGAAAAGATGCGTGTCCACCGGCCCGGCGAGCGGCCCGCGCTGCACCAGGCGCGCGCCGGACACGCCGAGCTTGCGCGTGTCGATGTAGCGCGAGAGCTGCGTGAGGTAGCAGAAGGCGACGCCTGCCCAGGCGTAGGCCAAGCCGCTCGGTGCTTTCTCTCCTTTCACATCCGAAACGAAAGAGAAACGGCTCGCCGGGATGCCGGGAAACGACACGGTTGAGCGCACCAGGCCGCCGTCCATCGCGCCTTCCACGCGCGAGCCGAACTTCAGCCCGCCGGTCGAGGTCGGCATGCTGAAGATCTTGGCCTGCGGATCGAGCGGCTGCTTGCCGATGATCTCCGGCTGCGGCTCGGCGAGCGGGCGCAACGCGCCCGCGTGCTTCAGGAACGGATCTTCTTCGTCGGGCGCCTTGGATTCATGCACGCCGGTGACCGGGCGCCGCCGGCCGTTGACGTAAAGGGCGAAGGTGTTCTGCAGCGGCACGCGCATCGCCTGGTGCAAAGGAGAGTCTTTCAACTCCCCAAAAGTTTGCGCTTCAAGAACCAGTTCCGGCGCAAACGCTTCTCCCTTGGCGCCGCCCTGGGCGAACGAGCCGGACACCGCGTAGCCGAAATCGATGGTGACGCGGCCCTGCGCGCCGGCGCGCGCCACGAGCTCGGCATGCACGCCCGCGGCCCAGTGCATGAGCGGCGCGGGCGAGGTGTCGGTGCCGCGCAGGTAGGCGCCTTCGTCGCTCGCCAGGCACCAGCTCGCGCCGGCGTCGCCGAGGTGCACCACGGCGAGCTTCTGATGGCCTTGGATGATCGCGGCTTCCACGACGCAGGTCTTCGCCGGCACCGCGACCGGCGCCACGGGATAGGCGCTGGGGAGCGTCACGGCGCGCGCACGTTCCAGAGCTCCTTCACCTCGCTGCCGCAGGCGCGGAACACCTTGGACACGGGGCAGAACGCGGCGAGCTCGCGCTTGACCTTCTCGAGCGCCGCGGGGTCGGCATCGGTGACCAGATCGATGAAGAGCGTGACCGACGGGAACGGCACGTCGACCTCCTCCTGCAGCGTGACGCCGCGCCGGTCGAACTGCGCCTCCAGGCGCACGTGCATCGAGTCGATGCGCACGCCGTTCTTCGCCGCCACCTTGTGCGTGATCACGTTGGTGCAGCCGACCAGAGAAGCCATCAGCGTCTCGGTGGGGCTGAGGCCCTGGTTGGTGCCGCCGCGCTCGGCCGGCTCGTCGATCGTCGCCCGCACGTCGCGCACGGACACATCGGTGCGCGAGTGCGAGGCGCAGCGCCCATCGAGCTTCATCGTGACGACGGTCTTCTCCTTGACCTGAATCATCAGCTTCTCCTTGAACGACGCTTCTTCGCGGCGAGCGGAGACTCCGCCGCCGCATAGGCCGCCAGGCCCGCCGGCCGGTCGAGCGGCACCACGGTCTTCAGCGTGGTGCCGCCCGCCGGCTGCAGCTCAGGCGGGAAAAAGGCGAGCTTCTGGGTTTTCGCCAGCTTCGCGGTGCGGCCGAGGTCCAGGTCGCGCTCGTTCGTGCCCCTGGGCTTCACCGCGACCCGGTCCACGATCTCGAGATCGAACCACCAGCGCTTCACCGGGTTGCGCGCCCCGGCGCCGATCGCGTCGTCATAGTCGATGAGCGCGCGCCTTGCGTGCGGCACTTCGATCGACAGCCACAGCAGGCGATCCGATTCGACCAGGTCCTCGCGGTTGTAGGGGCAGGTCTTCATGCAGCGCCCGCAGGCCGAGCCGTTGGCGTTGGTCAGCCGGTAGCGGCCGCACTTGTCGACGTCGGGCTTCCAGATTTCATAACCGTTGAACATCACCTTCGGCCCGAACGGAATCGCGTTGCACGGGCATTCGCGCGCGCATTTCAGGCACATCTGGCAGCTCGCCTGCAGCCCGAAGTCGATCGGCCGGTCCGCTTCGAGGGGCAGCTCGGTGGTGAAGACGATGGATTTGGAGCGCGGCCCGATGAACGGATTGAGGATCAGCTCGCCGATGCGGGAGAGCTCACCCAGCCCGGCCATCAGCACCGCGGGAATGTGCAGCACTTCCGAGTAGGCATTCGAATGCACGCGCGACGAATACCCCAGGCGGCGCAGGTGCGCGGCCATGATGCCGGCGAGCAGCGCACCGCGCATGTAGGCGCGCATCGACTGCGCGCCCGAGATCCAGTCGTCGCCCGAGGCGCCCTCCATGGTCTCGAACCCCTGGTCGATCAGCATCACCACCGCGTTCGGGTGGTAGACCTCGATCGGCTCGCCCTTCTCGTCGTCGTGCGAGTAGTACATCCACGGCTCGGCGCGGCAGATCCCGGCGAGATCCACCCCGAGGTAGTACGCCAGGGCCTTTACCGCCTTCGCGTTTTCGCTTTCGTTTGCTGAAAGATTCCTGTTCTCGCGAGTCCCCTGCAGCGGCACCAGGTTGCGGATGATCGGCGTCATGGCGAACGCGAGCGGATGCTTGACCGCGAAGCGGCGCCGCTCGGCGGCGGGCTTTTCGCCCAGGTCGCCGGCGAGCGCACGCGTGAAGAGATCGGCGCGCTTGGGCATGCGGCGGATCTCGTCGCGCAGGATCAGCGTAGTGGGCTCCTCGACACGCTTGATCCGCTCCATCGGATAGCGCCCCAGGTGCAGCGGACGCTTCGCCTCCTCGGCTTCGGTCCAGCCGGGCCGCGTGCCCGGCTTGCCCATGTAGGCATCGGCGCTCGGCCAGTCGAGCGCTGCGAGCGGCAGGTCCGGCGCCATCTCGTAGCTCGTCGTGACCACGCCCAGCCGGAAGCCGCGGCCGGTGAGCGGCGCCTTGAGCATTCCATTCACGTCTTTCGCCACGCCGGCGCGCTGTGCCAGGGGCTCGAGCGAGACCAGCGTCGCGCCGGCCACGTGCCCGCGCGCTTCCCACCCCATGACCCGGAGATAGCCTGCAAGCACGACCGCGACTTCCGCGCAGCGCACGTCGGTGCGCGCCGCGTTGGTGCCGCGGATCCAGTCTGCCCCCGGCTCGCCGGGCTTCGGCTCGCGGCCGAATTCGACCAGGAACACGAAGGCGTGGGTGTGATCGGGATGCTGCGCCTCGAGCCAATCCGGATCTTCGATGCGGCATACGCCGGCGAGCGTGGCATCGAGGAAGTAGGCGGAGGCTTTGAGGTTGCGCGCCCGCGCGAGCGGATCCTCGGGCACCGGCGCCCTGGCCGGCGCCACCTCGCCCTCCAGGTAGTTCACGCAGAACTCGAAGTGCTCCCGCAGCGCCGGAGCGATGGAGTTTTCATGGGGCTCATGCACGTCGGCCGGCATGTGCGAAGCGACGATCGGCGCCGCCGCATCCCGCGCGAGCAGCTCGGTGGGCAGCACGCCCATGTCGAAGGACCGGTCGCGGTTGCTGAAAAGGCGCGTCATGGCCGAACCAGCTTCGCGCCCGGCCACTGATCGTAGCGGCTGCGCGCGTACTGCGGCGGATAGTCGAGCTTGATGCCGTAGCGCTCGGCGGCGTGCCACGCCCAGCGCGGGTTGTCCAGAAACGCGCGCGCCATCGCCACCATGTCGGCCTTGCCTTCGGCCAGGATCGCCTCGGCCTGCGCGGGATCGGCGATCATGCCGACGGTTCTCACCTTCAGATGGGTTTGTTTCTTGACTTGCTCCGCGAACGGCACCTGGTATCCCGGCGCGACCTTGACCTGCGCATGCGCCGCGAGCGAGCCGCTAGACACGCAGACGTAGTCGAATCCGACGCGCTCCAGCGCGCGCGCGTACGCCGCCGCGTCGTCGGGCCCCAGGCCACCGTCCATCCAGTCGCTGCCGCTGATGCGCGCGCCGAGCGCCCTGTCCTTCGGCCACACTTGCCTTGCCGCGCGCGCCACCTCGAGCGGGAACTTCATCCGGTCCTCGCCGTAGGCATCCTTGCGCCGGTTCGAAAGCGGGGACAGGAACTGGTGCAGCAGGTAACCGTGCGCCGAATGCAGCTCGAGGACATCGAAGCCGATTCGCCTGGCCCGTAGTGCCGCAGCTTCGAAGCTTTTTAACAGGGACTGAATCTCCTCAACGGCCAATTCGCGCGGCACATGCCACCCCTCGCCGAACGGAATCGGCGACGGCGCCACGGTCTGCCAGGGCGATTCATCCGTTCCGAGGTACTGGCGGCCGTGCCACGGCACCTGCGAGGAGGCCTTGCGCCCGGCGTGGCCGAGCTGCAGGCCGACGGGGTTCTTCGACACGCTTCTCACATGGTGGATGACCTTGGACAAGGCGGCTTCGTTGGCGTCGCTGTACAGCCCGCTGCAGCCGTGGGTGATGCGCCCGTCGCGCGTCACGTGCGTCGCCTCGACCATGAGCAGGCCGGCGCCCGAGTACGCGAGATGCCCGAGATGCACGAAGTGCCAGTCGTTCATCGAGCCGTCGTCGGCGCAGTACTGGCACATGGGCGACACCACGATGCGGTTGGGCAGGGTGATGCCGCCGATGTCGAGCGGCGAGAAAAGAAAGGACTTCATGCGGCTATTGTAAAGGGGGGCTGCATCCGCCCGCCGAGCGGGCACCATCCTTGCTGCCACCGGCGAGGAGGTTCGCTATGAAAGTCGAACGGCAAGCAACCGAAGAGCTCGACCGGCTGGCCGGCCTGATCGAAAGCATCAAGGTCGGCATGCTGACCACCATCGGCCCGGACGGGTCGCTGCGCAGCCGGCCGCTGCAGACGCTGGAGATGGACGCGCAGGGCCGGCTGTGGTTTTTCGCCGAGGCGCAGTCGCCGAAGACCCAGGAGATGGAGGCGCACGACCACCAGGTGTGCCTGAGCTACGCCGACTCCGGCAGGATGAGCTACGTGTCGGTATCGGGAACCGGCCGCCTGGTGCGCGAGCGCGAACGGATGCGCGAGCTGTGGACGCCGCTCCTCAAGGCGTGGTTTCCGCGCGGCCTGGACGACCCGTCGCTCGCGCTGCTCGAGGTGCGCCTGGACAAGGCCGAGTTCTGGGACTCTCCCGGCAGCGCCACGCTGCGCATGAGCGGCCGGGTCGATAACGTCAAGACAGCCGGTCCGCGCACCGCCGCCCCGGGCGACGAGGCTAAGGCGCCGAAACCGTAATCCCCTTGGGACAAATGGGGTTACGTCCTCATTTGATCGGGCTGGTCGCCGCCCGCCGCACGCGTAGAATGTCCGTCAGCGGACATTTACAACGGGGAGCGACGCATGGCCGACCGCGCGCGACGTTTCGGACCGCCTTCGCCGAAAGACAACTATCTTCTTGCCGCGCTGCCTACGGCGGATGTCGAGCGGTTGCAGCGATCCATGATGTTCACGGCGTTGCCGCTCGGCGCTGTGCTGTACGAGTCTGGAACGCAAATGCGAGATTGCTATTTCCCTGTCTCGGGCCTCGTGTCCTTGCTCTACACGCTGGAGAACGGCGGCACTGCGGAGATCGCCGTGGTCGGCAACGATGGCTGCGTGGGGGTCGCGATTCTGCTGGGCGGTGGCACGACTCCCAGCCGGGCGGTGGTGCAGATTGCAGGTCACGCCTACCGGGTCAACTCGGAGGCCGTCCTCGCCGAATTCCGCAGAGGCGGCCCGACGGAGCATGTTCTCCTGCGCTATATCCAATCGCTCATGACCCAGATGTCGCAGACAGCGGTGTGCAACCGGCACCACACGGTGGAGCAGCAGTTGTGCCGCTGGCTCCTGCTGAGCCTCGATCGGGTACCCTCCAACGAGATCCAGATGACACAGGAGCTGATCAGCAACATGCTTGGGGTACGCCGCGTGGGCATTACCGAGGCTGCCCGCAAGCTGCAGGCGGCAAGGCTGATCGAGTACCGGCGCGGCCACGTCACGGTACCGGACCGCACGAAGCTGGAAGCGCACGCCTGCGAATGCTATGCGGTGGTCAAGAGGGAAACGGACCGTCTGCTGCCTCATCAATTTGCATGAGGGGCCCCGCGCTTACTTCAGCCGCATGTCATTCTTGACCGAGGCCACGCCCGGCACGGCGCGCGCAAGCGCAACCGCCTTGTTCATGTCGGCCGAGCTGCCGACCATGCCGCTCAACGCAACGACGTTGTTCTCGGTCTCAACCTTGATGTCGTTGACGCTGAGCGAGGGCTCGTTGAAGATCGCCGTCTTCACCTTGGTGGTGATCACGCTGTCGTCCAGATAGGCTCCGGTGCTCTGCTTGGTGGAGGTGCCCGCGCAACCGGCAGCCGTGGCCATCAGCGCGACGACGAGAAATGCGGAAAAGCGTTTGAGGCGGGTCATGGTCGATCTCCTGTAGGTTGGCGCCCAGCATACTCAAGGCGCCGCGCCTGCTCTGGGCGCTGGCGCACATAGCTTGTGCGCCAGCGGACAGACGCCGGTTTTCACGGGGTTGAAACTGCGGGCTTGAGCGATGCCTGGTCCAGACGCGCTGTCATGCTGGCGATTGTCCTGCTGGTCCTGCATGCCGTGGGCACCTGGACGTACGCGGCGCTCGGGGTAGGCGCCGCGATCGTGTCGGCGGTGCTGGTCGGTGCGGTGTCGGTTCTCGGCGCCCGCTTGGGGCACGGGCAAGGCAACGACGCCTGGTTCGTCGTCCCGACGGCGGTCTTCACGCTATTGCCCCTGGCTGCGAGATTGTGGACCCTGCTGACCGTCGAGCAGAGCTGGTGGACGCGCACCGTCGAATTCGTACCCTTCCTGATCGGGTTCGCCGCACCGGTCCTTCTGCTGCTGGCGGTGTACCTGGAGCTGGGCCGCCCCGCACGGGTCACGGCGCCGCGACCGTGATGCCTTTTCCGGCGAAGGCCTTGCGGATGGCCTGGGCGAAGGTAACGGCACCGGGCTGGTCGCCGTGCAGGCACAGCGTGTCGGCGGCTACCGGCACGCGCTTGCCCGAGAGCGAGGTGACGTAGCCCTGCTCGATCATGGCGAGCGCGCGCGCCACCGCCTCGCCCGCGTCCTCGACCATGCCGCCCGGGCGGTCGCGCGGCGCGAGCGTGCCGTCGTCGGCATAGCCGCGGTCGGCGAATACTTCTCCCGCGACTGGGATGCCTGCCTGTTTTGCAATAGAAAAGTTCTTGCTGTTCGAAAGGACGTAAAGCATGACACCCAGGTCCTTCGCGGCGCGCGCCATCGCCTGCGACAGCGCCTCGTCGTTCGCCGCCATGTTGTAGAGCGCGCCATGGCATTTGACGTGGTGCAGCTTCGCGCCGGCGGCGCGCGCGAAGGCCTCCACCGCGCCCGCCTGGTAGACGACGAGGTCGTACATGTCCTGCGGCGAGATCTTCATCGCCCGGCGGCCGAAGCCCTGCAGGTCGGGAAGCGAGGGATGCGCGCCGATCGCCACGCCGTGCTCCAGCGCGAGGCGCACCGTCTGGCGGATGGTCGCCGGATCGCCGCCGTGGAAGCCGCAGGCGATGTTGGCCGAGGAAATGTAGGGCATCACCTGCGCGTCGGCGCCCATCTTCCAGGCGCCGTAGCTTTCGCCCATGTCGCAGTTGAGATCGATGGTCTTCATTGGCCGTAGTTCCAGGCGATGCCGCGCAGCGCGGCGGCGAGGCGCTCGTTCATGTGCTGGCGCAGCTCGGCCGCCATGCCCAGGTCGCAGCGCGCGAAATGCACCGTGCCGCCGGGGGCGAGCTGCGCAAGGCGCGGCACGTCGGCCGAGGCGATCTCGGCGATGCGCGGATAGCCGCCGGTGGTCTGGTGATCGGCCATCAGCACGATCGGCACGCCGTTCGCCGGCACCTGCACCGTGCCCAGGCAGGTCGGCCCGGATAGTACCTCATCGCTTTCGGTGCGCGCGAGCGCCGGCCCGGCGAGGCGAAAGCCCATGCGGTTCGAATCCGGCGAGATGCGCCACACCGCCTCGAAGAAGGCGCGCTGCGCGGCGGGCTCGAAGCTCTCGAAGTGCTGGCCCTCGAGCACATGCAGCAGCACCGGCTCGCGGTCGGGCAGCGTGAGCGGCGGCGCGGACCAGCGCACGCTGCCGTCCCTGGTTTTCTTCAAAGACCCAAACCTTGTGGAGGTTGAAGGGTCTCGTAACGGCAGCACATCCCCATGCCGCAGCGCGCGGCCCTGGATGCCGCCGAACTGCCCCGGCAGGAAGGTGCTGCGGCTGCCGAGCACCGGCTCCACCGCGAAGCCGCCCGCCACGGCGAGGTAGGCGCGCGCGCCGCGCATCGCGCGCCCGACGTTGTAGCGGCTGCCCGCGGGCGCGAGGACCGGCCGGTTGTGCGGGAAGCTGCCCTTGAACTCCGCGCCGCTGACGGCGACCAGGCTCTCCTCCTCGAACTCCAGCTCCGGGCCGATCACCGTGATCTCGAGCGCCGCCTCGTCGCCCGCGTTGCCCACCAGCGCGTTGGCGAGCGCGAGCGCCACCGGGTCCATCGCGCCGCCGGGGCACAGGCCGACGTGCTGCAGGCCGTGGCGGCCTCGGTCCTGGATAGTGCTGAGCAATCCGGGCCGCAATACGCGAATGCTCATCCCTGCATCTTCGAGAATTCTTCCCCGGAGATCGGCCGGAAGCGAACCTGGTCGCCCGGAGCAAACAGGCTCGGCTCCTGCCGGCTCGCGTCGAACACCTCGAGCGGCGTGCGGCCGATCACGTTCCATCCTCCCGAGATCGCGTACGGATAGACCACCGTCTGGTCGTTGGCGATGGCCACCGAGCCCGCGGCCACGGTCGCGCGCGGCTCGGCGCGCCGCGGCAGCGCGAGCTTGCGGTCGAGCCCGCCCATGTAGGCGTGGCCCGGCGCGAAGCCGATCATCAGCACGCGGTAATCGCCCGCGGCGTGAAGCTGCGCCACCTGCCCGGCGGAAAGCCGGGTCTTCTTCGCGACTTCGTCGATGTCGGGCGCGAACTGCGGCTCGTAGCACACCGGCACCTCCACCGTGCGCGGCTGTGCCCCGCCCTTGGGGTCGAGCTTCTTCAGGCACTCCGCGACCAGGTTCGCCGCGGCCTGCAGCGGCGCGCCGTGCAGCTCGGCGTGGTCGGGATCGAAATGCAGCGCGAGGCCGCCGAGCGCCGGCACCACGTCGTGCATCCACGGCAGCGCGCGGCCGTGGATCATGACGGCGAGCTGCTGGATCAGCGCATTCACCTCGAGATCGAGCTCCTCGGAGAACTCGATGTACGCGGCGCAGTCGCCCAGCGGGTGGACGGCCTTCGGCCGGAAGCTTCTGCTCAAGCCGCGGGCACGGCAACGCCGATCATGGCGTTTCGGGTGACGATGGAGGCCAGGCGCTCCTCGCTCCAGCCCTCGGTGCCGGGCGGGCGCATCGGCAGGACCATGTAGCGCATGTCCGCGGTCGAGTCGTGCACGCGAATCTGCACTTCCTCGGGAATATTCAAGCCGAATTCCGCCAGCACGCTGCGCGGCTCGCGCACCATGCGCGAGCGGTAGTTGCGCGACTTGTACCAGTCGGGCGGGATGCCGAGCAGCATGCGCGGATAGCACGAGCACAGCGTGCATACGATGGCGTTGTGCACCCCGGGAGTGTTCTCCACCACCACCAGCCTGAGCTTGGGCACGTCGATGCCCAGCGACTCGCAGGCGCCGGGGCCGTCGGCGAGCAGGCGCTGCTTGAACTGCGGATCGACCCAGGCGTGCGCGACCACTCTCGCGCCGCGCTCGGGGGTGCGCCGGCGCATGTCCTGCACCGCTTCCTCAATCTGCGCCTCGGTGATCACGCCTTTCTCCACCAGGAGCTCGCGCAGGCTGACTTCCATCAGCTGGAAATACGTGAGCGGTCTGTAAGTGCCGTTGTCTTTCATGCTTTCTCGAGCCAATGCTGGAAAATCTCGATCTCCACGACGTCCGCATCGCTGCCGCGGTAATCCGGCCAGACGTCCTTCTGGCGGAAGCGCACGCGGTACAGCGGCTGCGCCGGCAGGCCGTCGCGCATCTGCGCGAGCTCCTCGGGGTTCGGAAAGCTGCCGCACAGCCGCTCGATGGTGCCGGCATGGCCGCGGATATAGAACGGCGTGCGGATGTGGCCGGGCGGCGCGGCCTTGCGCACGCGCACGCGTTCGCCGACCTGGAAACAGGGCGCGACGCCGGAGGCGTACTGCGTTACGAACTGCGGCTGCACACTTGCTCCATCTTCCGGCCGAGCTCCTCGGTGGTGAGGAGGCCGCGCTGGATGAGCGCCTGGCCGAGCGAGATCACCCAGCGCTCGTAGTAGGTCAGGCTGTCGTAGGCCTGCGGCGGCAGCGCCTCGATGTGCTTGCGGCGCTCGTCCACGGTGACTTTGCTGTTGAGAAGCACCGCGAGCGCATCGACGCGCCTTTCCCAATCCGCGTAGTCGTGCTCGGTGGGCTCGACCTTACCGGCCGGCAGGCCGCCCATGTCGTGATGGCTGCGGTTCTGAGTTTCGGTCATCTTGCGCCCGAGCTCTTCGCTGGTGACGATGCCGCGCTGAACGAGCGTCTGCGCCACCGAGGTGATCCAGCGCTCGTAGTAGGTGGTGCTGTCGTACACCTGCGGCCCGAGCGCCTCGATGTTCTTGCGCAGCTCGTCCACCGTCATGAGCTTCGGGCCGAGGATCCCCGTAAGCAGGACCACCAGCGCGTCGACCCTGCGCTCCCATTCGGCGTAGTCATGCTCCGTCGGCTCGACCCTGCCGGCGGGCTCGCCGCCCATGTCGTGATGGCCGCGCGCGAAGCTGGTCATGCGACCCATTCGGATACGGGCGCTTTCGCGTCCTGCAGCGGCTGGCAGACGATGTCCACCAGCGTTGGACCGCCGTACGCCAGCGCAGTTTTCAGAATTGAATGCAATTCTTCAGGCCGGGTGACCCGCCAGCTCCTGACCCCGAAAGCCTCGGCCACCCTGGCATGATCCGTCACGCCGAAGTCGACCGAGAAATAGCGCTGCTGGTAGCCCGCTTTCTGCCCGGCCTTGATCCAGCCGTACGCAGCGTTGGCGATGACGATGAAGGTGATCGGCAGACCGAGGCGCACTGCGGTCTCGAGCTCGCCCACGCACATGCCGAAGCTGCCGTCGCCCATCACGGCGACGCTCTTTACCTGCGGGCGGCCGATGTGCGCGCCGACCGAAGCGGCGAGCGCATAGCCGAGCGCGCCGTGCGCGCGGTTGGAGAAAAAGCGCCTGCCGGTTCCCTTCACTTGATAGAACGCGGAAAAATAGGGACAAGGCGTGCCGGGATCGGCCACCAGGATCGCATCGTGATCGAGAACCCGGGCGAGCTCGGCGACCACGCGCTCGGGCTTGATGGGCGCGTCGTTCGAGGCGGCGAGCGCTTCGAAGGCGGCGAATTTCTCGCGCTTCTTCGCGGCCACGAAGGACAGATCGCATTCCTTCTTAAAAACCGCTTCGCATAAAGCGCCAAGGGCAAGGCGCGCGTCGCCGACCAGCGGCACGTCGACCGGGTAGTTCCTGCCGGGCACCGCCGGGTCGACGTCGATGTGGATGATCCTCGCGCTGCCCGGCGCCGGGTGGCGCCAGCGCTCGGTGGTGACCGAGCCCGCCCGGCAGCCGGCGAAAACGATGAGGTCGGCGGCGTCGACCACGGCCCGGGTCTGCGGCGTGCCGCCGTTCGAGCCGACCACGCCCACGGCGCGCGCGTCGCGTTCGTCGATCGCGCCCTTGCCGCTCACCGTGGTCGCCACCGCGGCGCCGAGCTTTTCTGCCAGCTCCACCAATTGGCTTTCCGCCCCCGAGAGAACCACGCCGCCCCCGCAAATGAAGAGCGGATTTTTGGCCTGCCTGAGGAGCTTTGCCGCGAGCTCGACCAGGAAGGGGTCGGGCGCCGTCCTTCTGGAGGGAAACGAGCCCAGGCTGGGGTCCGCCCACACCTCGGCGCGGTCCACCGGAGCGTTCTGCACGTCGAACGGCAGCGCGATGTGCGCCGCGCCCGGACGGCCGCTCGTCATGGCCTCGAACGCCGCGCGCAGGGTGCGCGGAATGTCGGCCGCGCGGTCGAGCACCGCGTTCCACTTGGTCAGCGGCTTCATCAGCGCGCGCTGGTCCAGCTCGGTCAGGGTAAAGCGGTTTCGGGACGAGACCGAGACATCGGTATTGATCGCGAGGACGGGCACCGAGGACTCGTTCGCCTCGACCAGGCCCGGCAGGATGTAGGTCGCCCCGCCGCCCGAGGGGCCTTCGCACACCCCGACCTTGCCGGTGACGCGGGCATAGCCGTCGGCCATGTAGGCGGCATGCCGCTCATCCCGTGTAAGGATGTGTTTTATTGAATTCAAACGCGAAAGTGCGTCGTAGAGCGGCAGGCTGGTGTCGCCGCACAGGCCGAAGATCACCTCGACCCCGTGCGCCTTGAGCATCTCCACCACCGCTTCAGCGCCGGTGAGCGTCGCCATTTCAACGGCCCTGTTCACGCGGTTATATTAGCGCGATGAAACCGGACAGGCAGACGACGGTGCTGTTCGCCGACGTTACCGGCAGCATGAAGCTCTACGAGTCGGCCGGGGACCGGGAGGCGGTCGACGCGATCGCGCGCTGTATCGAGGCCTTGCGGCAGGCGGCCGAAGCGAGCCGCGGGCGCGTGGTAAAGACCATGGGCGACGAGCTGCTGGCGCTTTTTCCGACCGCCGACGCCGCGGCCGACGCGGCCACGCGCATGCAGGGCGCGGTCGAGGCGCTGCCGCCCACGCGCGGCCAGAAGCTCGGGCTGCGCATCGGCTTCCACGCCGGCCCGGTGATCCAGCAGGACAGCGATGTCTTCGGCGATTCGGTGAACCTCGCCTCGCGCCTGGTCGAGCAGGCCACGCGCGGGCAGGTGCTGACCTCGGCGCATACGGTTTCGCTGCTCGCTCCGGTGATCCGCAATTCCACGCGGCGCCTGTACGACATCACCGTCAAGGGCAAGGAAGAGGACCTCGCGCTGTGCGAGTACCTCTGGCAGAAAAGCCCGGACATCACCGATTTTTCCGCCGTCACCGCCGTATTGAAGGCGCCCCGCGCCGGGCTGCGGCTGAGGTATCGCGGCAAGGATCTCATCCGGCGGCGGCGCGAGGACTCGATCGTGATAGGGCGCGACGAAGGCTGCCAGCTCGTCGTCGCCGATCCCAAGGCATCGCGCCAGCACTGCGTGATCGAGCGGCGCCAGGACAGCTTCGTGCTGAGGGACCACAGCACCAACGGCACCTACGTCGCGGTGGAAGGCGAGGACGAAACGGTGCTGCGGCGCGAGGAGCTCACGTTGCGCAGGCACGGCTGGATCGCGTTCGGCCAGCCGCGGGCGAGCACGCCCGAGGTCGTAGAGTACTTCTGCGAGTGAACGCCCGGCGGGTTGCGACCACGGCGGCGGACCGGCAGAGGCCGGCGCCGGGTGAGCTGTTCATCGACCATCTCGGGCATTTCGTGCCCGATCTTGACGCCGCCGCGCGGCTGCTGGACGCGCTCGGCTTCGCCGTCGCGCCTGTTTCAAACCACACGATTTCGGGGAAACCCGCAGGCACCGCGAATCGCTGCGTGATGCTCGAGCAGGGCTACCTCGAGATTCTCGCGCCCACGCTCGACACGCCCAACGCGCGGCGCGTGCGCGCGCACATGGCCCGCTACAGCGGCGTGCATCTCGCCTGCTTCGGCACGCCGGATGCGCATTTCGAGCACGACCGGCTGGCCGCGCACGGCTTCCAGCCCGAGCCGCTCGTGCACCTCGAAAGAGCACTCCACACGGGCGAGACGGCGAGCTTCCAGGTGATCTACGTGCCGCCGGAAAAGATGCCCGAGGGCCGCATCCAGTACGTCCACCAGATGCGGCCGCAGGCCCTCTGGACCGGCGAGAGCCTCGCCCATCGCAACGGCGTCATCGGATTGAAATCCGTGTTCGTGGTGGCCGACGACCCCGCGCAGACCGCGGCCCGCTGGGCACGCTTTTCGGGCTTGCTGCCCCGCCCCGAAGGCGATCGGGTCGCCCTCGAGAGCGCGCGCGGCCTCGTGGTCTTCGGCACGAAAATGCAGCTTTCGCGCCTTCTGGGCGACGTGCCTGCGGCCCCGGCACTGGCCGGATATGCCCTCGCCTGCCGTCATCCGGAAGCGTTCGCGGCGCGTTGTTCCGGGCTGGGGCTCGCGGTGCAGCAGACCGCGGCCGGGCACGCCATCTCGCTGCCGCCTTCCCTCGGCGGCGTGTGGCTCGTTTAGAATTCCCGTTCCTCAGGAGGGGTCATGAACGTTTTCCTTAAGCCAGTATTCGTGCTCGCATTCGCGCTCATGGCATCGACCGCGTCAGCGCAAACCATCAAGATCGGCTTCATCAGCACCTATTCGGGCCTGAACGCGAATCTGGGTGAATACATGGAGCGCGGCATGCGCCTGTACATCAAGCAGCACGAAAAGGAGCTGCCGCCGGGGGTGAAGCTCGAAATCGTGGTGCGCGACGACACCGGCCCGAACCCCGACAAGGCACGCCAGGTGGCGCAGGAGCTGATCGTGCGCGACCGCGTGAACCTGCTCGCCGGCGTGATCTTCACGCCCAACGCGCTTTCCATCGCGCCCCTCGCCACCGAGGCCAAGGTGCCCTTCGTCATCATGAACGCCGGCACCGCTATGATCACCACCCGCTCGCCGTACATCGCGCGAGTGTCGTTCACGCTGTGGCAGTCGAGCTACCCGCTCGGCCAATGGGCGGC
>CAZJJC010000054.1:0-2576 GCA_964546195.1 uncultured Enterobacteriaceae bacterium | reverse complement strand
CGCGGACTTGAACTGATGGATGAGCTCGATCCCGTCGCGCTCGGGCATGAAGATGTCGGTGATGAGCACATCGGCGGGATGCGCGCGCTGCAGATCGAGCGCGCGTTCTCCGTCCGCCGCAACCTGCGCCTCGAAGCCCGCTCGCTCCAGCACGATCTTGATGAAAGAGCGCATGTCCGCATTGTCGTCGACGATCAGAACTGACGTCGGCTTGGCGGGACCGCGCCGAATGTCGCCGTCGTTCCGGCTGGCCTGAGCCGTCATCGAAAACACTACGCACCCTCCTCCAGAACCAGTTCGAGCGATTGTGCACCTCCGCTGCGTCCGTCGCTTGACCTAATATCAAACTGCGGCCCAAATCTTGCACGCAGTAGTTATTTTGACCTGAGCGGGTGGTACCGTCAGTCCGCTAGCGAACATTTGGCCCGCTTTTTTGTCGCCCCAGCCCAACGCTCAGTCGGAAGCTGCGTGGCGATGCTCGATGAGAAAGTTCGTGCGCGCGTCATCTGCTGACCGAGCACGGAAAAGTCCGCCGAGGGTGCGACCTTCGCAATCCCCGCACAGAGTACCGGCGAGGGCTGACATACTCGTGGAGGTAGCTGCTTGGCGTAGTTGGCGGAGCGGACGGGACTCGAACCCGCGACCCCCGGCGTGACAGGCCGGTATTCTAACCAACTGAACTACCGCTCCTTCTGCTGCTGGTGGGTGCTGACGGGATCGAACCGCCGACATTCGCCGGGGAAGAGCGACGCTCTACCAGCTGAGCTAAGCACCCCCGCGACACGAGTGTCGCACTCGCACTTACACGCGTGTCGCACGCACCCCGAAAATCAGGGGCGCTAGTTTATCGCGTCCTTCAGGGCCTTGCCAGCGCGGAACTTGGGCAGGCGCGCGGCCTTGATGGCGAGGGCTTCGCCGGTGCGCGGGTTGCGCCCGGTGCGCGCGGCGCGCTTGCCGGCGTAGAAGGTGCCGAAGCCGACCAGCGTGACCATCTCGTCCTTGCGCAGGCTGGTCTTCACGGACGAGATCAGCGCATCGACCGCGCGCTCGGCGGCCGACTTGGAGATCTCGGCCGCCTGCGCGATCTGCTCCACCAGATCGCCTTTGTTCATACGACCTTCTTTGTGCGTTAGTGGGTTGTGACGGCGCCGGCCTGGTCGTCGGTCTTCGGCGGAACCGGCGTCGATTCATCGGCCTCGGGCAACGGCTCGGGCTGGCGCTCCAGAGCGATCTCGAGCACCTTGTCGATCCACTTCACCGGCACGATCTCGAGCTTGTTCTTGATGTTGTCCGGGATCTCGACCAGGTCCTTCACGTTCTCTTCCGGGATCATCACCGTCTTGATGCCGCCGCGGTGCGCGGCGAGCAGCTTCTCCTTCAGCCCGCCGATCTGCAGCACCTCGCCGCGCAGCGTGATCTCGCCGGTCATGGCGACATCGGCGCGCACCGGGATGCCGGCGAGCACCGACACCATCGCGGTGGCGATGCCGATGCCGGCGCTCGGGCCGTCCTTCGGCGTCGCGCCTTCCGGCAGGTGGATGTGGATGTCGTTCTTCTGGTAGAAGTCTTCCTTCACGCCGAGCTTGCGCGAGCGCGCCCGCACCACGGAGAGCGCGGCGTGGATCGACTCCTGCATCACGTCGCCCAGCTTGCCGGTGGTGATGGTCTTGCCCTTGCCCGGCATGGTGGCGGCCTCGATGGTCAGCAGCTCGCCGCCCACCTCGGTCCAGGCGAGGCCTGTGACCTGGCCGACCTGGTTCTCCTTTTCCGCCATGCCGAAGGTGTAACGGCGCACGCCGAGGAACTTGTCCAGGTTCTTGGGCGTGACGGTGATGCGATGCGGCTTGGCCGCCTTTTCGCCCTCCGCGGCCTGTTTCTCGGTGAGCAGCTGCTTCACCGCCTTGCGGCAGATCTTGGAAAGTTCACGTTCCAATGCCCTGACTCCAGCCTCTCGAGTGTAGTAGCGCACGATGTCGCGGATGGCGGCCTCGGACACCGACAGCTCGCCTTCCTTGAGGCCGGTGGCCTTGAGCTGCTTGGGCAGGAGGTAGCGCACCGCGATGTTCATCTTCTCGTCTTCGGTATAACCGGAAAGACGGATGACCTCCATGCGGTCGAGCAGCGGCGGCGGGATGTTGAGCGTGTTCGCCGTGGCGACGAACATCACTTCCGACAGGTCGTACTCCACCTCGATGTAGTGGTCGACGAAGGTGTTGTTCTGCTCGGGATCGAGCACTTCGAGCAGCGCGCTGGAGGGGTCGCCGCGCCAGTCGGAGCCCATCTTGTCCACCTCGTCGAGCAGGAACAGCGGGTTCTTCACCTGCACCTTCGACATGTTCTGCAGGATCTTGCCCGGCATCGAGCCGATGTAGGTGCGCCGGTGGCCGCGGATCTCGGCCTCGTCGCGCACGCCGCCGAGCGACATGCGCACGAATTTGCGGTTGGTGGCGCGCGCGATCGACTGGCCGAGCGAGGTCTTGCCCACGCCGGGCGCGCCCACCAGGCACAGGATCGGCGCCTTCATCTTGTCGACGCGCGTCTGCACCGCCAGGTACTCGACGATGCGCTCCTTCACC
>CAZJJC010000053.1:0-4641 GCA_964546195.1 uncultured Enterobacteriaceae bacterium | reverse complement strand
AGCGCCACCGATTTCTTCGGCTTAGCGACGGTAGAGCTCATCCAGTTTTTTTTCGTAGGAGTGGTAGTCGAGGATAGCGTAGAGCTCCTCGCGGGTCTGCATCGAGTCGAGCAGCTTTTTCTGGGTGCCTTCTTTCCTCAGGGATTCGTAGACGCGCAAGGCCGCCTGGTTCATGGCGCGAAAGGCCGACAGGGGGTAGAGCGCCATCGCCACGTTCGCCGAGCGCAGCTCCTCGGTGGTGAACAGCGGCGTGGCTCCGAACTCGGTGATGTTGGCGAGGATCGGCACCTTTACCGCGTCGGCGAACTTGCGGTACATCGAGAGCTCCGTGATCGCCTCCGGGAAGATCATGTCCGCGCCCGCTTCCACGTACTTCAAAGCTCTTGAAATCGCAGAATCCAAACCTTCGTTTGCAAGCGCGTCGGTGCGCGCCATGACGACGAACTGCGCGTCGCTTCGCGCATCCACCGCCGCCTTGATGCGGTCGGCCATCTCGGCCGCAGGCACGATTTCCTTGTTGGGGCGGTGGCCGCAGCGCTTGGCGCCGGCCTGGTCCTCCATGTGCATCGCCGCGGCGCCCGCCTTGACCAGCGAGCGCGTGGTGCGGGCGACGTTGAAGGCGCTGGCGCCGAAGCCGGTGTCCACGTCCGCGAGCAGCGGCAGGTCGCACACGTCGCTGATGCGGCGGATGTCGGTGAGCACATCGTCGAGGCCGGAGATGCCGAGATCCGGCATGCCGAGCGAGCCCGCCGCCACGCCGCCGCCGGAGAGGTAGATGGCGCGGTAGCCCGCGCGCTTGGCGAGCAGCGCGTGGTAGGCGCAGATCGTGCCGACGACCTGGAGGGGCTTTTCCTGTGCCAGGGCCTCGCGGAACTTCCTTCCCTGGCTCATGACAGCAGGTGCTTCACGCCGTCGCGCTCCTCGAGCAGCTCCTTCAGCGTCGCGTCCATCCGCTTGCGGCTGAGCTCGTTTACCTCGATGCCTTGCACGATCCGGTATTCGCCGTCCCTGCAGGTGACCGGGTAGCCGTAGATCACGCCTTCGGCGATGCCGTAGCTGCCGTCGGAGGGCACGCCCATCGTCACCCAGTCGCCCTCGCGCGTGCCTTGCACCCAGTCGCGCACATGGTCGATGGCGGCGTTGGCCGCGCTCGCCGCCGAGGACAGTCCGCGCGCCTCGATGATCGCCGCGCCGCGCTTTTGCACCGTCGGGATGAAGGTGGATTCGAGCCAACCCTGGTCATTGATCATCGGCCAGACCTTCTTGCCCCCGGCCTCGGCCTGGAACAGATCGGGGTACTGGGTCGCCGAGTGATTTCCCCAGACTGTGATTTTTCGAATGTCCTTAACCTCGCACTTGATCTTCTGCGCTACCTGCGAACAAGCGCGGTTGTGGTCGAGGCGCATCATGCCGGTGAACTGCCGCGGCTCGAGGCCGGGCGCGTTCTTCAGCGCGATGAGGCAGGTCGTGTTGGCCGGGTTGCCGACCACCAGTACCTTGACGCCGCGCTTGGCCACCTTGTCGAGCGCCCGGCCCTGCGGCGCGAAGATCTTGCCGTTCGCCTCGAGCAGGTCCTTGCGCTCCATGCCCGGCCCGCGCGGGCGCGCGCCGACGAGCAGCGCCACGTCCACGTCCTTGAAGGCGCTCACCGGATCGGAGGCGGCCTGCAAGCCGTGCAGCAGGGGAAAGGCGCAGTCCTCGAGCTCCATCATGACGCCCTTCAACGCCTTCTGCGCCTTCTCGTCGGGGATCTCGAGCAGCTGCAGGATCACCGGCCGGTCCCTGCCGAGGAGATCGCCCCCGGCGATGCGAAACAGCAGCGAATAGCCGATCTGGCCGGCGGCGCCGGTCACGGCGACGCGAAGGGGGGGTGTGGACATCGGTGAATGGCTCCGGCGGGTTCGCTTTCATTTTACCGCAGCGAATTGCTGCGCTGCGACGTTATAATCGAACTGCCCGATGCCATGGGCCGGGCGCCTAAATGTCCAGCACTGCCGCGAACAAACCTCGTCCCAAATATCTGAACCTCGTCGAGATCCGGCTGCCGCTGCCGGGCTGGGTGTCGATCCTGCACCGCATCTCCGGCGCGCTGCTGGTGTTCCCCTTCGCGGCGTGGCTGTTCTACCTGCTGGACGTGAGCCTCGCCTCCGAAGCGGGCTTCAAGGCGACCCTGGCCTACCTGGAGCTGCCGCTGGTCAAGCTCGGCATGCTGGTGTTCATCTGGGCCTTCTGCCATCACTTCTGCGCGGGCATCCGCTACCTCTTGCTCGACCTCAACAAGGGCATCGAGCTGCGGCCGGCGCGCGTTTCCAGCGCCGTGGTGCTGGTGGCGGGGGTGCTGCTGACCGCGTACTTCGGCGCCAAGCTATGGTGAAGCGGCTCGTGGTGGGCGCGCATTACGGCCTGCGCGACTGGCTGGCGCAGCGCATCACCGGCGCGCTCATTGCGCTCTATGCGCTCGGGGTGCTGGCCGTGATGCTGCCAAAGTCTCCTTTCACCTACGAGGCGTGGAAGGCGCTGTTCGCGCAGGGCTGGATGCGCATCGCGACGCTGCTCTTCGCGGCGAGCCTCGCCTGGCATGCCTGGGTCGGCGTGCGCGACATTCTCATGGACTATGTCAAGCACGACGGCCTGCGCCTCGCGCTGCAGGTGGCGACGCTGCTGCTGCTCGCCGGGTACGTGGGCTGGGCGGTCGACATCCTGTGGCGATAGGGATGGCAAACCTCGCTGTCAAAAGGTTCGACGCGATCGTGGTGGGTGCCGGCGGTTCGGGCATGCGCGCCGCGCTGGAGCTCTCGCGCGCCAACCTGCGCGTGGCGGTGCTCTCCAAGGTCTTCCCGACGCGCTCGCACACCGTGGCGGCGCAGGGCGGCATCGCGGCGCCGCTCGCCAACTCGACCGAGGACACCTGGCACTGGCACATGTACGACACGGTCAAGGGCGCCGACTACCTGGGCGACCAGGACGCGATCGAATACATGTGCCGGCGCGCGGTCGAGGTGGTGGTGGAGCTCGAGCACATGGGGATGCCGTTCGACCGCCTGGAGAACGGCAAGATCTACCAGCGACCCTTCGGCGGCCATACCCAGTCCTACGGCGGCGCCAAGATGGCGATGCGCGCCTGCGCGGCAGCCGACCGCACCGGCCACGCCATGCTGCACACGCTCTACCAGCAGAACGTGCGCGCCAACACCCAGTTCTTCGTCGAGTGGATGGCGCTCGACCTGGTGCGCGACCCGCAGGACGGCGCGGTGGTGGGCGTCACGGCACTCGAGATGGAGACCGGGGAGCTCTACCTGTTCCAGGCGAAATCGGTCCTGCTCGCCACGGGGGGCGCCGGGCGGATCTACTGGGCCACCACCAACGCCTTCATCAACACCGGCGACGGCCTGGGCATGGTGGCGCGCGCCGGCCTGCCGCTCGAGGACATGGAGTTCTGGCAGTTCCACCCCACCGGGGTCGCGGGCGCCGGCGTGCTGATCACCGAAGGGGTGCGCGGCGAAGGCGGCTATCTCCTGAACAAGGACGGCGAGCGCTTCATGGAGCGCTATGCGCCCAACGCCAAGGACCTCGCCAGCCGCGACGTCGTCTCGCGCGCCATGACCACCGAGATCAAGGAAGGCCGCGGCTGCGGCCCGGACGGGGACTACCTGCTGCTCAAGCTCGACCACCTCGGCCCCGAGGTCATCATGCAGCGCCTGCCCGGCATCCGCGAGATCGCCATCAAGTTCGCCAATGCCGACCCGATCCGCGACCCGATCCCGGTGGTGCCCACGGTGCACTACCAGATGGGCGGCATCCCGACGAACTTCATGGGACAGGTGGTCGCGCCGGAGGGCGCGAGCAAGGAGGCCATCGTGCCGGGCCTGTACGCGGCGGGCGAATGCGCCTGCGTTTCGGTGCACGGCGCAAACCGCCTGGGCACCAACTCGCTGCTGGACCTCCTGGTGTTCGGCAAGAGCTCGGGCGAGCAGATGATCAAGGACCTCGCCACCCTGCCCAGAGCGCAGCGCAACCTGCCCAGGGACGCCGGCGAGCAGACCCGCGGGCGCCTCGCGCGGCTGGACGGCGCCGCCTCGGGCGAGCGGGTGGTCGACGTGCTGAACGAGCTGCGCCGCGTCATGCAGGCGCATTGCGGGGTGTTCCGCTTCCCGGATGATCTGGTGCTCGGCGTCCAGAAGATCGAAGCCGTGGCGCAAAGAGCCGCAAGGACCTTCATCGCCGACAAGTCCAGGATCTTCAACACCGCGCGCGTCGAGGCCCTGGAGCTCGACAACCTGGTGGACACCGCCCTGTCGACGGTGGTGTCGGCCGAGGCGCGCAAGGAAAGCCGCGGCGCCCACTCGAGGAGCGACTTCCCGGAGCGCGACGACCGCAACTGGATGAAGCACACCCTGTGGTACAAGGAAGGCAACCGCCTCGACTACAAGCCGGTGCATCTCAGGCCGCTGAGCGTCGAAACGATGGAGCCGAAAGTCCGGACCTACTGATGAAGCTCTCGATCTACCGCTACGACCCGGACAGGGACGCGAAGCCCTACCTGCAGGACTACGAGGTCGCGCTCGACCACGGCGACCGCATGCTGCTCGACGCGCTGGTGAAGGCGAAGGCGCAGGACGACAGCCTGTCGTTCCGGCGCTC
>CAZJJC010000052.1:0-5695 GCA_964546195.1 uncultured Enterobacteriaceae bacterium | reverse complement strand
TGGAGTAATCGCCCCTTAATTCGGGGTCAGAGCCCGAATTCTTTTGAACGGGGTTTTTTGTATTCATAAGGTTGGAATTCGGGCTCTGACCCCGGTTTCAGGCGGTGAGCACGCCGCGGCGCACCTGGTCGAGCTCCATCGACTCGAACAGCGCCTTGAAGTTGCCCTCGCCGAAGCCCTCGTCGCCCTTTCGCTGGATGATCTCGAAGAAGATCGGGCCGATCACGGTCTTGGTGAAGATCTGCAGCAGCAGCCCGCCGCCGGGAGAGCCGTCGAGCAGGATTCTCCTCTTCTTCAGCTCTTCCACCGGCTCGCCGTGGCCGGGAAGTCTTTTTTCCAGCAATTCATAATAAGTGCCCGGCGTGTCCAGCAGCTCCACCCCCTTCGCCCTCAGTGCGTCCACGGTGCGGTAGATATCGCGCGTGTGCAGCGCGATGTGCTGGATGCCTTCGCCGTGGTAGGCCTCGAGGTACTCCTGGATCTGCGAGCGGTCGTCGGAGGACTCGTTGATCGGGATGCGGATCCTGCCGCAGGGGCTGGTCATCGCCTTGGACTTGAGGCCGGTCAGCTTGCCCTCGATGTCGAAGTAGCGGACCTCGCGGAAGTTGAACAGCCGCTCGTAGAACTCGGCCCACTCCTTCATGCGGCCGCGGTGCACGTTGTGCGTGAGGTGATCGACGAACGCGAGCCCGGCGCCCTCGGGCGCCGGCGCCGCGCCGCGCCAGAACGCCTCGAAGCCGGCGAGCGGCTTGAAGTCGACGTCGTAGATGGTGTTGCCGTAGTCGTTCTCGGGGTAGCGCTCGACGAGGTAGATCAGCGAGTCGCCGATGCCCTTGATCGCCGGGATGTTGAGCTCGCCCGGGCCGGGGCGCGCCTCGACCCCCCAGGCGCCGCGCTCGAGGAGCTTCTCGTAGGCCGCAGCCGCGTCCTTCACCCGGAAGGCGATCGCGCACACGCTCGGGCCGTGGCGGCGCGCGAAGTTCTGCGCGAACGAGCGCGGCTCGGCGTTGACGATGAAGTTGACGTCGCCCTGCTTGTAGAGCGTCACGTCCTTGTGCCGGTGCCGGGCGCTCGCCTGGAAGCCCATGCGCTCGAAGATTGCGCCGAGCGCCTTCGGGTCCGGCGCGGCGTACTCGACGAACTCGAAGCCGTCGGTCTGGATCGGGTTGTCCCACAGCTCGCCCATGTCGCCTCCGTTCGCGTCCCAAGGATTCTAGACCCGCAGGGCGGCGAAAAATTCGGGCCGAAAATTCGGGGTCAGAGCCCGAATTCCGTCAACCGGCCCGGGTTCCCGATCGTTCTAGGGGCATGCCCAGACAAGAGCGCCTGGTCCTGCCCGGGGTCGCCCTGCACATCGTGCAGCGCGGAAACAACCGCGCCGACTGCTTCGGCTGCGAGAGCGACCGCCTGGTCTACCTGGCTCATCTGCGCGAGCTTTCCGCGAAGCACGGCTGCGCGGTGCATGTGTACTGCCTGATGACCAACCACGTGCATCTGCTGCTCACGCCGGAGGACACCGAGGGCTGCTCCACGCTGATGCGGGACCTCGGCCAGCGCTACGTGCAGTACTTCAACCGGCGCCACGAGCGCAGCGGGACGCTCTGGGAAGGCCGCTTTCGCTCCTGCCTGGTCGAGTCGGCGCGCTACGCGCTGGCGTGCCATCGGTATATCGAGTCGAATCCGGTCCGGGCGGGACTGTCGAACCACCCGGACGCCTACCCCTGGTCCAGCTTCCGGTCGAACGCAGGGGTGCACAGCGACCCCATGCTTTCCCCTCACCCGGAATACCTGGCCTTGGGCGAGCGAGGCGAGGCACGACACGATGCCTATCGCGGACTTTTCGAGCAGCCCTTGGACCCGTCGCTGGTGAAGGAAATCCGGGACGCGACGAACGCGGGTTATCCGCTCGCCAGCGATGCGCTGAAAGCGCGCGTGGAGCAGACGCTCGGCTGCAAGCTCGGGCGTGGCAAGCCGGGACCGCGGCCGAAGGGGCCCGCCGTCGAAGAAGATCCGTTCACGCTGGAGATCGGGCTCTGACCCCGAATTCGGGTCGGTTATCATGCCGGCCCATGAAAAGGGTGCCGATGGCGGCGTTCGAGCCTGCCCTCAAGAAAAGGGTCGAGGAGTTGTGGGGCACGCCGCCGAATCTGTATCGCGCCCTGGGGAATCATCCGAAGCTCGCGGCGGCGTGGACCGAGTTCTCCAAGGCGCTGCGCTACGACACGCGCACGCCGCGCGCGCTGCGCGAGCTGGTGATCCTGCGCGGCGCGCAGCTCGTGCGATCGGAGTACGAGTGGGCGCAGCATCTCGCGATGGCGCGAAACAGCGGGGTGCGCGAGGCGCAGATCGCGGCGCTCGCGGACTGGAGAATTTCCTCCGAATTCAGTGAACAGGAAAAAGCCGCCCTTGCGATTGCCGAAGCCGTCACCCAGGGGCGCGTGAGCGACGAGCTGTATCGCGAGGTCACCCGGCATTTCAATCATCACGACTACGTCGAGCTGGCCGTGACTGCCGGGTTCTACGCCATGGTGGCGCGCACGCTCGACGCGCTCGGCATCGAGCTCGAGCCCGAGTTTCGGGATTATTCGCCCCGGCTGGGATGACCCGCGGCTACAAGTATTACGACTTCGTGATGGCGGCGTTCGTCACGGTCCTGATCTGCTCCAACCTGATCGGGCCGGCGAAGATCGTGCAGTTCGGCGACTGGCCGGCGTTCGGCGCCGGGGTGCTGTTCTTCCCGATCGCCTATGTGTTCGGCGACATCCTGACCGAGGTCTACGGCTACGCGCGCGCGCGCCGCGTGATCTGGGCGGGCTTCGCCGGGCTCGCGTTTGCCTCGCTCATGGCAGCGGTGGTGGTGGCGTTGCCGCCGGCGTCGTTCTGGGGGAACCAGCAGGCCTACGAGGTCGCCTTCGGCCAGGCGCCGCGCATCGCCGCGGCCTCGATGTTCGCCTACTTCTGCGGCGAGTTCGTGAACTCCTTCGTGCTGGCGAAGATGAAGATCGCCACGGCCGGAAGGTGGCTGTGGACGCGCACCATCGGCTCGACCCTCGCCGGCGAGGCGGTGGACTCGGCGCTGTTCTATCCGCTCGCCTTCTACGGCTCGGGCATCATCCCGAACGAGCGGCTCGGCGCCATCATGCTCGCGCAGTTCGTGCTCAAGGTGGGCGTCGAGGTGCTCTTCACGCCCGTGACGTACCTCGTGGTCGCAGTGCTCAAGCGCGCCGAGAACGAGGACTACTACGACCGCGATACCCACTTCACGCCGTTCACTCTGAAAAGCTAGCTTTCGCCCGGTAGGCCTGCAGGACGCGCTGCAGCTTCGCGCGCCCGGCGCTGGGCACGTCGTCGAGCAGGAATGCGCCGTCCACCTCGACGAAGAACTGCCCGGCGAGGTACGGGTAGGCTTCGCCCAGCTCCCAGATGAGCAGCCGGTGCTGCCCGATCGCCGCCTCGGCGAGCACGCGATTGCCCGGATCGAAGTAGCGCGCGTACACGCGCTTGAACTCCTCGCCCCCGACCGCCTCGCGATAGTCGCGCAGCACCTCGTAGCGATGCCTGGGCGCGTTGGACAGCTCGGCCGCGGCCTCGATGTTGCCCTCCGCGAGCAGGCCCAGCAGCCGCGTCGCGCTCTCGCGTGCGCTTTCCCTCGGATCGGTGATCAGCCGGTAATCCGGCGCCGCCGCGCTTGCCCCCCAAGCCGCCAGGGCACGCAGCAAAAGAAATCGGGCTCTGACCCCGATTTGCATCTCAAGCGGCGGCGCGCGCAGGGGCGGAGGCGGCGGCGAAGCGCGCGAGGAGCTCCGCGCGCCTGCTGCGCGCGGCCTCGACGTTGCGCTTCTTGATGTAGCCGAAGCCGCGCATTTCCTCGGGCAGCGAGGCGATCTGCACGGCGATCGCATGGTTCTGCGCGCTGAGGCCCTTGACCAGCTCCTCCACCGAGCGCTCGTACTCGCGGATCAGCTCGCGCTCCATGCGGCGCTCTTCGGTGTAGCCGAAAGGGTCGAACGGGGTACCGCGGAGGAACTTGAGGGTCTTCAATCCCTTGAAAAGCGTCAGCATCCACGGCCCGAACTCCATCTTGCGCGGCTCGCCGGTGAGCGGGTCGGCCCTGGCGAGCAGCGGCGGGGCGAGGTGGAACACCAGCTTGTAGTCGCCTTCGAACATGCCCTCGATCTTCTTCTCCAGCTCGCCGTTGGCGTGCAGGCGCGCGACCTCGTACTCGTCCTTGTAGGCGAGCAGCTTGTGGTAATAGCGCGCCACGGCTTCGGCGAGCTTGCTCGAGCCGGTCCGGTCCTGCTCGATTCTCCTCACGCGCTCGACCAGGGCCTTGTAGCGCCGCGCGTACTTCTCGTTCTGATAGTGCGCCAGAAAGCGCGTGCGGCGCTCCAACAGCTCGTCGAGATTGCGCGACAGGCGCTGGTCGATCGCGATCACCTCGGCCGGCGCGGCGATGCGCTTCACTCTTTCCGGGTCGGCGGCCGCGCGCCGGCCCCACAGGAAGCTTTTCTTGTTGAAGTCGACCGCCACGGCGTTGAGCTCGATGGCGCGCTCGAGCGACGCCCCGGAGAGCGGCACCCAGCCCTTCTGGTAGGCGTAGCCCAGCATGAACATGTTGGTGGCGATGGCGTCGCCCATGAGCCCGGTCGCCAGCTCGGTGGCGGGAACGAAATCCGAAGTCAGCGAAGATTCCCTTATGTCGCCCTGCAGATCGGAGCCGGGCAGCTGCCAGTTGGGATTCTTCACGAACTCCGCGGTCGGCGTGACGGTGGCGTTCACCAGCGCGCGCGTGCGCGCAGGCCCCATCTTGGCGATCGACTCGGTGCTCGCGCTGACCACCAGATCGCAGCCGAGCACCAGGTGCGCCCCGCCGGTGTCCAGGCGCGTGGCGTGGATGGCCTCGGCATTCGCCGCGACCTGCACGTGCGACATCACCGCGCCGTACTTCTGCGCGAGCCCCGACATGTCGAGCACCGAGACGCCCTTGCCCTCAAGGTGCGCCGCCATGCCGATGATCTGGCCGATGGTGATGACTCCGGTGCCTCCGATGCCGGTAACAAGAATTCCATAAGAAGTATTCACGGGGGAAAGCAAGGGCTCTTCCAACGGCGGAAAGTCGTCGGTTCCCTTGGCCGACTTCCTGCCCTTCTTCAGCTGCCCGCCTTCGACCGTGACGAAGCTCGGGCAGAAGCCTTTCACGCACGAGTAGTCCTTGTTGCACGAGGACTGGTTGATGGCGCGCTTGCGGCCGAACTCGGTCTCGAGCGGCTCGACCGAGAGACAATTCGATTTCACGCTGCAGTCGCCGCAGCCCTCGCACACCATCTCGTTGATCACCACGCGCTTGGCGGGGTCGGGATACTCGTTTCGCTTGCGGCGGCGGCGCTTCTCGGAGGCGCAGGTCTGGTCGTAGATGAGCGCCGACACGCCCGGCACCTGGCGCAGCTCGCGCTGCACCTGATCGAGCTCGTCGCGGTGGCGCACCGTGACCCCCGGCGCCCAGTCGGTGCCGCGCGGATACTTGTCGGGCTCGTCGGTGACCACCACGATCGGCTTCACGCCCTCGGCGGCGATCTGGCGCGAGATGATCGCCGGGTCGAGCGGCCCGTCGTGGTGCTGGCCGCCGGTCATCGCCACCGCGTCGTTGTAGAGGATCTTGTAGGTCATGCTGACCTTGGCCGCCACCGCGGCGCGG
>CAZJJC010000051.1:0-2029 GCA_964546195.1 uncultured Enterobacteriaceae bacterium | reverse complement strand
CCTCGACCGCGTGCGCCCGGCACCATTTCGCCGCCAGCTCCACCGCCTCGTCGATGTGCCCGTTGCGCGACCAGTCCTTGTCGAAGAACGGGCTTTTCGCCGGAATGCGGATGTACTCCACCAGCGCCGGCACCACCGCCTCGTCCCAGAACCCGGAAATGAGCGTCATCGGCCGATTATAGGGACCCTGCATGACCCGCAAGCCGGGACAGGCTCCGCATCGGAAAACGTGGTCTGTCCCTGTTTTTGGTTCTTGCGGAGGCATTCATGGCGGCGTACTGGGTAGCGCGCTCGAAGATCAACGATCCGGTCGAGTACAAAAAATACACCGACCGCGTGCCGGCGATCCTCGCGCGCTACGGCGGCAAGGTGCTCGCGCGCGGCGGGCGCTTCAAGATTCTGGAAGGGCCGCAGAAGTTCCATCGCTTCGTGGTGATCGAGTTCCCGTCGCTCGAGCAGGCGGTGGCCTGCCACGACTCCCCGGAGTATCGCGAGGCGGCCGCGTTCCGCGCCGGCGGCGCAGGCGAGGTCGAACTCGTGATCGTCGAGGGCCCGGATGCGGCCTGACGAGCGGCTCGAGGACTGAGAGCAGAGCCCCGAGTGGTACGCACCGCGTTCCCGTTCATCGTCGTCGCGGCAATCTGGGAGCTGGTGGCGCACTCGGGCGCATTCCCGCGGCGCCTGTTCCCGCCGCTGGAGGAAATCGCGGCCACGCTCGTCCGCCTCACGGTGCAGGGCATCCTGCCCCACCACGCCGCCGAGACGCTGTTTCGCCTCGCGCTGGGGTTCGCCATCGCCGCCGTTGCGGGCGTGCTGATCGGCATCGCCATGGGACGCTTTCGCCGTGCCGAGGATCTGCTGCTGCCGCTGGTGAGCATCGGCGCGCCGGTTCCGGGGCTCGCCTATGCGCCGCTCTTTCTCCTGTGGTTCGGCCTGGGCGACACCGGCTCCATCGTGCTCGTGGCCTTCGTGTCCGCGTTTTCCGTCACCCTCAACACCTGGACCGGGGTGAAGGCGGTCAAGGAGATCTGGGTGCGCGCGGCGCAGACCATGGGGGCGGACGAGCGGCGGCTGTTCCGTTATGTCATCCTGCCCGGCGCGCTGCCCTACATCCTTACCGGCTGCCGGCTCGGCCTCGCGCAGGCCTGGCGCATCCTGGTCGCGGTGGAGATGCTCGCCGCGGTGCCCTGGGGCCTCGGGTGGCTCATCTTCGGCGCGCGCGAGTTCCTCAACACCGACGCGATGCTCGCCGGCATCGCGGTGATCGGCGCGATCGGCCTGGGCCTGGAGAAGCTCGTGTTCCAGCCGCTCGAGCGCTACACCGTGGTGCGCTGGGGGATGGTGGCGGCATGAGAGCCTTGTTTTCCATAGTCATCGCCCTGGCGGTCTATGAGGTTGTTGCAAGGTCGGGTTGGTTCGCGCAAGCCCTGGTGCCGACCCTGCCGGCGGTTGCGCAAACGCTGTGGGCGATGCTCATCGACGGCTCGATGGCGGGGCATGCCGTCAACACGCTGTACCGCGTGTTCGCCGGGCTCACGCTCGCGGCGAGCTTCGGCCTGGTGCTCGGCTTTCTCATGGCACGCTATCGCCCGGTGGAAAGCTTCTGCCTGCCGCTGGTCAGCGCGCTCATGCCGATCCCTTCGCTCGCCTGGGCGCCGGTGTTCATCCTGTGGTTCGGCCTGGGCAATACCGCCACCATCCTCCTCGTGTTCTATGCGGCGAGCTTCCCGATGGTGGTCAACACCTGGACCGGCGCGCGCGCGGTGAATCCGCTGTGGCTGCGCGCCGCAGGCTCGATGGGCGCGCGCGGCGGCGCGATGTTCTGGAAGGTGGTGGTGCCGGGCGCCTCGCCTTTCATCATCACCGGGCTGCGCCTCGCGTTCCAGCGCGCCTGGATCGCGGTGGTGGGCGCCGAGATGCTGGCGGCTTCCGCCTTCGGCCTCGGGTGGGTGATCTTCGACGCCAAGGAATTCCTCCACGCAGACATCATGCTCGCCTCGCTGGCGGTGATCGGCGCGATCGGGTTTCT
>CAZJJC010000050.1:0-3123 GCA_964546195.1 uncultured Enterobacteriaceae bacterium | reverse complement strand
CTCCTGCGCAGCTCCGAGAGCGTGACCGACTGCCCGCCGCGCGCGGACGGGTTGCCCGGCGCTTCATCGGTAAGGCGGTCGAGGAGCGATGGATTGATCCGGTCGCGATTCGCTTCCGCCATTGCTGCGGTGCTACCCGTTCAGTTCGATAACACGGGCTTCCAGGATCGCGGTCTCGCCCACATCGGTTGCGAACATGCGCTGGCCCATGCCGACGTGGGTATCGGCCCCGAGGTCGCGCCACTCCGTCTTTCTACACAACCGTACCTCGTCGTCCTCGGCCCGCTCGCTTCCGGGATATCTCGCCGGCAGGAAAGCGACCTGCTCGCCGCCGCCCTGGAACGTCAGCTTCGCCGGAGCCCAGATCAGATCGCGCAGATCGGTCGGCGCCTCGACCTCGATGCGCGACAGGCGGTCGAACGGAATCCAGTAGTACTTTCCATTCAGCATGGCCTCGCACACCGGCCCGACTCGTACGTCGGCATCCGCGATCCATTCGAACGGCTCGTCGTTCAGCTTGCCCGACACGCCGGGCGCCGCCTCGAACGCCGCCTCGCGCAGCGCAGCCGCTTCGCCGACTCTGCCTTCGCCCAGGAGGCGCACCGCCTCGGTGAGCTTCGCGACCCACTCCTGCGGCTCGCCCAGGATCAGCGCTGTCCTGCCGCCCGCAAAGACCTCCTTGCGGAACAGCTCGCAGCGGATCACTTCCTGGTAGGTCCGCACGAAGTCACCCGCTTCGGCGTCCATCTCCTTGACGACGTAGAGCTGGGTGAGCGCGCGATCCCACTGTCCGCTGAGGATAAAAAGCTGGAACAGCATGATGCGGCGCTTGGCATTCGCCGGATCGCCGCGCACCGACTTCTCGCCCTCCGCGAGCAGGTCGGCGAGCCGCGCGGACCCGTTGGCCAGCTGCCCGAGCTTGAGCGTGGCGGTCACTCGGTGCCGCTCATACCTTCACGTTTTGCTTCAGATTCCAGCCTGACTTCGCCCCTGCACCCAGCTGTCCCTTGGCGTCCTGCGTCTTGTAGTCGACCTCGTACTTGGTGAAGTTCAAGCTCACGGACTCCACCGGCCCCTTGAGATCCGCTCCGTTGCCGCCCACCTGCACGTTGGTGACCAGGAGGTCGGTCAGCTTCATCGTGAAGTACTCTTGCGCCTTCTCGCCCGCCTTGCGCAGCGTCAATTGGGCAGTGGGGATGTGCTTGCCCGAGATGCAAGACAGAAACAGGATAGGCGAAGCCTTGTCCAGGTAATGGTTGAAGGTCAGATCGCTGGACGTCCCCTTGCCGGCGCCACCGCCCGAGCCGACACCCATGTTGCCGGTGTTGGCCACGCCCCAGCTCCAGGATTCCACCTGGATCTCGTCTTTGTGTTTGGCGTCCGGCGACTCCCCGGGAATACCGTCAATCTTGATGAACATGTCTACCGCTGGCATGGTGCCCTCCGCAGTTTATGAAGTGGTTGGTTGAAAACTACGCCGCTTTCGCCGAGGGAAGCTTCGACGTGAGCCTCAGGGAAACCGAAAGCCCCTCAAGCTGATAGTGCGGCTTGAGGAAGAACTTGGACGTGTAGTAGCCGGGATTTCCCTCCACCTCCTCCACCACGATTTCGGCGGCTGCCAGTGGACGGCTCGCCTTGGTGGCCTCGGAGGAGTTTGCCGGATCGCCATCGACATACTGGAGGATCCACTGCTGCAGATCGACCTGCATGTCCGATGCGCTCTTGAACGAGCCGATCTTGTCGCGCACCATGCACTTCAGGAAATGCGCAAAGCGGCATGTGGCAAACATGTAGGGGAGCCGCGCGCCCAGGTTCTCGTTCGCGGTCGCATCGGCGTCCTGGTACTCGCTCGGCTTGTAGAGCGACTGCGCGCCGATGAAGGCGGCGAAGTCGCTGTTCTTGCGGTGCACGAGCGGCATCAGGCCGCTCTTGGCGAGCTCAGCCTCGCGCCGGTCGCTGATGGCGATCTCGGTGGGGCACTTGGCGTCGATGCTGCCCTCGTCCGTCGGGAACGCATGCACCGGCAGGTTCGGCACCGCGCCACCGGATTCGACGCCGCGTATGGTGGTGCACCACCCGTACAGCTTGAATGCCCGGTTGATGTTGACCGCCATCGCGTACGCGGCATTCGCCCAGTTGTACTTGTCGTGCGCGCCGCCCTCGGTCACCTCCTCGAAATTGAACTCCTCCACCGGATTGGTCTTCGCTCCGTAGGGCAGCCTGGCGAGAAACCGCGGCATCGCCAATCCCACGTACTTTGCGTCATCGGCCTCGCGCAGCGACCGCCACGCCGCGTATTCGGGCGTCTGGAAGATCTTGGTGAGGTCGCGCGGATTGGACAGCTCCTGCCACGAGTCCATCTGCATCAAGGTCGGGGATGCGCCGCTGATGAACGGGCAGTGCGCCGCGGCCGCGTTCTTCGCCAG
Organism: uncultured Enterobacteriaceae bacterium; assembly: GCA_964546195.1. Classification (GTDB taxonomy): domain Bacteria; phylum Pseudomonadota; class Gammaproteobacteria; order Burkholderiales; family SG8-39; genus SCGC-AG-212-J23. The sequence goes on along the minus strand of CAZJJC010000050.1, from coordinate 697 downwards.
CTCGCCGAGCAGCTCGACATCCGGCGGGCTCTGGTCGAAATGGTAGTCGCCCACCAGGCAGCCGTACGGCTCGCCGCCGAGCTGACCGTACTCGGCCTCGTACACACGCTTGAAGAGGGGACTCTGATCCCAGTTGGTGCCCTTGTAGCGCTTCAGCGAGCGCGCCACATCCGCCTTCGATGCGTTCATGACGCGGATCTTCAGCATCTCGTCGGTTTCGGTGTTGTTCACGAGGTAGCTCAGGCCGCGCCAGGCCCCCTCGAGCTTCTGGTAATCCTCGTGATGCAGGATCTTGTTGATCTGCTCGGTGAGCTTCTTGTCGATCTCGGCGATGATTTTCTCGATCGTGCGCACGGCGTCGTCGCTGACGACGCTGGTATCCACGAGAGCCTGCTGCGCAAGCGTGCGCACGGCGCGCTGCACGGCCTCGTTCGCCTCTTCCGATTTCGGCTTGAATTCCCTTTTCAGCAGCGCCGAGAACTCGTCCAGCTCGCCTGCGGCCGGGAGCTGCTGCTGCTCTCCCGCGTTCTGATTTGGAGTCGCCATGGTAATTTCCCTCTCTTATCGCATTGGTTCGTTGACTTACTGGACGGGCTTGGGCGCCTGCCCGAGCGACTTCAGGAGCTCCGGGTCCTGCAGGACCTTCTGCAGCAGATTCTCGGCGCCGGTCTTGCCGTCCATGTAGGTCAGCAGGTTC
>CAZJJC010000049.1:0-4040 GCA_964546195.1 uncultured Enterobacteriaceae bacterium | reverse complement strand
CACCTCGCACTCGATCTCGCCGTAGAAGAAGTCGCGCGGGATGTTGACCTGCGCCGGCCCCATCTCGAGGATGGCGCGGTCGAAGGCGCGCGCGGTGAGCTCGGCCATGCGCGCCGGGTTGTTGATGTGCGCCTGGAACTTCGTGATCCTGGAGAAGATCGGCAGCTGGTCGGTCTCCTGGAAGCCGCCCAGGCCGATGCTCATGGTGCCCGACTCGGGCGTGATCGCGATCACCGGCGAGTGCGCCCAGTAGGCGGCGGCGACCGCGGTGACGAAGTTGGTGATGCCCGGCCCGTTCTGGCCGATGCACACGCCGTGGCGGCCGGAAACGCGCGAGTAGCCGTCGGCCATGTGCGCCGCGCCCTGCTCGTGCACCGTGGGCACGAAGCGGATGCCGGCGGCGGGGAACAGGTCGAGCGCGTCCATGTAGGCCGAGCCGACGATGCCGAACACCTCGGTCACGCCCTGCGCGACCAGCGTTTCGACGAAGGCTTCGGAGGGGGTCATGCGCGTGCGGCCGGAAACGACGATGCGCTTCACGTCAGCGATGTTGGTCATGTCAGGGTCCCGCCAGAGGAAAAAAGGGGCGCCTCAGTTTCTCACAAGTCGCGTTTTAGAAAATGATAATCTAGCGACCATGCCCCGCAAGGAAGACAGCATCCCCGCGACGCTGCGCGCGGTCTCGGTGCTCGAGGCGCTGGTGGCCGCCGAGCGGCCGGCGGCCCTCGCCGAGCTGACCGGCATGGTGCGCCTGCCCAAGCCAACGCTCTACCGCATGCTCGGCATGCTGGAGACCGCCGGTCTCGTGATCCGCGAGCCGGGCGCGCGCAAGTACGCGCCGGGGCCGCGGCTCGCGCTGCTCGGGCGCAACGTGATGCTCAACGGCAGCCTGCGTGCCGGGCGGCGCGCGATCCTCGCCCGCCTGGTGGAAGAAATCGGCGAGACCTGCAACTTCACGATGCTCGACGGCGCCGAGGTGATCTACGTCGATCGCGTAGAGGCCGCCTGGCCGCTGCGCATGAACCTCACCTCCGGCTCGCACGTGCCGCTGCACTGCACCGCGAGCGGCAAGCTGCTGCTTGCGCTGCTTCCGAAAGCCTCGCGCGAGCGGCTGGTGGCGCAGCTCGGGCTCAACCGCTATACGGAGACCACGATCACCGACCCGAAGCGCCTGGCCGCCGAGCTCGCGAACATCCGCGCCAACCGCTACGCGACCGACAACGAGGAATTCCATGCCGGCCTGGTGTGCGTCGCGGTCCCGGTCGTCGGCGGCAAGCGCGCCTGCGCGGCGCTCGCGGTGCACGCACCGGCCTCGCGCATGCCGCTCGAGCGCGCGCTCGGCTACCTGGCGACCCTGCGCCGCGCGGCGAGTGCTATGGCCGCGGCGTTGAATCTTCAAGGATGAGGTCCGAGGCCTTCTCGGCGATCATCACGGCGGGCGCATGAGTGTTGCCCGATACGAGCGTCGGCATGATCGAGCAGTCCACCACTCGCAGGCCCTCAACGCCGTGCACCTTCAAATGCGGATCGACCACGGCCATCGCGTCGCTTCCCATCTTGCAGGTCCCCGAAGGGTGGAAGATCGTCGCGCCGTAATTGCGCGCGAACTGCAGCAGGTCCTCATCGGACCGGACCCGCTCTCCGGGTCGATATTCGCTGGCGACGTAAGGCCGTAACGCTTTCGTTTGCGCCAGGCGGCGGGCGAGCCTGACGCCTGCGATCGCAGCTCGCTGGTCGAGCTCCTCCGAAAGGTAGTTCGGCTGCATCGCTGGCGGCTGCAGCGGATCGGCGGAGCGGATGCGTACCGTGCCGCGCGACTTGGGCCGCAGCTGGCAGACCGACATGGTGAAGCCCGGCCAGGGATGGGGCTTTGCGCCAGCGAGCTCCGCCGAGAGCGTCGCGAAGTGGAACTGCACGTCCGGGGTCTTGGACTCGGGCAGCACGCGCGTAAAGAGGCCCCCCTGATTGATGCCGATCGCAAGCGGTCCCGTACGTCTTATTGCCCATTGAAAGGCAATTTTCGCTCTTCTAAACCAGCTCGCGAGATCGTCGTTGGTGGTGATCGGGCGCGTGCACTTGTACATCACGCGCAGCTGCAGGTGGTCCTGCAGGTTCTCACCCACGCCGGGCAGATCCGCCACGACCGGAATGCCGAGCGATCGAAGCAGCTTCGGCGGCCCGACCCCGGACAGCTGCAGGAGCTGCGGGCTCTGGATCGCGCCCGCGCTCAGGATGACTTCGCCCGCGTGGACCTTGAAGCCTTGCGTTCCCTTTCGATACTCCACGCCGAGGGCACGCCTTCCGTCAAAGAGGATCTTCGTGACGTGCGCACCGGTCTCGATGCGCAAATTGGCACGCCGCTCGGCCGGCCGCAGGTACGCGGTGGCGCTGCTCGAACGCCAGCCGTTGCGCGTGAAGAGCTGGTAGTACCCGGCCCCTTCCTGGTGGGTGCCGTTGAAATCGGTGCTGCGCGCAATGCCGAGCTCGTTGGCCGCGTCGATGATCGCTTCGATGAGCTCGTGCTTTTCGCCGATCGGCGAAACTGACATCCGGCTGCGCCTGAAGTAGGGCTCGACGTCCTTCCATCTCCATCCGGCGTTGCCTTGCGCCGCCCAGGCGTCGTAATCCTGCGGCTGGCCATGCACCACGATGAGGCCGTTGATCGAGGAGGAACCGCCGAGGCAGCGGCCGCGCGGCCAGTAGATGCGCCGGCCGTTCATGTGCGGCTGCGGCTCCGTATGGAAGCCCCAGTTGTAGAGCGGGTGGAACATGGTCTTGCCGTAGCCGATCGGCAGGTGGATCCAGAGCGAGCGGTCGCGCGGGCCGGCTTCCAGCAACAGCACCCGGTGCCCGGGATCGACCGACAGCCGGTTGGCCAGCACGCAGCCCGCCGAGCCCGCGCCGACAATGACCCACCGATAATCAGAATTTCTCAGAAAACGAAACCCTTCGTTCCGGCCGAACCACTCGTTATGCTATCGGGACATGAGCGAAGAAACCGGGAAAACCGAAGTTCATCGCGGGCTGAAGGGCGTGTACTTCGACCGCTCTCGGGTCTGCTACATCGACGGACGCGCGGGCGAGCTGCGCTACCGCGGCTACTCGATTCATGAGCTCGCCGAGCACTCGAGCTTCGAGGAGACCTGCCACCTGCTTCTCAAGGGCGAGCTTCCGAACCGGGAGCAGTTGAACCGCTTCGATTCCGAGCTTAAGGCGGCGCGCAAGCTTCCTCCTGAGATCTACAAGCTTATCGAGCTGGTGAAAGCAGCGCATCCCATGGACGTGCTGCGCACGGCGGTCTCGGCGCTCGGGGCGTTCGACCCCGAGGTAGCCGACAACTCTCCGGAAGCCACCGTGCGCAAGGGCGTGCGGCTCGCCTCGCAGGTGCCGATGATCGTGGCGGCGCACGAGCACATCCGTAACGGGCGCGCGCCCGCGGCCCCGGATGCCTCGCTCGGGCACGCGGCGAACTTCCTCTACATGCTGAAGGGCACCGTGCCGAGCCACGACGCCGCGCGCCTCATGGACATCGACATGGTCCTGCACGCCGAGCACGGCTCGAACGCCTCGTCGTTCACCGCGCGCGTGGTGGCGGGCACGGAAGCGAACCTGCACGCCGCCATCACCGCGGGGATCGCCGCGCTCTCCGGGCCGGCGCACGGCGGCGCTGCCGAGAACGTGATGCTGATGGCGCAGGAGGTCGGCGACGCGACGAACGCCGCCGCGTACGTGAAGCGCAAGCGCGCCGCCAAGGAGCCGGTAATGGGCTTCGGCCACCGGGTCTACCGCGCCGAGGATCCGCGGGCGCGCCACATGCGCGCCGGCGTGGACAAGCTTTCGCGCGAGTTGGGTCAGCCGAAGTGGTACCAGATCCTCGAGGCGCTGGTCGAGGCGATGCAACCCTACGCGCGCCACGGCGTCAACGTCAACGTCGACTTCTACGCCGGCGTGGTCTACTACCTGAACGGCATTCCCGCGGATCTCGTCGTGCCGATCTTCGCCGTCGGCCGCGTGCCGGGCTGGACGGTGCAGGTGCTCGA
>CAZJJC010000048.1:0-1518 GCA_964546195.1 uncultured Enterobacteriaceae bacterium | reverse complement strand
CAGCAGGGCGGCAAAAGTGACCCACGACATGAGCGCGAAGACGGTCTCATGATTGAAGCGCAGCAGGCGGCCGAACATGGAATCCGTCAGCGCCATGCCGGTCGCCAGGGTCAGCGTCAAGAACACGAAGGCGATCCCGATCACCCGAAAAAGCGATTGCTCGAGCGTAAGCAAGGGCGGTAGGTTGACGGCAAACTTCGCATGCTTCCGATGCAGGCGCCTCTCGGCAATCGCCATCAGCGTGGCATGAAGCAATGCGATGGTGAATAAGCTATACGCGATCATCGCGAGCGCGAAGTGCACCTTGAACTGCGCGGTTTGAACGTCAATGCCGCGGCCCGCAAACAATGCCGGCAGCGGCACGGCGAGCGCCGCGAGCGGCAGGATAAGCGGCTCCAAGCCCTCCAGGCCGTAGAAGAGGCTCTCGACCCAGTACAAGGTAACGCCGAGAAACATCATCACGGAAAGGGCCTGCGCAAAGCCGAGTCTCAGCTCTGGCGCAGCGAAGGTGCGGTCGTAGAGGAGCCAGCCATGCAGCGCGAGGGGCGCGAGAATCGCGGCCCGCTCCCACCCTTGCAGGCCGCTGCCAGCCGTGCGTCTTTCCGGCGCCGCCGCAAGGCGCCAGCGCGTCCTCCAGAAGTGCCACGCCAAGCCCACGTACGCGGCGGACGCGACGACGTGAATTACAATGTCGGGCACCTCTTCAGTCTATCACCCATGCTCGACAACCTGACCGCGCGCCTCGGCAAGATCGTCAAGACCATGCGCGGAGAAGCGCGCCTGACGCCGGACAACATCCAGGACGCGCTGCGCGAAGTGCGCATCGCGCTGCTCGAAGCCGACGTCGCGCTTCCGGTCGTGAAGCACTTCATCGATGCGGTGCGCGCCAAGGCGCTCGGCGAGGAGGTGGTCGGCAGCCTCACGCCGGGCCAGGCGCTGGTCGGCGTGGTGCATCGCGAGCTCGCCACGCTCATGGGCGAGGCGAACGTCGGCCTGGATCTGTCGACGCAGCCGCCGGCGGTGATCCTGATGGCCGGCCTGCAGGGCTCGGGCAAGACCACGACCACCGGCAAGCTCGCGCGGCTGCTCGCCGCCGACAAGAAGAAGGTCGCCGTGGTGTCGGCCGACGTCTATCGCCCCGCCGCCATCGAGCAGCTGAAGACCGTGGCCGGCCAGGCCGGCGCCGAGTTTGTTCCGTCGAGCGTGGGTGAAAAGCCCGCGGACATCGCGCGCCGCGCGCTCGAGTACGCAAAGACGCGCTACCAGGACGTGCTCATCATCGACACCGCGGGGCGCCTCGCCGTCGACGAGGACATGATGCGCGAGATCGCCGAGCTGCACGCGGCCGTGCGGCCGGTGGAGACGCTGTTCGTGGTCGACGCCATGCAGGGCCAGGACGCGGTCAACGTGGCGCGCGCGTTCAACGAGCGCCTGCCGCTCACCGGCGTGATCCTCACCAAGCTCGACGGCGACGCGCGCGGCGGCGCCGCGCTCTCGGTGCGCCACGTCACCGGCAAG
>CAZJJC010000047.1:0-1906 GCA_964546195.1 uncultured Enterobacteriaceae bacterium | reverse complement strand
GGGTACATGCCCCAGTAGAAAAGATACAGCGGCGCTGCAGTCCACAGCGACATGGTTTCCGGCCGCCGTATCGCCATCGACTTCGGCGCAAGCTCGCCGATTACGATGTGCAGGTAGGAGATGATGAAGAACGCCACCGCGAAGGCGGTGATCTCGAGCGCCGCCTCGGACCGGATGCCCGCCGCGGCGAACAGCGGCTCGAGCAGGCGCGCGAAGGCGGGCTCGCCGATCCAGCCCAGGCCGAGCGAGGCGAGAGTGATGCCGAGCTGGCAGGCCGAAAGATAGGAGTCGAGGTTGGCGTGAACCTTGGCGAGGAGGGCGCCGCGCATGCCGTGGCGCTTGCGGATGGCCTCGACCCGCGTGCGGCGCAGCTTGACGATCGCGAATTCGGAGGCGACGAAGAAGCCGTTCAGCAGGACAAGGAACAGCGCGAGGGCGATGAGGGCGAGATCCATGGGATGCGCGGCGTCGCGCCCTTACGGCAGGTCCCGGCGAGCGGGCGTGGAAGGCAATTGCTTGGATGTTCTACGGCTGCGGCGCTGTAAGCACCGCGCAATACTGTCCGGATCCACTAGGCGGGAAGGTTCCTGCTACGGGATGCCGCAATTATACGTGGAGCCAGAACAACAGACCGAGCCCCAGCAGCAGACGGTACACGACGAAGGGGGTGAAGCTCGCGTGGCGCAGCCATCTCATCATGAGGCCGATGGCGATCAGGGCGGCGAGGAAAGCAAATCCCGCCGCCAGCCATACCTCGCGCTAAAGCAGCCGCTCGCCATCGGATTGAAGCTCGTCCGACCCGGCCTTCGTCCAGGCCATGAGCGCTTTTGTGCGCAAAGCTGTAGGAGCCGAGGGATCGGTGGACAAGGCCGAGGTGCTGAAGACGATGGAAGTCATCGCCGATCCGAAGACGCTGCTGCCGTATCGCACGGTGGTCAAGCAAACCAAGACCTTCGCGGTTTCGGCGAAGGGTGAAGCGCCGCGAACCAGCGTAGAAATCGAGGAGTCGGTCACGACGTACAGCTACTAGCGGCGACCTCTTCGAGGTCATCACCCGCGCCTAATGGGGAGCGGGTGATGCTCTCGATGGAAGGTGCCCGGTCAGGACTACGGATGGCGCCGGATATAACCCTCGCGGGTGAGCTCGACGCGATCGCGGACCGCAAGGCCCGTAGCGGTGGTGTCGACGTACTGCATGCTGCCGTCGTCCATCCTGATGCCGAGCCGCTGCATGGCGCTGGGCGCAGTGCCGCCGGCCGAGGCGGTCGGTGCCCCGGTGATGGTCTCGATGCGTCCGAAGCCCGTGCGCAGGGCGGTGGCCTGCACGACCGGCGCTGCGGGGGCCTGCGGCGCGGCGGCTACTGGCGCAGCAGGCTGCACGATGACCACGGGCTGCCTGCTGCCGCATGCAGCCAGCAACGCCAATGCGGTGACGGAAAGAGTAAGAGAAAGGAATTTGCCCATCGGAACCTCCTGTAGATGTGTGCAGGACAAGCTGTAGCAATTCCCGTACCCCCGCGGCCGGGTCCAGCACGACACAAACGCAGGGCGCGCTAGAATCCGCCGCAACCCCATGATCCGCATCGGCATCTACGCCGAAAGTCGACCGAAGAACACTTGACCCCAAGACAACGAAGCGCCGCGGCGCTGGTCGCGGCGAGCGTCGTTAATCTGCCGTTCGGTACGCTTTATGCCTTCAGCGTGTTCCTCAAGCCGATGGAGGCGCTGCTCGGGGCGACGCGGGCGGAGATGAGCTTCGTGTTCGGCCTCGCCACCGTGACGCTCACGGTGGGGATGAACTTCGCGCCGCGGCTCTACCGGCGGCTTCCTCCCGCCTTGCTTGCGCTCGCGTGCGGGCTCTTGAGCGGGGCAGGGCTGTGGCTTGCCGCGTCGGCGTCGAGCTTCG
>CAZJJC010000046.1:0-27234 GCA_964546195.1 uncultured Enterobacteriaceae bacterium | reverse complement strand
TCCGGCTCGCGCTCCAGCAGCACCTCCAGCCGCGCGATGTGGCGCTGCTCGTCGTGCGCCATTTCCGCGGAGAAAGCGCGCACCGCGTCGTCGCGCGAGTGCTCGGCGACGTCGACGTAGAACGCCTGGGTATGGCGCTCGAAGGCGAGCGCGCTGGCGATGGCTTCGCGCGTGCTGCGCGGCGCCCGGCTGGCCGCCGCCTTGTCGCCCAGAAAATGCCAGCTCAGCTCCCAGCCGGCCATCTCGGGCAGCGGCCGCCCCGAGGTGCCCAGCTTGATCATCTCGTACTGCTCCTGCTCTTCGCGGCCGATTTTCTCGAACTCGTCGGCGAGCTGCTCGACGCCCACGTCGCGCATGAAGCGCTCCAGCTCGGCGTAGCGCTGCGCGGCGTCGCGCTCAATCACCAGCGAATAGGAAAATAGCTCCGGTAGTGTGCGTGGCAGCAGTCGTGCGCCCATGGTGGCTCCTTGCGCACGAATCTAGGGGAGCGAGATTACGCGCAATGAGCGCGCGAGAGGCCAAGCTTATGATTCGAATGCCCTAAGGATGCGTCCGGCACCGTCGGGCCGCAGCGAATATTTCACGCCGTCGAAAACCTGTAGTCCGTTCACCCATACGCCGTGCACGCCGAGCGGCGTGCGTGTCATGCGCGTTCCGCCGCCGGGGAGGTCGCTTTGCTTTTTCAGGCTTGAAATGCCGACCTTGGAAGGATCGAAAAGCAGCAGGTCGGCCCAATTGCCCGGCGCGATCACGCCGCGTTCCGGTATGCGGTACTTGCGCGCCGGGTCGCCGGTCAGCCGGCGCACGCCCTCCTCCAGGGTGAAGCAGCCGGTGTCGCGCACCCAGTGGGCGAGAAAATGCAGGCCGAAGCCCGCGTCGCAGAAATCGATGAGATGCGCGCCCGCGTCCGAGAGCGCCACCACGCCTGCCGGATGCTTGAGCAGCGGCGCAACGCCCGCGTCGTCGTTCTGGAAGAGCTTCGCCACGAGCTGCGTGTCGAGCGGCAGGTCGAACAGGAACTCGAGCGGATCGCTCGCCCGTTGCGTCAAGGGCACGCCGTCGAGCTCGACCTGCGACCAGTCGCCGTAAAACAGGATGCCGCTTTTCGGATTCTGCAGATTTCTTCTGAACTGATCGCGAAACGCGGGATCCTGGTAGATCGCGGCGCGCGCTTCGGCCGGTGCGGCTTTCACGCGCTCGAAGGCCTCGTGCGAATAAAGCAGGTAGGGCTCGCGCAGCGTGAAATCGAACGACAGCGGCTGGCAGCTGGTGTGGATGTAGACCTCGTGGCCGCGCCCGCATGCGGCCGCGCAGCGCTCGTAGTACTGCAGCGCGCGCTGCGGGTGCGCGCGGTCGTACATGGTGAGCACGGTCACCATGAAGGCCGGGCGGCCGGTGTCGGCGGCGATCGCTTCCATGTACTCGGGGGTCGCGCGCGAGCCGGTGGCCATGACGAAAATGCCGCGGTTTGCGGTTTTGAGCTCTCCTGCAAGGCTCCTCAGCTCTTCGTCGGCGGCGATCGTCGAGGGCATCGGCTTTCCGCCCCAGCCGCTGTGGTTCGGCGAAAACGAGGAGGCGAAGCCGGCGGCGCCGGCCTGCAGCGCCTCGCGCACCATGCGCTGCATTTCGGACAATTCCTGACGAGTCGGGACCGCCCGGGTGGACGCTTCGTCGCCCATCACCGCGGTGCGGATGGTGGAATGGCCCGCCAGGACGCCGACATTGGCGTAGGGCCGCGCCCGCTCGAGGGCATCGAGGTACTCGGCGAAGGTCTCGAACTCCCAGCGCGTTCCCTGGAGCAGCGCATTGAGGTCCATGCCCTCGACGACCGAGAGATTTTTCACGACCGTCTCGCGCAGCCGCGCCGGGCAGGGCGCGATGCCGAAGCCGCAATTTCCCAGGATGGCGGTGGTCACGCCGAGCGAAACCGATGGCGACAGGGTCGGATCCCAGGTGACCTGGGCGTCGTAGTGCGTATGCACATCGACGATGCCCGGCATCAGGCAAAGGCCGCCCGCGTCGAGGACATTTGCCGCGCTTTCCCGTACCGTTCCGACCGCGGCGACCCTGCCGTCCCTGACACCCACGTCGGCCCGGCGTGCGGGGCCGCCACGGCCGTCCACCACCAGGCTCCCGCGGATCAAAAGGTCGAGCATATTCCTGACGTTAGCCGGTACAATGCACCTGAATCATAACGAGGCTGGCGCAGTGACAGTGAGACAGTGAAAAAGACGCTGGGCCGTTACAAGATCATAGGGGAGCTCGGGCGCGGCGCGATGGGCGCGGTGTACCGCGCGCTCGATCCGCTCATCGACCGCGAGGTGGCGATCAAGACGCTGCTGCCCAACCTTCCCGCGGAGGCCATGGCCGAGGTGCGCGAGCGGTTCATCCGCGAGGCGCGCTCCGCCGGCCGCCTCAACCATCCCAACATCGTCACGATCTTCGATGTCGGGGAAGAGGGCGGCATCGCCTACATCGCCATGGAGCTGCTGACGGGCCGCTCGCTGCACCACATCCTGCGCGAGCCGGTGCGCCTCGCCTTCGACCTGGTGGCCGACATCGCCATGCAGGTCGCCGAGGCGCTCGATGTCGCCCAGCGCTATTCGATCGTGCACCGCGACGTGAAGCCCGCCAACGTGATGATCGATGCGCTGGAGCGCGCCAAGCTGATGGACTTCGGCGTAGCCTACGTGCCCTCCTCCACCATGACCCAGGCCGGCACCTCGCTCGGCTCGCCGCGCTACATGTCGCCCGAGCAGGTGCTCGGCCTGCCGGTGGACCCGCGCTCCGACATCTTCTCGCTCGGCGTGGTGCTCTACGAGATGCTCACCCGGCGCACGCCGTTCGAAAACGGCGGCGACACCACCGTGTTTCCCCTCATGAACCGCATCGCCGCCGTCCCGCATCCGCCGCTGCGCAAGCTCGATCCGCAGATCCCGCCGGAATTCGAGCGCATCATCGACCGCGCGCTCGCCAAGAAGCCCGGCGAGCGCTACCAGCGCGCCGCGGAGATGGCCGCCGACCTGCGCCGCATGGGCACCGCGCCCGCGCGTGCGCGCGAGGGCCACGAGAAGACGGCGGCCGCGCGCCCGCATCCGGCCGCGCGGCCGATCGAGCAGGACAAGGTGCGCAGCCAGCTGCTCAAGGACCTCGACAAGTTCGTCGAGCGGTTCGACCGCGAGGAGCAGGCGCGCATCAAGGCCGAGGAGCAGGCGCAGCTGCGCAAGGAGGAGGAGATGCGCCGCTGGTCCGAGGAGCAGGCGCGCAAGCGCGAGGCCTTCGAGCGCTCGCTCGGCAGCGGGCCGGTGGCGACGCTCGAGAACACCGGCACCATGCGCCGCGCCACGCTCGACATGCTGAAGAAGCAATCCGCCGCGCAGCCGCAGAAGGACGATCCGGCCCTCGAGCGCACCCGGCGCGTCGCCGCGCTCGACGCCACCATGCGCAATGCATTCCATTACCTGGTGGAGCTCGCGCGCGAGCTCAATTCCCTCACGCCGACCAGCGAGAAGCCTTACGAGTTCATCTACCTGGGCAAGCTGCCCGCGGTCAGCCTGGCGGAGGCCTTCGTCGATCACCGCCTGCGCCACGTCCTGGGCAAGGAAGTCTACGAGCAGCTCTCCCTGCGCTTTCGCGTCCATCCCGCGGCCCCGGTCAAGGCCATGCTGCTGGGCGACGATATCGCGCGCTGCGAGCAGTACCTGAAGGCGCTGAAAATCCAGTTCGCGCAGCGCGGCGACGCGAAGAACGACTTCGGCAAGGTGACGCGCTCCGAGCTCACCGTCACCGGCTCGCTGCCCTGCGACATCGCCGTGCGCGCGGACTTCGACGCGAGCGTGGTCAACGTCGAGCTTACCAATGTACGCCGCCTGGGACGCGTGCAGCGGCGCTTCACCCCCGAGCAGTTCCACGACGCGGTGGACGACCTCGCCCGCTACCTGCTGGGCGTCGACGACGCCTTCGAGCGCCTCGGACGGAAGTAAGCGTGAAAGTAAAGGCCGCGCTCGCTTACCAGGCAGGCAAGCCGCTTGCCGTCGAAACGGTCGACCTCGAAGGCCCCAAGGCGGGCGAGGTGCTGGTCGAGATCAAGGCCACCGGCGTGTGCCATACCGACGAGTTCACGCTGTCGGGCGCCGACCCGGAGGGCCTGTTCCCCGCGATTCTCGGCCACGAAGGCGCGGGCGTGGTGCTCGACACCGGCCCGGGCGTCAGCGGCCTGAAAAAAGGCGATCACGTCATCCCGCTCTACACGCCCGAGTGCCGGCAGTGCAAGGCCTGCCTGTCGCGCAAGACCAACCTGTGCACGGCCATCCGGGCGACGCAGGGCAAGGGCCTCCTGCCCGATGGAACCAGCAGGTTCTCCCTCGGCGGCAAGCCGGTGCTTCATTACATGGGCTGCTCGACCTTCGCGAATTTCACCGTGCTTCCCGAGATCGCGCTGGCCAGGATCCGCGAGGATGCGCCCTTCGACAAGGTCTGCTACATCGGCTGCGGCGTGACCACCGGCATCGGCGCGGTCCTCAACACCGCCAGGGTCGAGCCGGGCGCCAACGTGGCGGTGTTCGGCCTCGGCGGCATCGGCCTCAACGTCGTGCAGGGCGCGCGCATGGCCGGCGCCGGCATGATCGTCGGTGTGGACATCAACCCGGGGCGCGAGGCGCTGGCGCGCAAATTCGGCATGACGCATTTCCTGAACCCGAAGGGAAAGGACGCGGTTGCCGAGATCGTCGAGCTGACCGGCGGGGGCGCCGACTACAGCTTCGAGTGCGTGGGCAATGTCGAGCTCATGCGCCAGGCGCTGGAATGCTGCCACCGCGGCTGGGGCGTCTCGGTGATCATCGGCGTGGCCGGGGCCGGCCAGGAGATCAGGACGCGCCCCTTCCAGCTCGTCACCGGGCGCGTATGGAAGGGAACCGCCTTCGGCGGCGCGCGCGGCCGCACCGACGTGCCGAAGATCGTCGACTGGTACATGCAGGGCAAGATCAATATCGACGACCTCATCACCCATACTCTGCCCTTGAGCGACATCAACAAGGCCTTCGACCTGATGCACGCCGGAGAGTCGATCCGCAGCGTGGTGGTGTACTAACGGCCATTCGGGGTCAGGGCAATTCGGGGTCAGGGTGGAAATGCCGCTTGCGCGTACGCTTAAGCGGTATTTCCGCCCTGACCCCGAATTCAGTCGGCGGTGATTTTGGCGTCCTTGATCACCTTCGCCCACTTGTCGTTCTCGGCGCGGATGAAAGCGGCGAACTCCTCGGGGGTGTCGCCGGCGATGGTGGAACCGGTCTTGGCCACCTGATCCCTGATGTCGGGCGCGTCGAAGGCGCGCACCAGCTCGCGGTGGAGCGCCTGGATGACGATGCGCGGCGTGCCGGCGGGCACGAAGATGCCGTTCCAGACGATCGCCTCGAGCCCCGGCAGCCCGGCCTCCCGGGTCGTGGGGACATCGGGCAGCACGTTCACGCGCCCAGGGGCCATCACCGCCACGGCGCGCAGCTTCTGCGCCTTCACCGGCGCGATGAGCACCTGCGGCACGACGAACGCGGTCGCCACCTGCCCGCCCATCAGGTCGGGCAGCTCGGCATTGACGCCCTTGTAAGGCACTTCCAGGATTTCGGTCCCGGTCTCGGATTTCAGCCACTCCCCGACGAGCTGGCTGATGCTGCCGCGGCCGGCCGAGGCGTAGGTGAGCCCGCCCGGCTTCTGCTTTGCGAGCTGCACGTAGTCGATCATGGTGTTCGCCTTGAGCGACGGGTGGACCACCATCACGAGCGGCGTCATGGTGAAGCGCGACACCGGCAGCAGCTCCTGGTTTAGGCGGCAGCACGGATCGGGCTTGAGCACGTCGCCGATCGCGTTGTTGATGAGCGCGAGGAGCAGCGTATGGCCGTCGGGCGCCGCGCCGGCCGCCTCCCGCGCGGCGATCAGGCCTGCGCCGCCGGGACGGTTCTCGACCACCACCGGCTGGCCGAGCGCCTCGGCGAGCTTGCCCGCGATCTGCCGCGCGCGGATATCGGGCGAGCTGCCTGCCGGGCTGGGCACGATTATGCGCATCGCTTTCGAGGGAAAGCCCTGCGCCTGGGCAAGGCCGAGCAGCGCGCACTGTAAAATTAGGAAAATCCCGAGCTTTTTCATGATGCAGCGCGCTCCCTCGTCGTCGAATTTCATCCGCCAGGTAATCGAGGCCGACCTCGCCTCGGGCAAGCACAAAAGCATTGTCACCCGTTTTCCGCCCGAGCCGAACGGGTACCTGCATTTCGGCCATGCCAAGGCCATCTGCCTCAACTTCGGTTTGGCGGTCGACTACGGCGGCCGCTGCAACCTGCGATTCGACGACACCAACCCCGAGAAGGAGGAGCAGGAGTACGTCGACGCCATCATCGACGCGGTGAAGTGGCTGGGGTTCGGCTTTGAAAAACCGCTTTTCGCCAGCGACTACTTCGACTTCATGTACCGGGCGGGCGAATACCTGGTCGAGCGCGGCCACGCCTATGTCGACAGCCAGAGCGCCGAGGAGATGCGCGCCCACCGCGGCACATTCACCGAGCCCGGGCGTAACTCGCCTTACCGCGATCGCGCGCCGGCGGAGAACCTCAGGCTTTTCAGAGAAATGCGGGCCGGAAAATTCAAAGACGGTGCCCATGTGCTGCGCGCCAGGGTCGACATGGCCTCGCCCAACCTCAACCTGCGCGACCCGGTGCTGTACCGCATCCGCCATGCCGAGCACCACCGCACCGGCGGCAAGTGGTGCATCTACCCGCTGTACACCTACGCGCATCCGCTCGAGGATGCGTTCGAGCGCGTCACGCATTCCCTGTGCACGCTGGAGTTCGAGGACCAGCGGCCGTTCTACGACTGGCTGCTGGAGCGCCTGGCCGAAGGCGGCCTGCTGCAGCGGCCGCTGCCGCAGCAGATAGAGTTTGCGCGCCTGAATCTCACCTACGTCGTCCTGTCGAAAAGGCGCCTGATCCAGCTGGTCGAGGAAGGCCATGTCGCCGGCTGGGACGACCCGCGCATGCCCACGCTCGCCGGGGCGCGCCGGCGCGGCTACACGCCCGAAGGGTTTCGTCGCTTCGCCGAGAAGATCGGCGTCTCCAAGGCGAACCAGCTGATCGACTTCGGCGAGCTGGAGAACGCGATGCGCGAGCACCTGAACGAGGTGGCGCCGCGGCGCATGGCGGTGCTCGATCCGGTCAGGCTGGTGATTGAAAACTATCCGCAGTCCGGGGAGGAGCGGGTGGAGGTTCCCAACCACCCGCAGAAGCCCGATTGGGGCCGGCGCGAGGTGCCGCTCTCCGGGGAGCTGTGGATCGAGCGCGACGATTATCAGGACAAGCCGGAGAAAGGCTATTTCCGGCTCTTCCCCGGCGCCGAGGTGCGCCTGCGCTACGGCTACGTCGTGAAATGCCTCGGCATGCGCGACGGCGTGGTGCGCTGCACCTATTACCCTGACTCCAGGTCGGGCACGCCCGGCGCGGACAACTACAAAGTGAAGGGCAACATCCACTGGGTGAGCGCGCGGCACGCGCAGGCTGCGCCGGTGCATCTCTACGACCGGCTTTTCAAGGTGCCGCAGCCAGGAGAGCAGTTCCTCGAGGACCTCAACCCCGAATCGAAGAAGACCCTCGAGGCGCAGCTCGAGCCCGGCCTGCGCGACGCACGACCGGGGGAGCGCTTCCAGTTCGAGCGCCATGGCTACTTCGTAGCCCAGAGCGGCGGCTTCAACCGCACCGTGACGCTGCGCGATTCCTGGGTGAAATGAAAAGCGGGCCCAAGAGCCCGCTTGCCTGCTCCTGCGGCTGCGGCAGATTACTTGGACTTCGGCTTCGTCGCGCCGGCGCTGGAGCTGTCGTCCTTGCTGATTGCGCTTTTGACCTTGTCGACCACCGTGCCAACGTCCTTCTTGCCTTTCATCATGAGGTATTCCGCGCGGCTGACCGTGCCGTCGTTGTCGCGATCGGCTTCCTTCCATTTGGCTAGCAGGCTCTTGTCCTTCGCCGCTTCGGCGCGCGTCAGCTTGCCGTCGTTGTTCGTGTCCATGTTGTTGAAGCCGGGCTCGGCGTCGGCCTTGGCCTGCTTGTCGGCAGCGTAGGCGCCGCCGACGGCCAGGGCCAGCCCGGCTGCTACGAGAATCGATTTTGCGAGTTTCATGTAATCTCTCCTGTGGAAAACGTGTCGGTCAGGCACCTTGTTGCGCGCCCTACCGCTTCCCTAGCAATAATCCTGCCTGATCGACATCATGATCCACCCGGTCCATGGATGAGACCCCAGGAGAGCCAAAGTGCCGACCAGTAAAGATTTCAAATGGAAGCTCGACGGCGTGCGGGTCGTGCATGCGGACGAGCTGGACCTCAATACGCCCCAAACGCCGGGGATGAATCGTGCCGCGGCCATTACCTACGCCCGCGCCGGAGCGCAGAAGCTGTGGGCCGGCACGGTCGTCATTCACCCCAAAGCGAAGACCGGCGCCCACCATCACGGCCCGGTCGAAAGCGTGATCTACGTGGTGAGCGGCAAGGCGCGCATGCGCTGGGGCGAGAAGCTCGAGTTCGTCGCCGAGGCCGGACCCGGGGACTTCATCTACGTCCCGCCGTACGTCCCGCACCAGGAAATCAACGCAAGCGACACCCAGCCGCTTTCCTGCGTGCTATGCCGCAGCGGCCAGGAGCCGGTCGTCGTCAACCTGGATATCCCGGCGGTCGAGCAGCCCGAAGAGGTTCACTGGGTGGACAACATCCACCCGGCGCCGAAAAAGTGATTCGTCGATGGCATCGTGCTTGCTTTGCGTGGCGCAGTGTCAACCCAGAGGAGAATCGGATGGCGAAGACGGTAGTAGGGTTGATGGACAGCATCGACGAAGCGCAAAGCGTGGTGCGCGAGCTCGTGGGAAGCGGCATCGACCGCGGCGACATCGGCTTCATCGCGAGCCAGAAGGACGCGATCCCCAGCTCTGCCGACCTGAATGAATCGGAAGGCTCGACCGGGAACGACGGCGCCATCCTGGTCGCGGTGGCCGCCGAAAGCGATGCGCAGGCCGACAAGGCGGCGGGCATCATGCGCCTGCACGGCGCGCGCGACATCGGCCAGCGCGCCTGAGCGTCGCAAGACCGTGCGCGTCTGGCGGATCAGTCCGCCTCGTCGGGCGCGCCGCCGGCGGTGGCGAGGTCTTCCTGCTTCACCTTCTCGGCGTTGAACTTGCCGGCGCGCTCGCGCATGGTCTTGAGGACGTCCTCGAGCGGCGGCGGCTCGCCCTGAATCCAGCGCAGCGGGTTGATGCGGGCGACCACGAAGGCGCGCAGGTAGGGGCTCGCGAAGCCGCGCGCCTTCAGCTTGGCGATCACCGCCGCCACGCGCTCGTCGAGCTCCATGAGCAGGGCGGCGTGCCTGTCATGCCGCTTCAGGGAAACGGCAAGGCTTTCGTCTGAAAAGCGCTCCAGCCTGCGCACGACCGGGTTGTAGGCGCCGCCGGCGAACTTGGCGTTGCGCTCGTAGCAGATGCCCAGGGTCACGAGCGACGCCTCCTCGAGGTAGTAGGCGAACTGCGCCTCCGCGCGCTTCGCGTCCTCGTCGATCAGGCCGCGGTAGATGCGTATCGCCTCGAGCGATTTCTCGCGCAGGTTGTGCGCTTTTTCCGTGTTCAGCGCGAGGATCTGCCAGGCGATCTCGCGCCTGGGCACGACCAGGGCGGTGATGGCTTTCGCGCCCAGGCGGCGCATCGCCTCGAGCCGGTGCATGCCGTTCGGCGTCCAGAAGCCTGTTCCGGGCGCGGTGACCGCGATCACCGGATCGAGGAAGATGCCGGTGCGGTCCAGCACGTCGGCGAGCTTGCGGTGATGCGCCTGCGAAAGATCGCGCTGGAACGGCGTCGGCTCGATGCTGTCGATAGGCAGGATGGCGACCAGCACCGGCTGCTTGCCGAGCGGGTCGTTGTAGGCGCCGAGCACCAGGCCGCCTTCGCTTTGCACCTTCTCCGAAACCTCTTGAACGGATTCCGAAGCCGGATCGAGCCGGCACTCCAGCGCAGTCGGGCCGCGCGAGCCGGGCTTGGCCTTGCGCGGCCGGCGCTTCGCCGGTGCGCGCTTCAGTCCGGACTTCCCTCTCGCCTTGGCCATGGGCCGGGCTATTTTTCCCGGGGCACGGGGATGCGCGGCAGCCAGGAGAGCCATTCCTCCTTCGGCCCGTCGTGCAGGAAGAACACGGCCCCCCGCTTGACCGGCGGCGATTTCGCGCTGGGCGTGGCGAACTCGATGCCGCCGGTGGCGATGGCGCGCAGCGACTCGACCTCGACCTCGATGCCCTTGAACAGCCCGCCCTTCACGTTGACGCCGCTGGTGTTCCAGAACGCCGAGCCCTGCCGCACCAGCCCGGCATAGCGCTCGAAGATCAGCACCTGCACGTCGGCCGAGGTGGAGTTCGGCCCCAGCTCGACCTTCTGCACCACCCCCACCTCGACGCCGCGATAGTGCACCGGCGTGTTCGGCCGGATGGAGCGCGGCCGCTCGGCGCGCAGGATCAGGGTCAGACCGGCCGTGTCGAGCGCCACCGGCGCACCGTCGAGGCCGGCGAACTTCGTCTGCCGCCGGCCTTCGCCCGGCAAGGCATGGATCTCCGGACCGCTGAGCACGGTGTTCAGGCCGGTGATGTTGCCGAAGCCGACTTGCGGCCGCACGATCCAGAAGCGCGCGCCCTCGCGCGCGATGCCGGCGGCGGAGCGCTGCAGCCGCGCGTGCACCAGCACCGCCTCATGATCCTCGCTCAGCGCGATGCCGGTCACCTCGCCGATCACCACGCCGCGGTACTTGATCGGCGACAGGCCGACGCGCAGGCCGACGCCGTCGCTGAAGCTGATGACGATCTCCGGGCCGCGCTCGCGCAGCCGGTCCCACGCGAGGTAGCCGGCCACCAGCGCCGCTATCAGCGGCACCAGCCAGGCGACGCTCGGCAGCCGCCGCCTGCGCACGCGCGCCTTGGGCAGCTCTTCGTCGGTCACTGCCAGATCATCCTCGGATCGAAGCTCGCGGTGGCGAGCATGGTGAGCACGACCATCGCGGCGAACGCGACCAGGCCGGGCCCCGGCAGCACGGTGGCGACGGTTCCCATCTGCACCAGCGCAACGAGCACCGCGAGCAGGAAGACATCGAGCATCGCCCAGGGACCGATGACGTCGATGAAGCGGTAGATGCGGGTGCGATCGCGCAGCCGGCGGCCGATTCTGAACCTGAGGGTGGTGACGAGGTACAGAAGACCGGTCAGCTTCATGACCGGAATGACGATGCTCGCGAGGAACACGACGATCGCCACGAACCACTGGTTGTGATCGGCGAGCGCCACCACGCCGTCCCATACCGTGTTTTCGCTGTAAGCGCCGTGGAAATGCATTCGCATGATCGGGTAGACGTTGGCCGGGACGTACAGGATCAGCGCGGCGAGCGCCAGCGCGGCGGTGAGCGCCAGGCTGCCGCGCGGGCCCTCGGCCAGCCGGCTGCCGCAGCGCGCGCATTCGGCGACTCTGTCGCTCGGCAGCGAATCCACACGCTGCAGCAGTCCGCAGGTGCTACACGAGAGCACGTCCGATTGGACCATCGATGCCTTCCAGCAAGCTATAGACCATGCAGCAGGATACGCGTCACGGCCTCCGGCATGAGCAGCATCGCGTCGTGGCCGGTCTCCAGCTCATGGAAGCGCCAGGCGGGATCCTCGCGGTACCGGGCGGCGAACTGGTCGAACGACCCGGTGGCCGGAGACGAGCAGTACACGAAGGTTTTCGGCAGGCGCGCGAGCATCGCCTCGTTGGAGAGCCTTATTTTCTGGCACATGGTGGCGTAGGGATGCTGTACTTCGCGCGGCCCGGCGAACGACACGTGCTCCGGCCGGGTCAGGCCCCACAGAGAAAGCGGCGGGGGGGTCACCATGCCGGTGCGCTCGCCCTCCTCCCTCATGCGCGCGGCGCGCTCCGGCACCACGTAATCGAGCAGGCACTTGCCGTCTTGCGGCACGAAGGCATCGAGGTACACCAGATGCGAGATGCGCCGGGACATCCGGTCCGCGGCGCCGGTCACCACCATGCCGCCGTAGCTGTGTCCGAGGAGGATCACCTCCTGCAGGTCTTCCATTTCGAGCAGCCCGGCCACGTCCTGGATGTGGGTGTCGAGGTCGACGTCCGGACCCGCGAGGTGCTTGCGCTCGCCGAGCCCGGTCAGCGAAGGGGCGTAAACTTCGTGGCCGGCGCGGCGCAACGCCGGGGCGACGAGCTTCCAGCACCAGCCGCCATGCCAGGCGCCGTGGATCAGAACGAAGGTTGCCATAGGCCGATTATGAACGACTGGAACTTGGGACTGATGCGCCACCTGGGCATGCGTTTCCTCGAGGTGGGGCCGGACCGGGTGGTCGCCGAGCTGGACGTCAGCGAGCCCCTGACGACGGTGGGCGGGGCGCTGCACGGCGGCACGCTGATGGCGCTGGCCGACACCGTCGGGGCGGCGGGCACCGCGGCGCTCGGCCTGCGCACCGCGACGCTCGAGTCGAAGACGAATTTTTTCGCCGCGGCGCTGGCCGGCACGGTGCGCGCGGAATCGAGCGCGCTGCACAAGGGCAAGCGCACGCATGTGTGGCAGACGCGCGTTACCGACGCGGCCGGCAGGCTTGTGTCGCTCACCATTCAGACGCAGATGATCCTCGACAAGTGATGCGGTTGCTGGCTTTTATCATGGCCCTGTCCTCCTCCGCGCACGCCATCGATCTGCAGGGCCATCGCGGCGCGCGCGGCCACGCGCCGGAGAACACGCTGCCGGGCTTCGAGCGGGCGCTGCAGATGGGCGTCACGACGCTCGAGCTCGACGTCGGCGTGACGCGCGACGGCGTGGTGGTGATCCACCACGACCGCGCGCTCAATCCCGACATCGCGCGCGGCCCCGACGGGCAGTGGATCCCGGCGCCGGGGCCGCTCATCCACGAGCTGACTTACGAGCAGCTGCAGCGCTACGACGTCGGGCGCATCCGCCCGGGCTCCGAGTATGCGAAGCGCTTTGCCCAGCAGCAGGCGATCGACGGCACGCGGGTGCCGCGGCTGTCGGCGATTCTTTCGCAGCCGGTTCGCTTCAACATCGAAACCAAGCTGTCGGCCGAAGCCCCGCACGAGACGCTGGCGCCCGAGGCGTTCGCGCGCGCGCTGATCGCTGAAGTGCGCAAGGCGGGCGCCGCGGCGCGCACCACCGTACAGTCGTTCGACTGGCGCACGCTCAAGGTCGTCGAGCGCGAGGCGCCCGAGATCGCCACCGCCTATCTCACCGGCCGCGCCAACCCCGAGCCCGAGCGGGTGCACGCCGCCGGCGGACGGATCTGGTCGCCCGAGTTCACCACGCTCACGCCGCAGACGCTGGCCAGGGCGCGCAAGCTCGGCCTGAAGCTGGTTCCCTGGACGGTGAACGAACCCGCCGACATCGCGCGCGTGCTCGACATGAAGGTCGAGGGCATCATCAGCGACTATCCAGATCGAGTGCGCCTGGAGCTGCGGCGGCGCGGACTGTAGGAGTTTTCCCGACTTCCAGCGCAGCCCGCGGCGGCTAACATCGCGGGCAAACAAGCGCTCGGCAAATGAAACGCTCCCGCAGCCTGCGGTGGCACCTCGTGCAGGTGCTGCTCGCCGGCATCCTCCCTCTCGGAGTGTTCGCCGCGGTGCTGCTTTACATGCACTCGCAGGGGCAGGACGAGCAGCGCCGCGGGGTGCAGATGGAGACCACGCGACTGCTCGCCGTGGCGGTGGACAATGCGCTCGACAGCACCGTGCAGCGCCTCGCCATCCTGGCGAACCACCTCGCCGTGCACCCGGGAAGCGACGCGCAGCTCTACGAAGCGGCCAGGACGGCGCTGGAAGGCAGTCCCGACTGGGAGAACATGCTCGCTTTCCGCGCCGGCGGCGAGGGGTTGTTCCGGCTCGACCGGCCCTTCGGCACGGCGATTCCGACGATGAAGCTGCGCGGGTACTCCTCGACGGCGCTCGCCGAGAACCGCCCCGCCATCTCCGGGGTCTTCGTGAACGCCACCACCGGCACCAAGGTGGTGGGCGTTGCGCATCCCGTGGCCCCGGACGGCAGGGCCACGCATGTGCTGATCGCCAGCCTGAATCTGCACTGGTTCGATGATCTGCTCACCAAGCAGGGGATGCCGCAGGGCGGCATCGCCGGCATCTTCGACGACGAGATGAAGTTCGTCGCGCGCAGCCACGACGGCGACGCGCGGCGCGGGGCCGATCCGGCGGGCGGCCTGCACGAGGACATGAAGCGCGCCGCCCAGGGCATCGGCCGCTATCCCTCGCTGGACGGCACGTTCGTCTACACGTCGTGGACGCGCACGCGCCACGGCTGGTGGGTCGCGCTCGCCACGCCGGCGTCGCCCATCGACGGCGCATTCTGGGGCTACCTGTGGGCGCTGGGCGGGCTGTTTCTGGTGGTGGTGCTCGCAGGGCTTGCCTTCGCCACGCTCAAGGGCAAGCGCATCACCGGCTCGCTGCGACTGCTCGAGCAGCGCGCCGCGGTGCTTGCGCGCGGCCACCCGCTGCCGCCGGCGGGCCCTTCGCCCGTCGCCGAGATCGACCAGTCGCTGCGCGCGCTCGACGCCGCCAGCGCGCTGCTCCAGGGCGCGCGCGTGGAGCGCGACCGGCTGCTCGAGGAGGAGCAGAAAGGACGCAGCGCCGCCGAGGAAGCCAACCGGGCGAAAGACGAGTTCCTCGCGATGCTCGGCCACGAGCTGCGCAACCCGCTCGCCGCGGTGTCCAACGCGGCGGCCGTCATCCGCTCGCAGCGGTGCACGCCCCAGCAGGTGGACTTCGCGACGGCCGTGATCCAGCGCCAGACCCTGCATCTGAAGCGCCTGATCGACGATCTGCTCGACGTCGGCCGCCTCGTCACCGGCAAGATCCGGCTCCAGCGCCAGCCGCTCGATCTGCAGGCGTGCGTGCAGCACGTGCTCGCCACCTTGCACACCGCCGGCACGCTTGCAGGTCATCGCGTCGAGGTGCACGCCGCGCCCGTCCGGGTCGATGGCGACCCGGCGCGCATCGAGCAGATCATCACCAACCTGCTGGTCAACGCCGCGGCGCATGCGCCCGCCGGCGGCGCCATCCGCATCTCGATCGCCGAAGAGAGCGGCGCGGCCCTGCTGCAGGTGGCCGACGACGGCGCAGGCATCGCGCCCGACGAGCAGGCGCGCATCTTCGAGCTGTTCTACCAGGGCCAGGCTTCGCGCGAGCGCGCCTCCGGCGGGCTGGGCATAGGCCTCACGCTGGTCAAGCGCCTGGTCGAGCTGCACGGCGGCAGCATCGCCGTGGCAAGCGAAGGCGCGGGGCGCGGCACAACGTTTTCAGTGCGCCTGCCGGCGGTGGACAGCGCCCTTCGCACGCACGCCGCGCCCGGCTCCGCCGGCGTGCCGCGCACCGTCCTGATCGTCGAGGACGACGTGGACGAGCGCGAGAGCCTGCGCATGGCGCTCGAGCTGCACGGGCACCACGTGGTGCACGCGGCGGACGCGCATACGGCCCTTGCCGAGGTGCGCCGGTCGAAGCCCAGCGTGGCGTTCATCGACATCGGACTGCCGGGCATGAACGGCTACGACCTCGCGCGCACGATCCGCGAGCAATCCGGCGACGGTGTGGCGCTGTATGCGCTCACCGGCTACGGCGCGGCGGCGGACGTGAGGCGCTCGCAGCAAGCCGGCTTTCGGCAGCATCTGACCAAGCCCGTGGAAGTGAACGAGCTAGCCGCAATCGTCGCGCGCGCAGTATCCTGACCGGCATGCCGCCGGTCACGCAAGCCCTCCTCATCGCCAACGTCGCCGTCTTCTTCCTCGGTCAGATGGCTTTCGGCAACGAGCTGTTCGCCTGGTTCGCGCTGTGGCCGCCGAGCTCCGGCCTGTCCGGCGCGCCAGGCTTCCAGCTGTGGCAGCTCGTCACCTACAGCTTCCTGCACGGCAACTTCGCGCACATCTTCTTCAACATGTTCGGGCTGTACATGTTCGGCAGCGACATCGAGCGCCTGTTCGGGCCGCGCTTCTACGCCGGCTATTACTTCGCCAGCGTGCTGGCCGCCGCCGTGGTCCATCTGGTGGTGTCGGCATGGATGGGCGCCGCGCCGTATCCGACGGTCGGCGCCTCGGGCGGGCTCTACGGGCTGCTGCTCGCCTACGGCATGTACTTTCCCAACCGGCAGCTCATGCTGCTCATACCCCCGATCCCGATGCGCGCGCGCACCTTCGTCATCGTGTTCGCCGCCATCGCCCTGGTCATGGGGGTCACCGGTACCGCCGACGGCATCGCGCACTTCGCCCATCTCGGCGGCATGCTGGGCGGCTGGCTCATGCTCCAGTACCGCCGCGGGATCGGAAGATGAGGGAATGAAAGTTGCAAGGACGGGGAAGGAGCCGTCCATGCCTAGACTGATCTCGATGATCGCGGCGCTGTCGCTGGGCGCCGCCGCCTTCGCCCAGACCCCTGCCCCAACGGCCGCGCTGCAAGTGCAGCTGCTGGCGCCGCAGCTTCTCGCCTTCTCCGGCTCGAGCGCGAATTTCGAGAGCCTGGTGAACGGCCTCACCCTGGGCACTCCGGTCACCCTCACTACGGTGGGTCCCGACGCAGGCTTGCAGATCGTGACGTTCTTGCCGGGCACCACGCTGCAGGCGGCGGACGCGGCGCGCAGCCTGGAGGCTGCGCGCCAGAGCCTGATCTCGCGCGGCATCGCTTTGCCGAGCGCCCAGCAGCTGGCGATCGCGCTGATGGGCGGAACGCTGCCCACGCCGGCCGGCAGCACGCTCGTTACCGGCGTGCTGAGCGGCAACGCGGGTGCCGCGCCCATCCAGGTGCGCAACGAGCTCGCCGCTTCTCCGGCGCCCGGCGGCCCGATCAGCGCCTTCGAGGCGAACCAGGCATTGCAGCTTGCAAGCACGCTGCTTGCGCAGCAGGGCATCCTTGACCCGACGCCCGAGCAGCTGCGCGTCGCGTTGCTCGGCGGCAACCTCGGCCCCGCTGCGGGCAACGTGGCGGTCCAGGGGGTGCTTCAAGGACAGGTGCGCAACACCAGCGACAGCCGGATTTTCGGCACCAGCGACTCGCGCGCCATTGGCCCGAGCAACACGCCTCCCAGCGTCAGCCCGGCCGGCGGCGCTGTCACCGTACCGGGAGCGAACCGCGCCGCGCCGATCTTCGGGGCGAGCCGCCGGTAGGGAAGCAAAACCTGCATGGGGAGCGTTGTTTACCTGAACCGAGGTCCCGAGGCACAGAGAGTCGCGCCCGCTGCGCCGGCCGATAGGCCGGAGAGCCTGCTGCGGCCCGGCTACAACTGCTGCGCGATCGCGCGCGCCGAGCGCGTGGCGCTGCTCGTCGACGCCGAAGACTACTTCAGGGCCTTCTACCAGGCTGCGCTGCGCGCGCGGCGCTCGATCACCATTCTGGGCTGGGACTTCAACAGCCAGACGCGGCTGCACTTCGAGCCGGTGGCCGAAGGCGGACCGCCGGCGCTGCTCGGCGAGTTCCTGAATCACCTGGTGCGGCGCCGCCATGGCCTGCATGTCCACGTGCTGAACTGGGACTACCCGATGGTGTTCGGCGCCGACCGCGAATTCCGGCCGCTGTACGGCTTCGGCTGGAAGCCGGCGCGCCGCGTGCACCTGCGCTACGACGATACCCATCCGGTGGCCGGCTCGCAGCACCAGAAGATCGTGCTGATCGACGATAGCGTCGCGTTCGTCGGCGGCATCGACCTGACGGTCAAGCGCTGGGACAGCGCCGCGCACCTGCCCGATGATCCGCGCCGCACCGCGGATGGAAAGCAATATCCGCCGTTTCACGACCTGATGGTCGCGCTGGACGGCGACGCGGCGCGCGCGCTAGCGCGCATCGCGCGCGAGCGCTGGCGCCTCGCGACCGGCGACAAGCTGAAGGAGGCAAGCGCGCAGCACGATCCGTGGCCCTCGGCGCTCGCGCCGCATTTCACCGGGGTGGAGGTCGGCATAGCGCGCACCATGCCCCCGCGCGGCGAGGCGCCCGCGGTGCGCGAGGTCGAGCGGCTGTATCTCGACATGATCGGCGACGCGCGGCGCGAGATCTACATCGAGAACCAGTACTTCACCGCGCCGCGCATCGCCGCCGCGCTGGAGAAGCGGCTCGCCGAGCCCGACGGCCCGGAGGTCGTGCTGGTGCTGCGCCTGCTCAGCCACGGCTGGCTGGAGGAGCACACCATGCACGTGCTGCGCACGCGCCTCATCCAGCGGCTGCGACAGGCCGACCGGCACGCTCGCCTGCGGGTCTACTACCCGCATCTCCCCGGGCTGCCCGAGGCCTGCTGCCTCGACGTGCATTCCAAGGCCATGATCGTCGACGACCGGGCGCTGCGCATCGGCTCGGCCAACCTGTGCAACCGCTCCATGGGCATGGACACCGAGTGCGACGTGCTGATCGAGTCCCGCGGCGACCCGCGGGTGGCCGGCGTGATCCGCGATTTCCGCGACCGTCTTCTCGCCGAGCACCTCAACGTAGACGTAAAGACGTTGCGGCAGGAAACAGACAAGGCGGGCTCGCTGCGCGGCGCCATCGCCGCGCTGCAATGCGGCGAGCGCTCGCTGCGCGCGCTGGAGGACATCCGGGAATGGCCGGAGGCGATCCTCAACATCGCTTCGGTCGCCGATCCCGACGAGCCCATAGCGCTCGACATCCTGAGGACCGAGCGCGCGCTGCTCGAGCAGCAGCGCCTCGCCGCCGGCCCGGCGTGGAGCACGCTCGCCTTGCTTCTGGGAGCGATCGCCCTGCTCGCGGCGCTGTGGCGCTTCACGCCCATCGCGCAAGTCGTCACGCCGGAGAATGCCATTGCCTGGGCGAAGGAGTTCGGCACCCAGTGGTGGGCACCCTGGGTGGTGATGCTCGCCTATACGCCGGCCTGCTTCGTCATGTTCCCGCGGCCGCTCATCACGCTCGCTGCGGTGGTGGCGTTCGGCCCCTGGCTGGGCTTCGGGTACGCGCTCGCCGGCATCGTGGGCTCTTCCATCGTCACCTATTACGTCGGCACGCGAATGCGGCGCGACACCGTGCGCCGCCTCGCCGGGCCGGGACTCGACCGCATGGTCAACGTGCTCAAGAAGTACGGGCTGCTCGCGATGACGCTGCTGCGCCTGGTGCCGATCGCGCCCTTCGCGGTGGAGGGCATCGTCGCCGGCGCGGTGCGCCTGAAGCTGTGGCATCTTGCCGCGGGCACCGCGTTCGGCATGCTGCCGGGCACGCTCGCCACCACGGTGTTCGGCGATCAGCTCGAAAGCGCGCTGTCCGGCGGCAGCTTCAACTGGTGGCTGGTCGGCATGGTGGTGCTGCTGCTCGCCGCCGGCAGCTGGGCGGTGACGCGCTGGTTCACCCGCATGGCGGGGCGCATGGATGAAGCAGCCGGGCAGCCTCGCTAACTGGAAGGCGCTCGATGAGCAGCTCGGCCCCGATTGCCTGCGCATCGCGTCCTACAACCTGCACGGCTGCGTAGGGCGCGACGGCGCGCGCGATGCCGAGCGCATCGCCGGCGTGATCGCCGAGCTCGGCTGCGACACCGTCGGCCTGCAGGAGGTCTTCGGCCTGGAGTCCCTGCAGGAAAAGCTGAACATGACCGCGGTCGCGGGACCGCGCCACATGTGGCACGACCGGCACGTCGGCAACGCGCTGCTGACGCGGCGCAAGGTGCTCGCCGTGCGCAACCACGACTACACCTGGCCCCGGCACGAGCCGCGCACCGCGCTCGACGTGGACCTCGAGGTGGACGGCGAGACCGTGCGCGTGATCGTCACGCATCTCGGCCTCAAGCCGGCGGAGCGGCGTTTCCAGGTGAGGAAGCTGCTCGAGCTGTTGAGGCACACCCCGCTCTACGAGCGCGTGGTGGTGCTGGGCGACATCAACGAGTGGCTGCCGCTCAGCCGGCCGCTGCGCTGGCTGAACGGGCTGTTCGGCCACTCGCCCGCCGAGCGCAGCTTTCCTTCGCGCTGGCCGCTCTTTGCCCTGGACCGGGTATGGGTGCGGCCGCGGCATGCGCTGCTCGCCTTCGGCGCGCACCGCTCGCCGCTGGCGGTGCAGGCGTCCGACCATCTGCCGGTCAAGGCGATCATCGCCACCCACGAGCTGCCGGGGCGCATGGCCGTGGCGCGCTCGGCGGGACGCAAGCTCCAGGCGATGTAGGGGTACGCCCGACTTACAGCGCGGGGGGTCGCCCGTACAATCGTCGCCCCATGAACGACACCAGTAGCCCCGCCGACTGGCTCGATCTGCTCAAGCACCCGACCGGCGGCGAGCATTTCGTCCAGGTCTACCGGGATGAAGCTTTCCTTTGCGAAGCGGTGGCCGAGTACGCCGGCACCGGGTTGCGCCACGGCGAGGGCGCAATCCTGATCGCCATCCCATCGCACGTCGCGGCATTCAAGCAGCAGCTCGCGAAGGCCGGCGTTTCGCCGGAGAAGGCGATCCAGAGCGGACAGCTGGTGGTGCTCGATGCCGACGCCACCCTGCGGGAGTTCACTCCGCGCGGCATGCCCGACTGGCAGACGTTTCATGAGCTGATCGGCGGGCGCATCGCCGAGATGCGGCTCGCCTTCCCCGGGGTGCGGGCCTACGGCGAAATGGTCGATGTGCTGTGGCAGCGCGGTGAGCGCGACGCGGCGATCCGGCTGGAGGAGTTCTGGAACGACCTGTCCAAGCTGCAGACTTTCTCGCTGCTGTGCGCCTATTACATAGACAATCTCGACCCGGCGGCCTACGCCGGGCCGCTCGAGTGCATCTGCAAAGTGCATACGCACCTTATCCCGACGCCCAACTACAGCCTTTTCAACCAGGCGGTGCTCGAAGCGAGCGAGAAGGTGCTCGACGCGCCGCTCGCCAGGATGCTGACGTCGCTTTCCGCGAGCAACAGGCCCGCCACGCACATGCCCGACGGACAGGCGACGCTGCTCTGGCTGAAGCGCAACATGCCGCGCACCGCGGAGAAGGTGCTGGCCGAGGTCAGGGCGCGCTGCGCTACGGCCGCTTCGCCCGCGTAGCCCCGGCGCTGGCCGACTCCTTGGCCTTGGCCCGCGCCAGCCGGGCTGCGCGCGCTTTGGCGATTCGCTCCTGAGCCTTTTCGTAGCGTTGCCATTCGGCAGTGCTGAGCTTGCCGTTGCGATTGCGGTCGGCGCGGTCGAATCCCAGCGTCACTTCGGCATGCCCAGCTGCCTCGGCCCTGGATACCTCGCCGTCGCCGTCGACATCCAGCGCCCCGGGAAAGGTCTCCGTCGCCCCGGCCGCCGTTGAAGCCGGCTTCTCGAGCTTGAAATCGAGCACGCCGGCGGCTTTCGCCACGTTGGCGCTGTCGGGATATGCGGGGAGCGCGAGAAGCGCCAGAAAAGCGCCGGCGATGAGTTTCATGAGCGTCAATCTGCAGGATACGTGCCCGTACATCCGGTTACACATTCGAACAGGCGCCCGCTCGGGCCGGGCGTTAAATACGGACCATGAAAGCGCTCCTCGCCTCGCTCCTGCTGGCGGTAGCCGTTTCGGCGCACGCGCAGCCCCGGATCTACCCCCAGGCGGAGCTCGACGCGCTGCTCGCGCCGATCGCGCTCTATCCCGACCCGCTGCTGTCCCAGGTGCTCGTTGCAGCCACCTACCCAGACGACGTGCGCGAGGCGGCCGCCTGGTCGCGCGCCAACGCGCACCTGTTGGGCGACGAAGCGCTGCGCGCGGCCGACGCGCTGCCGTGGGACCCGAGCATCAAGGCGCTGCTCGCGTATCCCGATCTCCTAGCGCGCATGGATGAGAGCCCGCAATGGACCGCGGACCTCGGCGCCGCCTTCCTGGCGCAGGAGCCGCAGGTCATGGAAACCGTGCAGGCGCTGCGCCAGCGCGCGCAGGCTTCCGGCTTCCTGCAGTCCGACGGCTACCAGAGCGTGCAGCAGCAAAGCAGCTACATCGTCGTGCAGCCGGTGCATTCGCACGTCGTGTACCTGCCCTGGTACAACCCGCTGGTGGTCTACGGTCCGTGGTGGTGGCATTCGCACCGGCCCTTTATGTGGCGGCCATGGCATCCCCGCCCGGCGGCGTTCGTCTCGCTGAATTTCCATCACCGGCCGGTGGTGGACTGGCACCGGCGGCACGTGACGCGCGCTTTCGTGCACCGTCCGGTCCAGGTGCGTCGTCCGGTCCAGGTGAATCGGCCGGCGAACATTCGCAACCAGGTGCAGCGGGCGCCGCTACCCATCGTCCAAGGCGCGCCGATCCAGCCGCGTTTCGCAGTGCAGGAGAATCGCTCGCAGTTTCGAAGGGAACATCGCTCGGAACCGCGCCGGGAGCATCGCGCCGAGCGCCGCGGCGCGGTCCAGGTGCGTCGTCCGGACCAGGCGCGCATTGCCCGGCCGATCGTCCAGGGCGCGCAGCTGCCGCGCTTCGGCGAGCAGCGCTCGCAGGCGGGGCGCGGCGAGCGCGGCCACGCGAGGGCGGAGCCTCGCCAGCACAGCCGCGGCAACGCTCGCGGCAACGCTCGCGGCCGGAATTAGGACCCTGACCCCGATTTGCTAGACTTTCCTCACACCGAGGAAAGTCCATGATCATCGAGACGCAGGACGACGTCACCAAGGCGGTGCTGGCGGAGATGCACCGCACCCCCGATCCGAGAACCAAGGAATTGCTGGCAGCCCTGGTGCGGCATCTGCACGCCTTCGTCCGCGAGACGCGGATGACGGAAAAGGAATTCCAGGCAGCGATAGGCCACCTCAACGCCATCGGCCAGAAGACCAGCTCGAGCCACAACGAGGCCATGCTGATCGCCGGCGCGCTGGGCGTGTCGAACCTGGTCTGCCTGATCAACAACGGCTTGCAGGGCACGCGGCCCACGCAGGCGAACAACCTCGGCCCGTTCTTCCGCGAGGGGGCGCCGCACTGCGAGAACGGGGCCTCGCTGCTGCGCTCGCCGACCCCGGGACCGAAGCTCGCGTTCACGGGCTGGGTGCGGGATTTGGAAGGAAGCCCGGTCGCGGGCGCGGTGGTCGACGTGTGGCATTCCTCGCCGGTGGGCCTGTACGAGAACCAGGACCCCACGCAGGCGGAAATGAACCTGCGCGGCAAGTTCACCACCGCCGCCGACGGCTCGTTCAGCTTTACCAGCGTCAAGCCGGCGGGCTATCCGGTGCCCACCGACGGCCCCAACGGCGCGCTGCTCGGCGCGCAGAAGCGCCACCACATGCGCCCGGCGCACGTGCATTTCCTCATCTACAAGCCCGGCTACAAGACCATCGCCTCGCAGGTGTACGACCCGAGCGATCCGCACCTGGAGACCGACAGCCAGTTCGGCGTCACGAAGGCGTTGATAGGTAACTACGTGAAAGACGGCGAAGCCTACCGGCTCGAGTTCGGCTTCATGATCGAACCGGGCGAGAGCTGGCGTCCCAGGGCGCCGATCACCCACAAAGTCACGGCTTAGTGCCCCGACTGGTCCGCGTCGCGCTCGTGTCGTTGCGCGACCTTGCGCTGACGGCGGGCCCCTTCATCCTCATTGCGCTCGCGCTGCTGACCGCGGCGTACTTCGTGCTCGATCCGACGCCGCCGCGCCGCGCGGTGCTCGCCACCGGACCGGAGGGCACGGCGTATGCGGAGCTCGGCAGGCGCTATGCCGCCGAGCTCAAGCGCAACGGCATCGAGGTGCTGCTCAGGCCCAGCATGGGCGCGCGCGACAACCTGCGCCTGCTGCGCGATCCGAAGGAGGAGGTGGATCTCGCCTTCGTGCAGGGCGGCTCCAGCGACCCGGCGCGTCCCGGGGAAGAGGAGGCGGAGCTTGCCGAGCTGGTGTCGCTGGGCAGCGTGAACTACGAGCCGGTGTGGATCTTCCGCCGCGGCAAGCCGCTCGCGCGCCTGTCCGACCTGCGCGGCCTGCGCGTGAACACCGGCGTGCGCGGCAGCGGCACGCCGGGCATCATTCGGCGCCTGCTGGAAGCCAATTTCGTGGAGCCCGGCGAGCTCAAGCGCGAGAGCCTCGCCGAGACGCCCGCCGTGATGGGCCTGCTCGAAGGCGCGCTCGATGCCGCGGTGCTGGTGTCGCCGCCCGAGTCGCCGATGGTGCAGATGCTGCTGCAGACGCCCGGCATCCATCTCTACGAATACCCGCATGCCGAAGCGTATTCGCGCCGCTTCCCCTACCTCGTCGCGGTGGTGCTGCCGCGGGGCGTGGTGGACCTTTCGCGCGACGTGCCGCGCGAAGACGTGACGCTCATCGCCACCACGACCGCGCTCGTCGCGCGCGAGGACACGCACCCGGCGCTGATACAGCTGTTCGTGCAGGCGGCCGCGCGCGTCCACGGCGGCCCCGGCTGGATCGCGCGCGCCGGCGAGTTCCCCAACGCCCGCCACGGCGAATACCCGCTCGCGACCGAAGCGCAGCGCTTCTACCAGAGCGGGCCGCCGTTGCTGCAGCGCTACCTGCCGTTCTGGCTCGCCAACCTCATCGATCGCATGTGGGTGGCCCTCTTCTCCATCGTGGCGGTGCTGATCCCGCTGTCGCGGCTGCTGCCGCCGCTCTACCAGTTCCGCGTGCGCTCGCGCATCTTCCGCTGGTACCGCAACCTGCGCCAGATCGAGAGCGACCTCGAGGGCGGGCAAGCGAGCCGCGAGGACCTGCTCGGCGCCCTGGACAAGCTCGAGCGCCGGGCCTTTGCGGTGCGCGTGCCGCTGTCCTACGCCGACGAGCTCTACGCCCTTCGCCAGCACATCGGCCTCGTCCGTGCCCGCCTGCGAAAGGGCTAAACTGGGAAAAACCGGGAAGCCATGAAGCTCATTTCGCACCGCGGCTACCTCGCCCTGCTGGGCGTGCTGTTCGGCGCGCTGTGGCTGGCGCTCGCCATCGAGCCGCGTTACCGCGACGACTGGGCGCTCGAGAACGTGCTGGTCGCGGTGTTCATCCTGGCCATCGCCGCCTCGCACCGCCGCTTTGTGCTCTCGCGCATCTCCTACACGCTGATCTTCCTGTTCCTGTGCGTGCACGAAGTTGGCGCCCATTACACCTATTCCGAGGTCCCTTACGACGCGTGGTTTGAAGCGCTGACGGGCCGCTCGCTGAACGAGGCCATGGGCTGGCAGCGCAACCACTTCGACCGCTTCGCGCATTTCCTCTATGGGCTGCTCCTGGCCTACCCGCTGCGCGAGTTTTTCCTGCGCATTGCGGATGTGCGCGGCTTCTGGGGCTACTTCCTGCCGCTCGAGTTCACCATCGCCACTTCGGCCCTGTACGAGCTGCTCGAGTGGGGCGCGGCCGTCCTCCTCGGCGGCGAGCTGGGCGCGGCGTACCTGGGCACCCAGGGCGACATCTGGGACGCGCAGCGCGACATGGCGTTGGCCAGCGCGGGTGCGCTCATCGCCATGGCGGTCACCGCGCTCATCAACGCCTATTTGCAGCACGACTTCGCCCGCGAGCTGCAGCAGAGCCTGCGGGTCAAGGCGCGCACGCCGCTCGGCGAGGACGAGATCGCGCGCCTGCGGCGCACCAAGCGGCTGCTTGGATGACCCAGCCGCCTGCGGCGGGGGGCTGAGTACGAAGCTTGCTAGGGACTTTGGCACCATGAGACTCCTCACCCTCCTCGCGCTCGCCACGCTCGCCGCGGGCGCTTACCAGTTCCAGAAAGGCCGCGGGCGCGCAGCCCGCAAGGCGCTCGCGGACAACCAGCTCGCCCGCCGCGTGCGGGCGGCGATCGAAAGCGCGGTCGCCAATCCAGGCGGGGTCGAGGTGCGCCTGCGCGGCAGCACCGTGACCCTGCGCGGAAGGGTAAGGAAGGAAGAGCGCGACTTCGTCCTGGCGGCCGCGCTCGGCGCCCCGGGCGTCACCGAGGTGCGCAACTACCTCGAGATAGACGAGCCGGCCGGCGACATCGGCACGATGCAAAGCGGCATCGCCACCGGCGTCTAGATATTGCGCTGCAGCGGGGCGCTTCACCAGGTCGCCCCCGGACCGGTGCTAGCATCAAGGCCGTGGAACCCTGGCTTCTCGCGCTGCGCCCCGCGTTCGAGGCTGACATCGTCCTCATTGCCGCGGTGCTCGCCGTGCTGCTCATCGGCCTGTGCATCGGCATCGCGCAATGGCTTGCGCTGCGCCCGGTCGCGCGCTGGGTCGACGCGACCAGCCGCGGCTTCTCGGTCAAGGACCCGCCGGCCCTGGTCGCCCCGCTGGCGCGCGTGCTGGAAGGCAAGGAGCGCGAAGGCTTCGTCCTGTCCCTGAGCGCCATGGGCGCGCTGCTGCAGACCGTACGCCGGCGCCTGGACGAAACGCGCCATGTGCCGCGACTGCTCCTCGTGCTCCTGCTTCTTCTCGGCGCGGTCGGCGCGCTTTGGGGCGCCCCGCCTTGGGGCTTTGCCGCCGCCATTGCCCTCGCCATCGTCGGCGCGCTCGTGCGGCTCGCGCAGAACCGCGCCTTCAGGCAGCTCGAGGACTTCCTCGCCCAGCGCGCCGAGCTGCCGAGCAGCCTGCTGGGCGGCGAGGCGGCCCTGCCCGGCTACCTCGAGGCGCTGCTCAAGCGCACCTCGGAGAGCCTGGCGGAAATCCAGCGCATGATGATCCGCACCGAGGACGAGCGGCGCGCCATGCTGACCGCGCTCGCCTCGCTGACCGAGGTGCTGGGCTCCATGAAAGACCAGCTGCGCGCCGAGCAGAAAGTCATCCTTACGCTGGCCAAGAACCATAACGACCTGCACCCGGCGATTGCCGAGCTCGCCACGCAGGTCAGCGACGCCGTGGCGGGCAGCCAGGAGATGCGCGACCATCTGCGCAACCTGGACCTGGCGGTCGCGCGGCTGGTCGACGAGGTCTCCGCCGTGCGCGAGCAGACGCCCGAGGCCGTGCGGCGCGAGATCAAGGTGCTGGCCCAAACCCTGGCGCCGGCGATGCGCGCCCGCTCGCTGGACGCGGGCACCGCGCCTACTTCAACCCTTCAGCGATAGAACAAAAATGGTGACTGTCACCATTTATGTTCTCAGGCGGTCAGCGTAACGCAGACGTCCTCGTACTTGCCCTCGCCCATGGTGCCGGGCGCGAAGATGTGGCGCTCGCGGATCCAGTTGAAGGAGTCCTCGAACACTTCCTTGGTGTAGGGCTCGAACACGATGCGCTCGCCCGGGCCCCAGCGGCGCGTGTCCATCTGCGAGAGGAAGCGCTGCGGGAACTCGTTGCGGTAGTGCTGGGTGTAGAGCTCGGGGCGCAGGTCGATGTCGCG
>CAZJJC010000045.1:0-6123 GCA_964546195.1 uncultured Enterobacteriaceae bacterium | reverse complement strand
CTGGTGGCGCACGGGCTGCTGGAGCGCGACGAGGCGCGCCAGCTCACGCGCCACGAGGCCGCCTTCCAGGACATGCGCATCCGGCTGCACTACCTCGCCGGGCGGCGCGAGGATCGCCTGGTGTTCGACTTCCAGAGCGCGCTCGCCGCGCAGTACGGCGACGCGGACACGCCCGACGCCCGGGCGAGCGAGGCGATGATGCAGCGCTATTACCGCGCGGCGAAGACCGTGACGCAGCTCAACACCATCGTGCTGCAGAACATCGCCACGCGCCTCCTGCCGCAGCCCGGCGAGCTGCCGCGGAGCCTGAACGAGCGCTTCCAG
Organism: uncultured Enterobacteriaceae bacterium; assembly: GCA_964546195.1. Classification (GTDB taxonomy): domain Bacteria; phylum Pseudomonadota; class Gammaproteobacteria; order Burkholderiales; family SG8-39; genus SCGC-AG-212-J23. The sequence continues at coordinate 5,799 of CAZJJC010000045.1, read as the reverse complement.
GTCAAGGGCGAGCTGCTGCACGTCAGGGACGAGGCGCTCTTCGAGCGCGAGCCGCGCGCCATCCTCGAGAGCTTCCTGCTCATGATGCAGCACCACGAGCTGCGCGGCATGAGCGCGCCGACGCTGCGCGCGCTGTGGCGCGCGCGGCGGCGCATCGATGCGCGATTCCGGGGCGACCCGGTCGCGCAGCTGCTGTTCCTGCACATCCTGCAGCAGCCGCGCGGCATCGTGCACGAGTTCCGGCGCATGAACCAGTACGGCATCCTCGGGCGCTACCTGCCCGAGTTCGGCCGCATCGTCGGCCAGATGCAGCACGATCTTTTCCACGTGTACACGGTGGACCAGCACATCCTGATGGTGCTGAGGAACCTGCGGCGCTTCACCATGCCGGAATTCGCGCACGAGTTCCCGCTGTGCAGCGAGCTCATCAGCGGCTTCGAGCGGCACTGGCTGCTGTACGTCGCGGCGCTCTACCACGACATCGCCAAGGGCCGCGGCGGCGATCACTCCGAGCTCGGTTCCGCGGACGTCCGAAGCTTTTCAGAAAGGCACGGATTGTCCGATGAAGACACCGAGCTGGTTGCGTTTCTCGTCGACAAGCACCTCGCGATGTCGCATGTCGCGCAGAAGCAGGACGTCTACGACCCCGAGGTGGTCCGCGCCTTCGCCGGGCGCGTGGGCAGCGAGCGGCGCCTGGTCGCGCTGTATCTGCTCACCGTCGCCGACGTGCGCGGCACGAGCCCCAAGGTCTGGAACGCCTGGAAGGCGAAGCTGCTCGAGGACCTGTTCCGCGCCGCGCGGCGCGCGCTCACCGGAGCGCCGCTCGAGCGCGACGCCGCGCTCGCCGAGAAGCAGGCCGAGGCGGCGCGCCTGCTGCGGCTCTACGCGCTGTCCGACGGCGTCAAGGACCGGCTGTGGAAGCATCTCGACACGGCCTACTTCCTGCGCCACGACTCCCAGGAGATCGCCTGGCACACGAGAAGCCTGCACTACCGGGTGGAGGGCGCAAAGCCGGTGGTCAAGGCCCGCCTCGCGCCCTTCGGCGAGGGCCTGCAGGTCATGATCTACCTGCCCGACCGCGAGGCGCTGTTCGCGCGCATCTCGGGCTACTTCGAGCGCGCCGGATTCAACATCGTGGAGGCGAAGGTCCACACCACGCGCAACGGCTACGCGCTCGACACTTTCCTGGTGATGGGCCAGGGCAGCGGGCTGCACTACCGCGACATGATCAGCCTGATCGAAACCGAGCTCGCCGAGGAAGTGCAGTCGCAGGCGCCGCTCGGCGCGCCCCGCGGCGGGCGCCTCTCGCGCCGCGTGCGCCATTTCCCCATCTCGCCCTCGGTCGACATCCGCCCCGACGAGCGCGGCGCCCTGCACGTGCTGCAGATCGTCGCGAGCGACCGGCCCGGCCTGCTCTACGGCGTGGCGCGCACCCTCGCCCGCTACCGCCTGAACCTGCACACCGCGAGGATCAACACGCTGGGCGACCGCGCCGAGGACGTGTTCCTCGTCTCGGGCGAAGCGCTGTCGAGCTCAAAGGCCGTGCTCCAGCTCGAGCAGGACCTTCTCGAGGAGCTCTCGCTCAGCCCGCAGCCCGCCGCGGCTGCGCTCTCCGCAACCGCTCAGTAGCTCCCTTTTTGCGCTGCAATACGGGAACACGGCTTGCTCGCTCGTTTAGGTCCAACCCTCGAGCAAGGAGTCTCGTCATGAAAGCAATGTATTCGTTACATTCGTTACTAGTGGCGGCTCTGGCCGCGGCAGGAATGGCATCGGCGTCCGCTGCCGATGCGCCTTTCGTCGACTCCCAGACCGTGCGGCAGGTGCAGAAGACATTGAGCGATCGCGGCTTCCGGACCGGCGGCATCGACGGACGCATGGGCCCGCAGACCCAGGCAGCCCTGGTGAACTTCCAGAGGGCGGAAAAGCTGCAGCCCACCGGCAAGCTGGACCGTGGGACCCTGGCGGCGCTCCGCGTGCACGAGCAGAAGTACGGCCCCGCAACCGTTCGCAAGGTCCAGGAGACGCTGAATGCGCGCGGTTTCAAGGCGGGCGCAGCGAACGGAACGCTGGGACAGACGACCAGCACGGCGCTGAGGGCGTTTCAGAAATCCGAGGGCTTCGCGGTCACCGGCCGCCTCAATCCGCGCACCCTCGCCGCCCTGGGCATTTCCGATGACTCGGCATCGGCCGGCAGCTCACGCGGCGCGGTAGGCTCCAGCGCGACGATCCGGCAAGTGCAGCGCAAGCTCGCCGACCGCGGCTACCGCCCCGGCGCGCCCGACGGCGTCATGGGACGCGCGACGCGCGCGGCGCTCATGGAGTTCCAGCGCGCCGAGAATCTTCCGGTCACCGGCCAGGCGAACCGGCAAACGCTCGCTGCGCTCGGCGTCGGCGCCTAGTCACATTGCGCGTACTCTTTGTCGTGCGTCTGCAGCACCGGCGAGCCGCTCGAGCTGAGCCCAAGGCGTAGCGGCTCCGGCGACCAGCTGATGCCGTCGCGCGAGAACTCCAGCGTCTCGTTCTGCACGCGCCAGCGCGCCTGCTTCGCGGGCGTCTGTGTGACCAGGCCGTTCTCCCTGAACACCAGGCGCTCCATGCTGCGCTTGCCGCCGATGGTGTAGGCGACGCTGCACCAGGCGTTGCGCGTAAGCGCCTGGCGCAGCGCCTCGTTCTGCGGGCCGGTCTTCGTTCGGGTTTTCAACAGGCGCAGCTCGGTCGCGGTCTGCGGGTTCGGCTTTCCGCCGACGTCCGGCTCGGTGAGCACGATGCTCAGCACCTCGCCCTCGAGGCGGCCGGTGAGGTAGAGCATGCCGAAGCTGTTTCCGGCGGTGCCGCGCAGGCGCTCGTCCTCGACCCGCGCCTGCACCTGCAGGCTGCTGCTGCCGTGGCCGGTCAGCGTGCCGCTTGCCGTTTTCCGACCCTCTTGCGCGAGCGTGAGCATCACCGTGCCCCCGGAAGCATTCCTTGCGGTGTAAGTGCCGTCATAGTTCTGCGCGAGCGCCGGGGCGCAGGCGAGCAGGGCGGCGGACAGGCAGGTGGCGCGTAGCATGAGAAGCCTCCCGATGCGTTTTCTCCATGCTACGCGCTGCGCGGCGCAGCGCTTGCGGCATACGTCACGCCGGTGGCTACTCCTCGGCCGGCAGCGCCTCGCCCGGGAACAACGCCTCGTTGAAGCCGAAGCGGGTGAAGTCGCGGATGCGCATCGGGTAGAGCACGCCGTCGAGGTGGTCGACTTCGTGCTGGACCACGCGGGCGTGGAAGCCGGACACCTCGCGCACGAAGCGCTTGCCGTGCTCGTCGTAGCCCGAATACTTCAATTTCCGGTACCGCGGCACCCAGCCGCGCATGCCCGGAACGGAGAGGCAGCCTTCCCAGCCTTCCTCCTGTTCGTTGGAAAGCGGCGTCAGCTCGGGATTGATGAGCACCGTGTCGGGCACGTCGTCGACGTCGGGATAACGCGGGTTCGCGTGCACGCCGAAGATCACCACGCGCAGGCCGACGCCGATCTGCGGCGCGGCGAGGCCGGCGCCGTTGAGGTGCGCCATGGTGTCGCGCATGTCCTGCAGAAGCTCATCCAGCTCAGGGTTGCCGAATTCGGTGACTGTCACGGATTTCTGCCAAAGCCGGGGGTCGCCCATGCGCAGGACTTCGCGGATCATTTTTCGCAGAGCTTTTCGATGATGCGGCGCACGCGGCCCATGGCTTCGTCGAGCACCTCGCCGATCTTGTCGAGGGGCACCGCGCGCTGGCTGTCGCCGCGGCCGGCGGCGTAGTTGGCGACGACCGCGATGGTCGCGTACTCCAGGCTGATCTCGCGCGCGAGCACCGCCTCGGGCATGCCGGTCATGCCCACGACGTCGGCGCCGTCGCGCTCGATGCGATTGATCTCGGCGGCGGTCTCCAGGCGCGGCCCCTGCGTCGCGGCGTACACCCCGCCGTCGACGATTTTCTCGCCGCAGGCTGCCGCGGCTTTCAGGAGCTTTTTCCTGAGCTCGACCGAGTAGGGCTCGGTGAAGTCGATGTGGTTCACCGGCACGCCGGCGCCCTCGAAGTAGGTGGACGCGCGCCCCCAGGTGTAGTCGATCACTTGGTGCGGCAGCAAAAGCTGCCCCGGCAGGCAGTCCTTGCGGATGCCGCCGACCGAGGCCACCGAGACCACCGTGTCGGCGCCGGCGTCCTTGAGCGCCCACAGGTTGGCGCGGTAATTCACCTCGTGCGGCGCTATGGTGTGGCCGTAGCCGTGGCGCGCGAGGAACACCACTTCCCGGCCGCGGATGCGGCCCAGCGTGAGCGCGCCGGAAGGCTCGCCATAGGGCGTGCGCGCCACCCTGCGCTGGGTCACTTCCATGATGCCCAGCTTCGACAGGCCGCTGCCGCCGATGATCGCGAGCAGGGCGCCGCTCATTCGCGTATCGCCCGGATCTCCGGCAGGTTGCGCCAGAAGCCCTTCGCGTCCATGCCGCAGCCGAACACGAAGCGGTCGGGTATGCGCAGGCCGACGAAGTCGGGAGCGATCGGCTTGGCGATCGCCAGGATCTTCTCCACCAGCACCGCGCAGTGGAAGCGGGTCGCGCCGAGGGCGAGCAGGCGCTCGCGGATGACGCTCATCGTCTCGCCGTGGTCCAGTATGTCGTCGAGCACCAGCACCACGCGCCCCTTCGCCAGGCCGGGAGGCGACACCTTCCAGTCCACCGAGGAGCCGCGCGTGGCCGCGCCGTAGCGCGAGGCATGGATATAGTCGAAGTCCAGCGGGAAGCGCAGCAGCGGCAGCACCTGCCCGGCGAACACCACCGCGCCGCCCATCACGGCGAGCACCAGCGGGTAGGCGCCGGACAGACGCTGCTCGATTTCGGCGGCGATGCGGCGGACGGCCACCTGGACTTCCTCTGCGCCTGCGATCAGATCCGAATCCTCGAGGAAGGCCCAGGCCTGCTTCAGGTCGGGCATCCTCGAAGTTTAGCGATTCTTCAGGTAGCGCGTGAAATCCTCGCCGATCTCGGCGTGGCGCAAGCCGTACTCCAGGGTCGCCTGCAGATAGCCGAGCTTCGAGCCGCAGTCGAAGCGCCGCCCGGGGAGGCGCACCGCCAGCACGCGCTCGCTCAGGAGCAGCTGCGAGATGGCGTCGGTGAGCTGGATCTCGCCGCCGGCCCCGGGCGTCACCCGCGAGAGCAGCTCGAAGATCTTCGGCGTGAGCACGTAGCGCCCGATCACCGCCAGGTCGGAGGGCGCATCGGCCGGCTTGGGCTTCTCGACGATGGCGCGGATGCGCGCCATGTCCCCCGCCATGGCGTCGATGGTGACGATGCCGTAGCTCTGGGTCTGGTCGCGCGGCACCTGCTCCACGCCCAGCAGCGACGCCCCCTCCTTCTCGAAGATCTCGGCCATGCGCGCCATGGCCGGGGGCTCGGAGTCCATGAGGTCGTCGGCCAGGATCACGGCGAAGGGCTCGTCGCCCACCACCGGCTGCGAGCACAGCACCGCATGCCCGAGGCCCAGGGGCTCGGCCTGGCGGGTATAGATGCAGCGCACGCCCTCGGGCAGCACCGAGCGCACCATGTCGAGCAGATCGTCCTTGCGCTTGCGCTCGAGCTCGGTCTCGAGCTCGTAGGCCTTGTCGAAGTGATCCTCGATCGCGCGCTTGTTGCGGCCGGTGACGAAGATCATCTCGGTGATGCCCGCGGCCGCCGCCTCCTCCACCGCGTACTGGATGAGCGGCTTGTCGACGATCGGCAGCATCTCCTTGGGGCTCGCCTTGGTCACCGGCAGGAACCGGCTGCCCAGCCCGGCCACCGGGAATAC
>CAZJJC010000044.1:0-5784 GCA_964546195.1 uncultured Enterobacteriaceae bacterium | reverse complement strand
CGTGGGCAGCCGGTTGACGATCGGCGCCGGCCTGCTGCCCAATAACGCGGGCGCGCTCGCCGGCTGGATCGCCTCCAGCCAGCACCTGAAGCCGGGCAACCTCATGCCGGCGTTCGCGCACCTGCCGGGCGAGGAGCTGCGGGCACTCGCCGGCTATCTCGAAAACCTGAAATAAGTGACCGTTGTTCCAGGCCTTTCCCCTCGGGGCGAACGTCGCGATCTTCCTGGCCGCGGCGCTCGGTGCCAATCTGCTCAACCTGGCGCTGCTTTTCATCGTCGATGCGGTGTACCGTGAAGGGCCGGTCCTGATCCTGCGCATGGGGATCGACTCGCTGCTCGTGCTGGGCACTTATGGGCTCGGCGTGGCGGTGCTCTACAGCCTGCGCCCGTGAGCCTGCCCAACAGCCTGCCCCGCCCGCCCGGCGAGCTCGAACAGCTCAAGCGCCTGTGGGACCCGCCGCGGGGCTTGCGCTTCATCACCGTCATCAACAACAACTACATCGGCGTCGCCTACGTCGGCGCGGCGTTCCTGTTCTTCGTGCTCGCCGGGATCCTCGCGCTGATGATGCGCACGCAGCTCGCGGTGCCGGACAACGACCTCATCGGGCCGCGGCTCTACAACCAGCTGTTCACCATGCACGGCACCGTCATGATGTTTCTCTTCGCCGTGCCGGCGGTCGAGGCGATGGGGATTCTGCTCTTGCCCAACATGCTCGGGGCGCGCGACCTGCCCTTTCCGCGGCTTTCGGCGTACGCCTTCTGGGCGTATTTCATCGGCGGCCTCGTGTTCTTCTGCAGCCTGTTTTTCGGCTGGGCGCCCGACGGCGGCTGGTTCATGTACCCGCCGCTCACCACGGAGAGGTTCTCCCCGGGCATCAACGCCGACATGTGGCTGCTCGGCATCGGCTTCATCGAGATCTCGGCGATCGCCGGCGCCATCGAGATCATCGTCGGCATCCTGCGCACGCGCGCCCCCGGCATGACGCTCGCGCGCATGCCGATCTTCGCCTGGGCGATGCTGGTGTTCGCGCTGATGATCGTGTTCGCCTTCCCGGCGGTGATCGCCGGGACGCTGCTGCTCGAGCTCGAGCGCGCGTTCGGCTGGCCGTTCTTCAGCGCCGACAGGGGGGGCGACCCGCTGCTGTGGCAGCATCTGTTCTGGTTCTTCGGCCACCCCGAGGTGTACATCATCTTCATCCCGGCCGCGGGCATGGTGTCGATGATGGTGCCGACCATGGCGCAAACGCCGCTCGCCGGCTACCGCCTGGTGGTCCTCGCGCTGCTCGCCATCGGCTTCCTGAGCTTCGGCCTGTGGGTGCACCACATGTTCGCCACCGGGATTCCGCGCCTGTCGCTGTCGTTCTTCCAGGCGGCGAGCATGGCGGTCGCCATCCCGAGCGGCATCCAGGTGTTCGCCTGGATCGCCACCTTCGCCAAGGGCAAGGTGCAGATGAAGACGCCGACGCTGTTCATTCTCGGCTTCCTCTTCATCTTCGTGCTGGGCGGGCTCACCGGCGTGATGGTGGCGGTGATTCCGTTCGACTGGCAGGTGCACGATACCCACTTCATCGTCGCGCACCTGCACTACGTACTGATCGGCGGCATGGTGTTTCCGCTGCTGGCGGGCTTCTATTACTGGGTTCCCTACACGAGCAGGAACGCGCTGTCGGAGCGCGTCGGGCGCTGGGTGTTCTGGCTGGTCTTCCTCGGCTTCAACACCGCCTTCTTCCCGATGCACATCACCGGCATCGTCGGCATGCCGCGGCGCGTGTACACCTACCCCGCCGGCATGGGCTGGGATACGCTCAACCTGATCTCCACCGCGGGTGCGTTCATGATCGCCGCCGGCGTGCTGCTGCTCCTCGTCGACGTGGCGCGGCGCTTCCGCATGTCGGCCGAAGGCAACGCCGGCAATGTGTGGAACGCCGGCACCCTCGAGTGGCTGCCCAACGGCAATTATTCGAACCGCAGCATCCCGGTGGTGGCGAGCGAGTACCCGCTGTGGGACGACCCCCGCATGGCGAAGGACGTCGAGGAGGGGCGCTACTACCTGCCCGGCTCGGCCACCGGCGGCCGCGACACGCTGGTCACCAGCGCGGTCGACGCGAAGCCGCAATGGGTGCTGCGCCTTCCCGTGCCCGGCTGGGCGCCGCTCATCGGGGCGTGGTTCACCGCGGCATTCTTCTTCAGCCTGACGTTCAAGCTGGTGCCGCTCGCCGCGGTCTGCGGGGTAGTCGCGATCGCGGCGCTGCTGCACTGGGGCTGGCACCTCGACCCGCCCGCCGGCCAGCCGCCGGCCGAGATCGGCGGGGGACTGCGCCTGCCGGTGTACGTGAGCGGCCCGATGTCGCAGGCCTGGTGGGCGATGGTGATCCTGATGCTGGTGGCCGGCTCGCTCTACGCCTGCCTGCTGTTCTCCTACCTTTACCTGTGGACCGTCTCGCCCGATGTGTGGCCCTCGTCGGTTCCCTCGATCGCTTATCCGCTCGCCGTGGCGGCGCTGCTGCTCGCGAGCAGCGGCGCAGTCGGCCTCGCCAATCGCGGCGTGAAAAAAAAGGGCAACTGCCGGGCACTGGCGCTCGCCGTACCGCTGCTCATCGCCGCCGTGGTGGTGAATTTCATCGGTCTGGCCGACGTTTCGCCGACGGCGAGCGCGTACGGCGCGATGGTCTACGCCATCGTGTCGTGGGACGCCTTCTTCGCCGCCTGCGCCACGCTGCTCGCGCTGTTCGCGCTCGCCAAGCGCCGCGCGGGGCTGGCCGACCGCGAGCGCCGCGTCACCTTCGACAATGCGCGCCTTTTCTGGCACTACGGCGTGGCGCAGACGCTCGCCGGCATGGCCATGGTGCACGGCTTTCCAAGACTGCTCGGCTGATGCGGGCGCTCTGGATCTCTGCAGGCGTCGTGGTCTGGGCATTGCACTTTACGATCGTCTACGGCTTCACCGCGCTCGCCTGCGCGCGCGGCTTCGGCGGCGCGGCGCCCTGGACGGTCGGCGCAGCGACCCTGGTCGCCGCGGCGCTCGCCGTAGCGCTCATCGTCACGAACCTCAGCAGCGAATTCACCCGCTGGATGACCGCTGCGCTGGCGGCCGTTGCGCTGCTCGCGATCCTATGGGAGGGGCTTTCCGCCTTCATGGTGCCGGCATGCGCCTAGCCGCTGTTTTACTTTCCCTCTTGATTTCAAGTTGTGGAAAATCCGAGGCCCCGGCGCTCGGCGGGGACCCCGAGCGGGGCAAGCTGCTGCTGCGCCAGTTCGCCTGCGGCAGCTGCCATTCCATCCCGGGCGTGGCGAACGCCAGCGGCAAGGTCGGCCCGCCGCTCGAGGGCATCGCGAGCCGGGTGTACCTCGGCGGCGTGCTGCCGAACACGCCGCAGAACATGGCGGCCTTCATCCGCGCGCCGCACAAGGCCGCGCCGCGTACCGCGATGCCCGACATGGGCGTCACCGAGGCGCACGCGCGCGACATGGTCGCTTACCTGTACACGCTGAAGTGAGAACGCTCATCGCGCTTGTGGCAATCGCCATCGCCGGTGCGGCAGGCGGCGCGCTATTCGTGTGGTCCGGCATCTATGACATCTCGGCGACCGACCAGCACCTCGCACCGACGTACTGGCTGCTCGATACCTCCATGCGCCGCTCGGTCAAGCAGCGCGCCGAAGAGATCGCCGTCCCCGACCTCGAAGAGCCTGCGAAGGTCCAGGCGGGCGCATTCCTCTACAGGCAGCACTGCCTGCAATGCCATGGTGCGCCGGGTGTCGCGCCGGTGCCTTTCGCGCTCGGCATGACGCCGGCGCCGGTCCCGCTGGTGCATACCGCGCGCGCCTGGACCCCGGCGGAGATGTTCTGGGTCATCAAGGAAGGCCTCAAGATGACCGGCATGCCGGCCTGGAAGTACCGCATGAGCGACCGGGACATCTGGTCCATCGTGGCCTTCCTGCCCGCCATGGCGCGCCTCACGCCGGAGCAGTACGCGAAGCTGCAGATGACTCCTCCGGAGCGCACAGTCGAGTTTTCGGATGAAGAACCAAGCGCGCGGCGTGGGAAGCAGGCGATCAACCAGTACGCCTGCGTCACCTGCCACGCAATCCCGGGCATCGTCGGCGCCAACGCGCCGGTCGGCCCGCCGCTCGCCGGCATAGCCTCGCGCCTCATGCTGGGCGGCGTGCTGCCGAACTCCCCGGAAAACATGGTGCTCTGGCTGCGCCAGCCGCAGAAGATCGCCCCGCTCAGCGCGATGCCGGACCTCGGCGTCACCGAGCGAGACGCGCGCGATATCGCGGCCTACCTGTCGACGCTCAAGTGACATCGTCCGTCGGCACGCGAGTGCGGTTGCTTCTGCTCCTTGTCAGCGCCGCGCTCGCCGGCTGCGCGGCCGGCAGACACGAGGTTGCCGCCACCGGAAGGGGCGATGCGGCGGCCTCCATCTATGTCGTCGCGCACGGCTGGCACACCGGGATCACGCTGCCGCGCGCCGCCGTGCCGGCGCAGCACTGGCCCGAGGCGGCGCACTTCGGGCGCTCCGCTTATATCGAGGTCGGCTGGGGCGACCGCGATTTCTACATGGCCCGCGGGTTCAACGCGTGGTTCGGGTTCAAGGCGCTATTCTGGCCGACCGCGAGCGCGCTGCATGTCGCCGGCCTGCCGCGAGCGCCGCCGCTCGAGTTTGCCGGCCGGGAAGTGGTCGAGCTGGCGGTCACGCGGCAGGGCCTGCAGGCCCTGGCCGACTACATCGGCGCGAGCTTCGAGCGCGGCGGGCGGCAGGCCGCGGCGCCCTTGGGGCCCGGCCATTACGCCCCCAGCTCGTTCTACCCGTCGCACGAGAAGTTTCATCTGTTCAATACCTGCAATGCCTGGAGCGCGCGCGCCCTGCGCGCCGCCGGAATTCCCCTGACCGCGGGTGCCGCGATCAGCGCGCAGGATCTGATGGCGCAGGCGCGCCGCTTTTCGCGCCGATAATGCGCGCGCTTCGCTCATGGGCGACTTAAGGGGCGCTGGCTGGGCCCATCTCTTGCTGGTGGCAGGGCATGAGCCTCGCGCGCTGCCTGATCCTCGCCGCTGCCGCGGGGCTTGCATCGGCGGCGCTGACCGCTGCGGCGCAGTCCGTCTTTCCCGCGAAATGGGAGGAGATGCGCGTGAGCGAGATCCTCGGCCGGAAAGTGCGAACCGCCCAGGGCGAGTTGTTGGCGATCCGCGACCTCCTCATCCATCCGGGTACGCGCAAGGTGGAGTACCTGGCGCTCGGGCCGGCCGAAGGAAACGCCGGCGATGAGCTCCCGCTCTATCCCGTGAGCGCGTTGCGCTGGGGCAACGAGGTGTTGCTCGTCCTTCCCGATCCGGCGAGCGCCGGGTCGGGCGCTCCGCGTGCGCACCTGTGGCTCAGCAAGCTCGGCGGCCTCGACGGCATGATCGTGCGCCTCACCGACGGCACCGTGAGCTTGGCAGCCCCGCCGCTGCCCTAAAGCTTCTTCCGCCTCGCCTTCTTGGGGACCGGCTTCGGCCCCGGCTCCTTCACCGGCGCGCGCTTCTTTCCTTTGGCTTTGGCCATCAGGGACCTTTCTTCGCCTTGTCGAGCAGCGATCCGAAGATGTCCATCGGCACCGGGAAGACCACGGTCGAGGTGCGATCGCTGGCGATCTGCGTGAGGGTCTGCAGGTAGCGCAGCTGCATGGCCTCGGCGCGCTTGGAGAGCATCTCGGCGGCCGCCAGCAGCTTCTCCGAGGCCTGCAGCTCGCCTTCGGCGTGGATCACCTTGGCGCGCCGCTCGCGCTCGGCCTCGGCCTG
>CAZJJC010000043.1:0-3820 GCA_964546195.1 uncultured Enterobacteriaceae bacterium | reverse complement strand
TCGGAGCTCGACATCGCCGAGCGGCGCGTGCCGCAGGACGGCCGCTTCAAGGCGCGCCTGAAGTACGGTACAGAGGCAGGCCGCGAGATCGATTTCCGCGTGTCGGTGATGCCGAGCGTGTTCGGCGAGGACGCGGTGCTGCGGATCCTCGACCGCAAGACGCTGTCGGACCAGCTGCACGGGCTGACGCTGGATGCCCTGGGGTTCGCCGAGGACATGAAGCAGCGGCTGCGCCAGCTCTCCACCGAGCCCTACGGCATGCTGCTCGTCACCGGCCCCACGGGCAGCGGCAAGACCACCTCGCTCTACGCGGTGATCTCGGAGGTGAACAAGGGCTGCGACAAGATCATCACCATCGAGGACCCGGTCGAGTACCACTTGCCCGGCGTGCTGCAGATCCCGGTGAACGAGCAGAAGGGCCTTACCTTCGCGCGCGGCCTGCGCTCGATCCTGCGCCACGACCCCGACCGCATCATGGTGGGCGAGATCCGCGATCCCGAAACCGCCGAGATCGCCGTGCAGTCGGCCCTGACGGGCCACCTCGTCTACACCACGGTGCATGCGAACAATGCCATCGATGTCCTCGGCCGCTTCCAGCACATGGGGGTGGATAGCTACAACCTCGTGTCGGCGCTGAACGGGGTCCTCGCCCAGCGGCTGGTAAGGGTGTTCTGCAAGGCCTGCAAGGGCAAAGGCTGCGGCGAGTGCCGCGGCACGGGATTCAAGGGGCGCAGGGCGATCGGCGAGCTGCTGGTGCTCAACGACGAGCTGCGCGAGCTGATCGTCGCGCGCGCGCCGGCGAGGAAACTGAAGGAAGCCGCCAGAGCCGCGGGCACCGTTGCCCTGCGCGAGGCGGCCATGGAGCTGGTGAACGCCGGCGAAACCACGTTAGAGGAGATCAACCGTGTCACTTTTGTGGCGTAACCATCTTCGCATCAGCCTGTGCGCCGACCGCCTGGTGCTCGCCGCCTACGCCCGCGGCCTGCGCCCGGGAAAGCCGCGCGGCGAGCTGCTGCCGGTCCAGGTGCTGCCGAACGCGGAGGAATGGCGCGGCGCGGTCGATGCCCTGCCGCAGGCCCTTGCGGCGTACAGGAATCACGACGTAAGCGTGGTCATTGCCGACCAGTTCGTGCGCTATGTGCTGCTGCCCTGGAACGCCGCCTTCAAGAACGACGAGCAGTGGATGAGCCTCGCGCGCCACCGCCTCACGGCGGTGCACGGCGCCGCCGCCGCCGGCTGGGACATCCAGCTCACCGAAACCGCGCCGATCGGCCCGCGGCTTGCCTGCGCGGTCGACCGCGAGCTCATCGAGGCGCTTGCTTCGAAATTGGTCGCCGCCAACGCGCGACTCATATCGGCGCAACCGTTCCTCGTCACGGCGTTCAACCGCATCCGCGGCACGATCGGCAGCGGCTCCTGCTGGCTGGTGATCGAGGAGCCGGGCCGCCTCACGCTCGCCTTCATCCAGCGCGGCGTGTGGGTCGCCATCCGCAGCCGGCGCAGCGACGGCCGCTGGCGCGAAGCCCTGCCAGAGCTCATCGAGCGTGAAAGCGCGTTCCTCGCGCTGACCGAGCCTTGCACGCGCGTCATCGTGTGCGCGCAGGCCGCCTTCGACACCGACATGCACGAAGCCTTCCGTACGCAGGCGGTGAGCTACCGCGAGCTCGCGCTCGCCTGGGAACAGACGTGAAAAGGCTCGATATCAACTTCGTCGGCCGCGGCAGGGCTTCGCCCTGGGCCGGCCCCGTGCTGCTCGCGCTGGCGGTAGCGTTCAGCTCCGATGTGGCGCTGTCCTACAAGGACACACGAAGTGCGCTGCAGGCGAACCAAGCGAAGATCGCGCAAGGGCAGGTGCGTCACGGCGCTTCGCCGAGAACGATTTCTCCGGAGGAGCTCGCGGCGGTGCGCGAAACGGTGGACCGGCTGGCGATGCCCTGGAGCACCCTCTTCGGCGCGCTCGAGTCCGCCGCGAGCGACCAGGTTGCGCTTCTCGGCATCGAGCCCGACCCCAAGGCCGGCACGGTGCTGATCTCGGGCGACAGCAAGGATTACCTCGCTGCCCTGACCTATGTGCTGAATCTCAGCCGCGCCGAGTCCTTGGCCCGCGTGCAGCTCGTGCGGCACGAAACGAAGGCAAGCGATCCGCAGGCGCCGGTCAGCTTTTCCGTGTCCGCTGCCTGGAACAAGGCGAGGTAGGGATGGAAAAACTGCTGCAGTTGCGCCACCGGCTCGGCGCCCTAGGGCTTGCCGCGCTCGCCGTGATGGCGGCGGCGGCGGCGTTCGATTTCGTGGTGGTGAAGCCGCTGGAAGCGAGCAACGCGCAGCTGGAAAAGCGCGTGTCGCTCCAGGCACCCCGCACCGGGGCAGGCGAGCCGGGGCAGGCCGCCTCCAAGGTGGCGCAAGTCTACGCCTACCTGCAGAAGGAAGAGGAAACGACCGACTGGCTCGCCAAGCTGCACGGCATCGGCGCCGCTACCGGCGTGCAGCTCAAGTCCGCGAGCTACCGCACGGAGAAGACCGCAGGCCGCATCGTGCGCTACGAGATGGTCCTGCCCCTCGCAGGCAGCTATCCGCAGATGCGCGACTTCCTGCAGCGCGCGCTCGCCGAGATCCCGGTGATGTCGATCGATCAGCTGACGCTCAAGCGCGAAAGCCGCGACGACGGCACCCTCCAGGCCGAGCTGCGCGTGACCCTTCACATGGTGAAATCATGAAGATCTCGTTCCTCAAGCGCGATATTCCGAAGCGTGTCGTAGCAATCGCCGTGGTCCTCGTGGCCGCCGCCGGCGTGGTCACCGGGCGCGAGAAGCCCACGCCCACGCTCGCCGAGCGCGAGGCGCCGAGGATCGAGCGGGCCGCGAGCGCGCACGACATCGACCTCGACAGGCTCGAGCGCCCCGGGGTGTCCGCGCCGCAAAGCGACCCGTTCGCCCCGCGCAGCTTCGCGCCCCCGCGCAGCTTCGCGCCCCAAATGCAGCGCGCGCAAGCCGCACCCGCCGCGCCCAGCGCGCCGCCGCTGCCCTTCAGGTACGTTGGCAAGCTGATCGCCAACGGCGCTACCGAAGTATTCGTCATGCGCGGCGACGAGCTCATCAGCATCGCGGTGGGCCAGAAGGTCGACGGTGAATATCGCGTCGAGGCCATCACCGAGTCGAGCATCGCCTTCACTTACCTGCCGCTGAAGACGCGTCAGTCGATCGACCTCGCGGAGGCCAGCGGATGAAGGGTTTTACCCTGATCGAGCTGATGATCACGGTTGCGATCCTCGGCCTGCTCGCCTCCGTCGCCGTACCGCTTGCGGAAGTGACCGTGCAGCGCGGCAAGGAAACCGAGCTGCGCCGCTCGCTGCGCGACATTCGAGACGCAATCGACGCGTACAAGCGCGCTTCCGACGACGGGGCAATCGAGAAGAGCCTGGACAAGAGCGGCTATCCGCCGAGCCTCGGTGTCCTCGTGGACGGCGCAGTCAACAGGAAAGATCCGGAGGGCGCGCGGATGTACTTCCTGCGCCGTATCCCCGTCGACCCGATCAGCGGGCAGGAGTGGGGGCTGCGCAGCTACGCCAGCCCGCCCGATGCGCCGCAGCGCGGGCAGGACGCATTCGACGTCTACACGCGCAGCGACGAGGTCGGCCTCAATGGAGTTCCGTACAGGGAGTGGTAAGCATGGAAAGGATCAGGGGTTTCACGCTGGTTGAGCTGATGGTGGTGCTGACCGTCATCGCTTTGCTTCTTTCGGTCGTGGTGCCCGACTACGTGGGCAGGGTGAAACGGGCCGAAGAAGCGGTCCTCAAGGAGAACCTCGTCGTCATGCGCGACGC
>CAZJJC010000042.1:0-9265 GCA_964546195.1 uncultured Enterobacteriaceae bacterium | reverse complement strand
GCGCGCTCGCCGACGGCCTGGGCGCGGCGGCGACCAGGAACGTGCACGGCGAGACGCAGAAGACCCTCGACGTGCTGTCCAACGAGATCCTGCTGGAAGCCAACGAATGGGGCGGCAACCTGGCCGCGCTCGCCTCGGAGGAGATGGACGACCCGCGCCCCATCCCGACGCGCTACCCGCGCGGCGAGTACCTGCTTCTGTTCGACCCGCTGGACGGCTCCTCCAACATCGACGTGAACATATCGAGCGGCACCATCTTCTCGGTGCTGCGCTGCCCCAAGACCGGGGACGGCGCCTACTGCGAGCCGAACGAGAAGGCCTTCCTGCAGTCGGGGCGCAACCAGGTGGCGGCCGGTTTCGCGGTTTACGGCCCCACCACCGTGTTCGTCATCACCGTCGGCGACGGCGTCTACGGCTTCACCCTGGACCGCGAGACCTACACCTTCGTCCTCACCCACGACAATATCCGCATTCCGGCCGACACGCAGGAGTTCGCCATCAACACCTCCAACGCGCGGCGCTGGGAGCCGGCGGTGAAGCGCTATATCGAGGAGTGCCTCGCGGGAGCGGACGGCCCGCGCGGCAAGGACTTCAACATGCGCTGG
Source organism: uncultured Enterobacteriaceae bacterium (assembly GCA_964546195.1). Taxonomy (GTDB): domain Bacteria; phylum Pseudomonadota; class Gammaproteobacteria; order Burkholderiales; family SG8-39; genus SCGC-AG-212-J23. Next base: position 8,660 of record CAZJJC010000042.1, on the reverse strand, counting down.
GTGGCCTCGATGGTGGCCGATGTCTTCCGGGTGATTTCGCGCGGCGGCATTTTCATGTACCCGCGCGACTCGAAGAACAAGGACGGGCGGCTGCGGCTGATGTACGAGGCCAACCCGATGTCGTTCATCGTCGAGCAGGCCGGGGGCGCGGCCACCGACGGCACCACGCCGATCCTGGACCTCCAGCCCACGGGGCTGCACCAGCGCTGCGCGGTGATCCTGGGCTCGAAGAACGAGGTCGAGCGGGTGACTTCGTACCACAAATAGAAAAGGCCCCTCTCCGGGGCCCTTTCCTGCTGTCTCCCTGGTATTTGGGGGCTACTTGAGGTGCTTGCTCACCAGCTTGGTCATCTCGAACATCGAGACCTGCGCCTTGCCGCTGAATACCGGCTTGAGCTTCTCGTCCGCATTGATCATGCGCTTGTTCTTCTTGTCCTGGAGGCTGTTGCGCTTGATATAGCCCCAGATCTTCTTGGTGACCTCCGTGCGCGGCATGGCGCTCGAGCCGATCACCGCCGCGAGCGTGGCGCTCGGGGTCATGGCCTTCATGAAAGCTGCATTTGGCTTGCGCTTCTTGCCGCTCTTCTTCGCCTTCTTTTTCGCCATCTCGATTCTCCTCTGACGGATCGTTGTTCGACCGGTTTTCTGCCGCTCTCGTGCTAGCGGTGACGAGAAGATGCACGAATTTCCCCAGCGGTGTCAACGATTTTCAGAGGGAAAACGTGTTTCCTTCCCTCTGTTGTTCGAATCCCGCCACTGTGTCAGTAGAATCGCCGGCATGAAAGTCGCCGAGCTGCGACAGGAATACATGCGTGCCGGCTTGTCCGAGACGCACGCCGACCGCGACCCGTTCCGCCAGTTCGAAAGCTGGCTGCAGGACGCAGTGCGCGCGGGCCTGCCGCTGCCCAATGCCATGACGCTCGCGACGGTCGATGCATCGGGCGCCCCCGACGCCCGCATCGTGCTGCTCAAGGGCCTGGAGCGCGGCGGCTTCGCCTTCTACACGAACTACCTCAGCCGCAAGGCGCGCGAGCTGCAGGCGCGTCCGGCCGCCTGCCTGGTGTTCCAGTGGTCGGAGCTGGAGCGGCAGGTGCGCATAGAAGGCGCGGTCGAGAAGGTCAGCGCCGACGAATCGGATGCCTACTTCGCCTCGCGCCCGCTCGGCGCGCGGCTGTCGGCGTGGGCATCGGCACAGAGCGAGCCCGTTTCCTCGAGGAAAGTCCTGCAGGAGGCGATGGACGATGCGCGCAGGCGCTTCGGCGAAGCCCCGCCACGGCCGCCGCATTGGGGCGGCTACCGGGTGATCCCGCAGAGAATCGAGTTCTGGCAGGGCCGCGCCGACCGGCTGCACGACCGGCTGCTCTATACGCGCGCCGGGGCCGCCTGGAGCATGGATCGCCTTGCCCCCTAGCGGGTCTCCGCGCGACGCGATCCGCCTTCTCGCGCTCGCCGGGTTCAATGCAGGCATCTCCCTGCGCTGCGTGGAGCCGATGCTGCCAAAGCTCGCAGAGGAGTTCGCCGTCAGCGTATCGGCGGCGGCGGTGGTCATCACCTCCTTCGCCCTCGCGTATGCGATCGCCGTGCTGCTGCAGGGGCCGCTCGGCGACCGCTTCGGCAAGCTGCGCGTGGTCACCCTCGGCACCGCGCTCGCCGGCATCACGTCGCTCGCCTGCGCCTTCGCCTGGAGCCTGGAATCGCTCGCCGCCATGCGCCTCGCCACCGGGATCTTCGCTTCCTCCTCGGTGGCGCTGGGGATGGCCTATATCGGCGACGTAGTGCCGCTGGGCGAGCGCCAGACCACCATCGCGCACTTCATCGCCGGGTCGCTCCTCGGGCAGACGCTCGGCCCGCTGTTCGGCGGCATCTTCACCGACTGGGCCGGCTGGCGGGTTTCGTTCGGCGTGCTGGGAGTCATTTTCGTCCTGGTCGCCGCGATCCTGTGGCTGAGAACCGTGCGCGCCTGGCCCGCCATCGCTCCGGGGCGCTTCCGGCCGCTTGCCGCGCATCGCCGCCTCGTCCGGCGAGCCCCGCTGCGCTGGCTGGTGGCGGTGGGCGTCGCGGAAACGTTCTTTTTCTTCGGCGCCTACGCCTTTCTCGGCGCCTTTCTGCAGCGGCGCTTCGATCTTTCCTTTACCGCGATCGGCCTCATCCTGGCGGGCTACGGCGCGGGCGGCCTGCTCTACTCGTCCATGGCGCGCCCGCTTATACGTGCGCTCGGCGAGCGCGGCCTGGTCGCGGCCGGGGGTGCCCTGGGCGCGGTGTTCTATCTGGCCCTTGTAATATCCCCGCACTGGGCCCTCGCGGTGCCCTGCACCATCATGCTCGGGCTCGCGTTCTACCTCATCCACAACACCATCCAGACGAGGGCCACCGAAGTGGCGCCGGAGGCGCGCGGCTCCGCGGTGGCGCTCTATGCTTCCTCGTGGGCGCTGGGGCAGGCGGGCGGCGTCGCCGCCATGGGGCTCGCCGTGGCGGCCGTCGGCTACGCTCCTGCCATCGTGGCCTCCGGCATCGGCTTCGGACTTCTGGGAATGTGGCTGCGCTCGAACCTGCATCGCCTCAAGCCGTGAACCGCAGCATCATCGAGCTGCTGCGCCGCAGCCGCCTTTGCGGCCCCGACGAGAGCCCGCGCGCCGAAGCGCTGGCCGGCGGGGTGTCTTCCGACATCTGGCGCGTGGAGCTGAAAAGCGGCCCGGTATGCGTCAAACGCGCCCTGCCGCGGCTGCGGGTCCCGCAACTGTGGGAGGCGCCAGTGGCGCGCAACGGCTACGAGTACGAATGGTTTCGCGTCGCGCACCAGGCGGCGCCGGGTGCCGTGCCGAAGGTGCTGTTCCGCGACCAGGATGCCTTCGTCATGGAGTACCTCGATGCCGCGGTGCATCCGGTCTGGAAGGAATCGCTGCGGCAGGGAAGCGCCGAGCCGGCGTTTGCGGCGCGGGTCGGCCGCACCCTCGCCGCGATCCACGCCGCTACCGCCGGGCGCGCGGACATCGCGCAGCGCTTCCCGACCGACGCCATCTTCTACGCCATCCGCCTCGAGCCTTATCTCGTCGCCACCGCATCCAAGCATGCCGATTTGAAGAATGCCCTGCTCTCCCTCGTCGAGCGTACGGCCAATGTAAAAGCCTGCCTGGTCCACGGCGACGTCAGCCCCAAGAACATCCTCTGCGGGCCGCGCGGGCCGGTGTTCCTCGACGCCGAATGCGCCTGGTACGGCGATCCGGCGTTCGACCTCGCGTTCTGCCTCAACCACCTGCTGCTCAAGTGCCTGTGGGTGCCCGCTTCGCGGAATGCCTTCCTCGAATGCTTCGATACCTTGTACCGTGCCTACCTTGGAGCAGCGCCGTTCGACGGCGTCGAAGCGAGGACGGCCTCCCTGCTGCCTGCGCTGCTGCTGGCGAGGGTCGACGGCAAGTCGCCGGTCGAGTACCTGACGCAGGAATCACAGCGCCAGACGGTTCGCCGGGTGGCCCGGCCGCTGATCGCTTCTCCGGTGGAGAAACTCGCGCACGTCAGGCAAGCATGGCAAGAATCATTGACGTAAGGGGCCGCAGGGTCTGGGACTCGCGCGGACGCGCGACCGTCGAAGCCGAAGTGACCGTGGGACGCGGCACCACGCCGCTCGCCACCGGCCGAGCGATCGCGCCGGCGGGCGCCTCGACCGGCTCGGGCGAGGCAAAGAGCCTCGATGCCGCGCAGGCGGTGCACAACATCAATACGCGCATCCGCGAGGCCTTGCGCGCGCTCAGCGTCAAGGACCAGGAAGCGCTCGACCGCAGGCTGATCGAGCTCGACGGCACGCCCGACAAGAGCCGGCTCGGCGCCAATGCGCTGGTCGCCGTTTCGCTCGCCTGCGCGCAAGCCGCCGCGGCCGCGGAGAAGCTTCCCCTATGGAAGAAGCTGGCAGGCGAGCGGCGCGTGGCCCTGCCCGTGCCGCAGATCCAGATTTTCGGCGGCGGCGCGCACGCCGGCGCGCGCGTCGACCTCCAGGACTACCTGGTCATCTGCACCGGCGCCGGCAGCTTCGCCGAGGCGCTCGAATGGACCGCGCAGGTGTACGCCGCGGCCGGCGAGCGGCTGAAGAAACGCGGCCTGCTGCAAGGGGTGGCGGACGAGGGCGGCTACTGGCCGGCCTTCAAGTCCAACGAGGAAGGGCTCGCCGAGCTGCTCGGCGCCATCTCCGACGCGGGCCTCGAGCCCGGAGCCGACGTTTCGATCGCCCTCGACATCGCCGCCACGCAGCTTTGGCGTGGCAATGCCTATCAACTCCCCCTCGACAACCGAAGCCTGTCGGCGGAGCAGCTGCACGCCATGCTGCTGCGCTGGATCGAGCGCTATCCGATCGTCTCGATCGAGGACCCGTTTGCCGAGCACGACGCGGCGGCGATGCGCGCATTCACCAAGGTGGCCGGCATCCAGGTGGTCGGGGACGACTTTTTCGTGACCGACGCGAAGCGCGTGCGCGAAGCCGGCGGCGCGTGCAATACGGTGCTGCTCAAGCCCAACCAGGTCGGCACCGTTACCGAGACCCTCGCCTGCTGGACCGCCGCGCGCGAGGCGGGCTACCGCGCCATCGTTTCGGCGCGCTCGGGCGAGTCGGAGGACGTGTCCATCGTGCACCTGGCGGTGGGATGGGGCGTGGCGCAGCTCAAGGTGGGCGGCTTCTCGCGCTCCGAGCGCATGGCGAAGTGGAACGAAGCCCTGCGTATCGAGGAAGCCCTCGGCGTCAAGGCGCTGCTCTATCCCGCCCGCAAGCTTTTTTTGTAGTCGTTTTCACTATATGAGCGCCCGCGTGTCTCGCTTACACTCGGGCGATTCACTACGGAGAAAAGGCGGAAAGTGGGCAAGCCTGAACCATTGCCGTCCCCCCGCGTAAAATCGCAGCGCGGCACGCTGCCGAAAACGCCGACCGGGATCTCGGGGCTGGACGAAATCACCTTGGGCGGGCTGCCTAAAGGCCGCCCGACGCTGATCTGCGGCGCTGCCGGCTGCGGCAAGACGCTGTTCGCCATGGAGTTCCTGCTGCGCGGGGCCGAGCAGTTCGGCGAGCCCGGCGTGTTCATGGCGTTCGAGGAGACCGAGCAGGACCTGTCGGAGAACGTGCGCTCCCTCGGCTTCGACCTGGACAAGATGGTGGCCGACCACAAGATCTCGGTGGACCACGTGCGCGTCGAGCGCAGCGAGATCGAGGAAACCGGGGACTACGACCTCGAGGGCCTGTTCCTGCGCCTCGGCCTGGCGATCGACTCGGTGGGCGCCAAGCGCGTGGTGCTCGACACGCTCGAGAGCCTGTTCGGCGGCTTCACCAACGAGGCGCTGCTGCGCGCCGAGCTGCGGCGCCTGTTCCGCTGGCTGAAGGACAAGGGCGTCACCGCCATCATTACCGGCGAGCGCGGCGAGGGCCAGCTCACGCGCCAGGGCCTGGAGGAATACGTCTCCGACTGCGTCATCCTGCTCGATCACCGGGTGAAGGAGCAGGTGTCGACGCGTCGCCTTCGCATCGTCAAGTACCGCGGCAGCACGCACGGCACCAACGAGTACCCGTTCCTGATCGACGAGGACGGCATTCACGTCCTTCCGCTGACCTCGCTGCACCTGAACCACCCGGCGAGCAGCGAGCGCATCTCGAGCGGCATACCGCGCCTGGATGCGATGCTCGGCGGAGAAGGGTATTACCGCGGCTCCTCGATCCTCGTTTCCGGCACCGCCGGTACCGGCAAGACCAGCCTGTCGGCGCATTTCGCGGACGCCACCTGCCGGCGCGGCGAAAGATGCCTGTACCTCGCCTTCGAGGAGTCGCCCGCGCAGCTTACGCGCAACATGAAAAGCATCGGCGTCGACCTTGCGCCGTGGATCGAGAAAGGTTTGCTGCGCCTGGAGTCCTCGCGCCCCACCCTGCACGGCATCGAGATGCACCTCGCCTCCATCCACAAGCGGGTGAACGAGTTCAAGCCGCAGGTGGTGATCATCGATCCGATCAGCAATTTCTCCAATGCCGGCACCGCCGCCGAGGCCGAGGCGATGCTGCTGCGGTTGATCGACTTCCTCAAGTCGCGCCAGATCACGGCGATGTTCGTGCACCTCACCGCCGGCGGCAACGCCTGGGAAAAGACCGACGTCGGCGTCTCCTCGCTCACCGACACCTGGATCCTGCTGCGCGACATCGAGCTCGCCGGCGAGCGCAACCGCGGCCTCTACGTGCTCAAGTCGCGCGGCATGAAGAACTCCAACCAGATCCGCGAGTTCCTCATCACGGAGCACGGCATCCGGCTCGAGGACGTGTACGTCGGCCCCGAAGGCGTGCTTACCGGCTCGATGCGCGCCGCTCAGGAAGACCGCGAAAAGGCCGCGCAGCAGGCGCGCGCGCAGGAATTCGAGCGCAAGCAGCGCGATCTCGGCCGGCGGCGCGCCGTGCTCGAGGCGCAGATCACCGCGCTGCGCGCGGAGTTCGAGGCCGCCGAGGAGGAAAGCAAGACCGTCGCCGAGCAGGACCGCACGCGCGAGCAGCAGATCGCGGAAAGCCGCGGCGCCGCCGCCCTGCGGCGCGGCGCCGATGCACCGGCCACCAAAGGAAAAAGGAAATGAGCACGCGCACTAATGCGGGCGGGGAAAAATGGGAGCTGCGGCTTTATACCGCCGGCCAGACGCCCAAGTCGCTCGCCGCCATCAAGAACCTCAAAAAAGTGTGCGAGGAGCACCTCGCCGGACGCTACGAGATCGAGATCGTCGATCTTCTCAAGAACCCGCGGCTGGCGAAAGACGACCAGATCGTCGCCATCCCCACGCTGGTGCGTAAGCTCCCGGACCCGGTTCGCAAGATCATCGGCGACCTGTCCGACACCGAGCGCGCGCTGGTCGGGCTGCAACTGAAGCAACTGAGCTAGGACTCCAGATGCACATGAGCACCGCCGTAGACCCCGTGGCCCTCGAGGAGGAGATCCAGTCGCTGCGGCAGCAGCTGCGGGATGCCGAAGAGCTGCGCCACGCGATCAGCCACGGCGAGGTCGACGCCTTCGTCATCGGCCCGAGCGAGGACAGCAAGCGGGTGCTGATGCTTTCGGGCGCCTATGTGCGCTACCGGCAGCTGGTGGAGGACATGCAGCAGGGCGCGGTCACGGTGAGCCGCAGCGGCGAGATCATGTTCGCCAACCACAGCTTCGCCGATCTGCTGAACCTGCGCCCGATCGACCTTTTCCGCGTGCCGCTGCAGCAGTACCTGTCGGCCTCCGATCGCCAGAGCCTCGCCGGGCTGCTCTCCCCCCGCCCGGGCCAGCCCGACATCAAGGCGAGCATCGTGCGCGGCGACGGCAGCGAGCGCCGGGTGCGCATGTCGCTCGTCTCGGCCAACGACGATTTCACCACCCTGCTCGTCACCGAGCGCACCGACGACGAGAACGCCGCCGCCGACACGGTGGACGCGATCCGCAACGGCACGGTCGACGCGGTGGTCGTCGGCGGCGAGAAAGTCGTGCTGCTGGACTCGGCGCAGCGCTTCTACCAGGCCGCGGTCGAGCGCATGCAGCAGGGCGTCATCATCCTCGGCGCGCAGGGCGAGATCGCCTACGCCAACCAGCGCATGGCCGCCATGCTCGGCATGCGCCCGGAGCGGCTCGCCGGGCTGTCGCTGCAAAAGCTGGCCATCAACGGCGACCACGCCGGGGTGCAGTCGCTTCTCAACGCGCACCAGGGCGCCAGCGCCCAGGCCGAGGTCCGCCTGCGCAAGTCCGACGGCCAGGTGGTCACGACGATGATCACGGTGACCGCGATGGCCGACGGCCAGAAGATGTGCCTGGTCAGCGACTTGGGCCTGCAGAAGCGCCACGCGGCGACCGACGAGCGCGCGCGCAAGTTCCTCGGCATGATGGCGCACGAGTTCCGCAACATTCTCGGCCCGGTGCGCCACTCGGTGGACTACCTGAAGCGCGTCGAAGGACTCGATCCGGAAAGCAGGAAGATGGTCGACGTGGTCGACCGCCAGAGTACCCGCCTGCTCGCGCTGGTCGAGGATTTGCGCAGCATCAATCCGAAGGAGTAGCCCACGGGGCACGCAGCGGGGTAAGCTCCCCGTTGCGATGGTCCTGCGCTCCAATCCCCTGTACGCCGCCTGCGTCTTGCGCGCGGCCGCGCTGAAGGGCGGATTCGAGCAGCTGGGGGCGGAGCTCGGCCTCAAGCCGGCCCGGGTGCAGAGATGGGCAGAAGGCATCGGCTCTCCGCCCGATGCGATTTTCCTCAAGATCGTGGATTTGCTGCTCGACGACGGGGTGGACCCGACGGTGGCTTCGGCAGCGCAGCTTGCTGCGAAGCGGCAGGCGCCCAAGGCCAAGTAACCCTGTCAGGCTTTGTTCGTGCATGACATTTTTCTACAGAGCGTGCTTGTCCGGACGGGCGCCCTTGCGCAGCATCGCTGCATGCCGGCCATGGACGACCACGACGAGGTGTACGCGCGGGCGCTCGCGCGCGCGGCAGCGCGTGCGGGCGGCACCGCCCAGCTTGCCAAGCGTCTCGGTGTACCGCTAAGCGATGTCGAGCACTGGCTTCATGGCCAGGGCACGCCGGACATGGATGTCTTCATGCGGATCGTCGCCATAGCCCTGGGCGAAGAGACCGGGTCTTCCTAGAGCGCCGTAAGGCCTTCGCCGCTTAGCCGGTATCGCCGGTCG
>CAZJJC010000041.1:0-12418 GCA_964546195.1 uncultured Enterobacteriaceae bacterium | reverse complement strand
GGCGCCGCGGGCATGGACCGCGCCACCGCGGATTACATGGGAATGCTCGCGACGGTGATGAACGCGCTCGCCCTGTCGGATGCGATGCGCCAGGCCGGCATCGCCAGCCGCGTGCAGTCGGCGCTCAACATCGAGCAGGTGGTGGAGCCCTACATCCGCGGCAAGGCGATCCGCTACCTGGAGGAGGGCAAGGTGGTGATCTTCGCCGCCGGCACCGGCAACCCGTTCTTCACCACCGACACCGCCGCCGCGCTGCGCGGCAGCGAAATCAGCGCGGAGATCGTGCTCAAGGCCACCAAGGTGGACGGCGTGTATACCGCCGATCCGAAGCGCGACCCGCGCGCCGAGCGCTACACGAAGATCAGCTTCGACGAGGCGATCGCGCGCAACCTCAAGGTGATGGACGCGACCGCGCTCACGCTGTGCCGCGACCAGAAGCTGCCGATCAACGTCTTCAGCATCTTCAAGAAGGACGCGCTGCGGCGCGTGGTGCTGGGCGAGGACGAGGGCACGTTGGTTCACGTATGATGAGGACGCCATGGTGATCGCCGAACTCAAGAAGACCACGGACCAGAAGATGGACAAGAGCGTGCAGGCCTTCAAGGCCGACCTCGCCAAGGTGCGCACCGGGCGCGCGCATACCGGCATCCTGGATCACGTGATGGTCGACTACTACGGCGCGCCCACCGCCTTGAACCAGGTGGCCAAGGTCACGCTGCTCGACTCGCGCACCATCGGCGTCACGCCGTTCGAGAAGAAGATGACGCAGGCGGTCGAGAAGGCGATCCGCGAATCGGACCTCGGGCTCAATCCGGCCTCGCAAGGCGAGACCGTGCGCGTGCCCATGCCCTTGCTCACCGAGGAGCGGCGCAAGGAGCTGATCAAGGTCGTGCGGCACGAGGCGGAGAATGCGCGCGTGGCGGTGCGCAACCTGCGACGCGACGCCATCCATCACCTCAAGGAGGCGCTGAAGAAGAAGGAGGTGTCGGAAAACGACGAGCGGCGCGCGCAGGACGAGGTGCAGAAGATGACCGACCGGCACGTCGCCGACATCGACCGGCTGCTGCAGGAGAAGGAAAAGGAGCTGCTGGCCGTATGACCAGCTCCACGCAGGAGGTTCCCGCACACGGCGACCTGCCGCGGCACGTCGCCGTCATCATGGACGGCAACGGCCGCTGGGCGAAGCGCCAGCACCTGCCGCGCATCGCCGGGCACCGCCGCGGGGTCGAGGCGGTGCGCGCCTCGGTGCGCGCCTGCGCCGAGCGCGGCATCGGCTTTCTCACGCTGTTCGCCTTCAGCTCGGAGAACTGGCGCCGCCCGGCGGAGGAGGTGGCGCTGCTGATGCAGCTGTTCCAGGTGGCGCTCACCAGCGAGGTGGAAAAGCTCCACCGCAACGGCGTGCGCCTCAAGGTGGTCGGCGATACCAGCCGCTTCGACGCCGGCATCCGGCGCGCGATCGAGCAGGGCGAGCGGCTCACCGCGGCGAACCAGGGGCTCACGCTCACCATTGCGGCCAACTACGGCGGCCGCTGGGATGTCCTGCAGGCGCTCAACAAGGCGGCACGGGAGAAGGCAGGCTTGCTCGTGGAGCAGGACCTGGCCCCGCATCTGGCCATGAGCTACGCCCCCGAGCCCGATCTTTTCATCCGCACCGGCGGGGAGCAGCGCATCAGCAATTTCCTGCTCTGGCAGCTCGCGTACACCGAGCTCTACTTCACCGAGACGCTGTGGCCGGATTTCGACGCCGCCGCGCTCGACCTGGCGATCGCCTCCTATCGAGCGCGCGAGCGGCGCTTCGGCCGCACCAGCGAGCAGCTCCAGGCAGCAAAGCGCGCCGAGGTCGCCTGAAAGGCCCGCTCGCTGCGCGTGTCGCGACGGCCGCCGTGCTCATTGCGGGTCTGCTCGCGGCGCTGTTTCTCCTGCCGCGCGCGGCGCTGGCCGGCGCGGTCGCGGTGCTGCTTTTTTTCGCCGGCCTGGAATGGGCGCGGCTTTGCCGGCTCGCCGCGCCCGGTGCCCGGGTTTTTGCCGCGGCGCTGCCTGTCGTTTTTCTCGTGACCGCCTACCTCGGGCTGCAGCAGGCGCTTTTCCTGGTGGCCGCCGCCTGGTGGATCGTGCTCGCGCCGGCGTGGATGTGGCGCGGCGTGCGCCCCGGCCAGCGCACCTGGCTGGGCGCGGCGGGGTTCGCCGTGCTCGTGCCCGCCGGGCTCGCCATGCTCGCGCTCGGGCCGCGGGAGGTGCTGCTGGTGCTCGTCCTGGTGTGGATCGCCGACACCGCGGCCTACTTTTCCGGCCGCGCCTGGGGCCGTCGCAAGCTCGCGCCTGCGATCAGCCCCGGAAAGACCTGGGAAGGCGCCGCCGGCGGGCTGATCGGCGCGCTCGCCTACGCTATCATCGGCGGGTTCTGGATTCAGGAAATCGCGTGGACGCCGTTTCTTGCGGCGGCCGCATTGCTCGCCATGGTCAGCATAGTCGGAGATCTTTTCGAGTCGGCCGCGAAGCGCCAGGCCGGCGTCAAGGACAGCGGCAGCCTGCTGCCCGGCCACGGCGGCATCCTCGACCGCATCGACAGCGCCACGGCCGCGCTGCCGCTTGCGGCGCTGCTCCGGCCGCTCCTCGGGGCAGGCGCATGAACCTCGCGGTGCTGGGCGCAACCGGATCGATCGGCGCCAGCACGCTCGACGTGATGGCGGGCCACCCCGAGCGCTACCGCGTGTTCGCGCTGACCGCGCATGCCTCCGCCGACGCGCTGCTCGAGCTGTGCCGGGTGCACCGGCCGCGTTACGCCGTGCTGTCCGGGGTCGCGGAGAGTATTGCGCTTTCCAATCGTTTTCGTCAGCACGGCGTCGAGCTGCTGTTCGGCGCCAAGGCGCTCGAGCAGGTGGCGAGCGACGCGGGCTGCGATGCGGTGATGGCCGGCATCGTCGGCGCGGCGGGACTCGCTTCCACGCTGGCCGCCGCGCGCGCCGGAAAGCGCGTGCTGCTGGCGAACAAGGAAGCGCTGGTGATGGCGGGGCCGCTGGTGATGCGCGTGGCGCGCGAATCCGGCGCGCAGCTGCTGCCGGTCGACAGCGAGCACAATGCCGTGTTCCAGTGTCTTTCGGACGCGACCGCCGTAAGGCGCATCGTGCTCACCGCCTCGGGCGGGCCGTTCCGCGCGCTGCCGCTCGACAGGCTCGATGCCGTGACGCCCGACCAGGCCTGCGCGCATCCCAACTGGGTCATGGGCCGCAAGATCTCGGTCGATTCGGCCACCATGATGAACAAGGGGCTCGAGGTGATCGAGGCGCGCTGGCTGTTCGAGCTCGGGCCCGAGCGCATAGAAGTGCTGATCCACCCGCAGAGCATCGTGCATTCCCTGGTGGAGTACGTCGACGGCTCGGTGATCGCGCAGCTTTCCAACCCGGACATGCGCGTGCCGATCGCCCATGCGCTCGCCTATCCGCAGCGCATCGCCTCGGGCGCCCGGCCGCTCGACCTGGCCGCGATGAGCGACTTGTCCTTCGAGCGGCCGGACTGCCAGCGCTTTCCCTGCCTGCCGCTCGCGTACGCGGCGCTGCGCGCCGGCGGCAGCGCGCCGGCCGCGCTCAACGCCGCCAACGAGGTCGCAGTGCAAGCGTTTCTTGCCGGCCGCCTGCCGTTCAGCGCGATCGCGCGGGTCATCGAGGCGACCCTGGAAAGCATGGCGGTGACGCAAGCTGAAACCCTCGCGGAAATCCTGGAGGCCGACGGCCTTGCGCGGCGCAAGGCGGGCGAGCGCATCCAGCTGGCGCGCGCCGCATGAGCCTGCTGCATACCGTGGTCGCCTTCATCATCGCGCTCGGCGTGCTCATCGTGGTCCATGAGTACGGGCATTACCTGGTGGCGCGCCTGTGCGGGGTGAAGGTGCTGCGCTTCTCCGTAGGCTTCGGAAAGCCCATCGCCCTATGGCGCAAGGGCGCCGACCGCACCGAATGGGTGATCGCCGCGGTGCCCTTCGGCGGCTACGTGAAGATGCTCGACGAGCGCGAGGGCCCGGTGGCCCCGGAAGAGGTGGGGCGGGCGTTCAACCGCCAGAGCGTGGGGCGGCGCTTTCTCATCGTGGTGGCGGGCCCGGCGTTCAATTTCCTGTTCGCCATCCTGGTGTACGCGGGCCTTTTCATGTACGGGCTGCCCGAGGCGCGGCCGGTGCTGGCCGAGCCGCCCGCGGGCAGCGTGGCGGCGGCGGCCGGCCTGCATGCCGGCGATACGGTGCGCGCCGTCGACGGCGAGCCGATCGAGACCTGGCAGGAGCTGCGCTGGCGCGTATTGCAGGCCGCCCTGCAGCAGCAGACCGTGCGCCTCGAGACCGTGGACGAGCGCGGCCATATCGGCCAGCTCACCCTCGATCTGCGCGCCTATCCGGCCGACGAGGTGGAAAGCGACGCGCTCGAGGGCGTGGGCCTGCGCCTGCTGCGGCCGCGGCTCGAGCCGGTCCTGGGCGAGGTGGTCGGGGGCAGCCCCGCCGCGCGCGCCGGGCTGGCCGCGGGCGATCGCGTGGTGCGGGTCGACGGCAAGCCGGTGGATTCCTGGGAGGCGCTGGTCGCCGCGATCCGCGCGCATCCCGGACAGCCGCTCTCGCTGCTGGTGGAAAGGGACGGCACGACGCGGGCATTCGAGGTGGTCCCCGACGCGGTGGCCTCGGGCAACGAGCGCATCGGGCGCATCGGCGCCGCGCCGCAGGTGCCCGAGGCGCATGCCGAGCGGATGCTGATCCGCGTGCAGCACGGCCCGCTCGAGAGCTTCGGCCGGGCGGTCGCCAAGACCTGGGACATCTCCGTGTTCAGCCTCAGGATGCTGGGCCGCATGCTGCTCGGCCAGCTGTCGTGGAAGCACCTTTCCGGCCCGGTGACGATCGCCGATTTCGCCGGCCAGTCGGCGCAGATGGGCTGGATACCCTACCTCACCTTCCTCGCGCTGATCAGCATCAGCCTCGGTGTGCTCAACCTGCTGCCGATTCCGCTGCTCGACGGCGGGCACCTCATGTACTACGCGATAGAAGTCATCAAGGGCAGGCCGGTCTCGGAGCGCGCCATGGAGCTGGGGCAGCGGGTGGGCCTTGCGCTGCTGCTGGTGGTGATGGCCTTTGCCTTCTACAACGACCTGAATCGTCTGTTTACCGGCTAGATGCTGCGCAAAGGGGCGCTGGTCGCCGCGGTGCTGAGTCTCATTCTGGCATCCGCGGGCGCTGCCGCGCAGGGCTTCGAGCCCTTCGTGGTGACGGACATCCGGGTCGAGGGCCTGCAGCGCACCGAGCCGGGCACGGTCTTCAGCTATCTGCCGGTCAAGGTGGGCGAGACCATGAGCGGGGAAAAGGCGCAGGCCGCCCTGCGCGCGCTCTACGCCACCGGATTCTTCGCCGACGTGCGGCTCGAGGCCGAGAGCGGCGTGCTGGTGGTCTTCGTGCAGGAGCGCCCGGCGGTGGCCCAGATCGACTTCTCGGGGATGAAGGAGTTCGAGCCCGAGGCGGTGCGCAAGGTGCTGCGCGAGCAGGGCCTCGCCGAGGGGCGCATCTTCGACCGCTCGGTGCTGGGCAACGCGGAGCAGGAGCTCAAGCGGCAATACCTGTCGCGCGGGCTGTACGCCGCCCAGGTGCAGACCACGGTCACGCCGCTCGAGCGCAACCGCGTCGGCATCAACATCGCCGTCACCGAAGGCGAAGTGGCCAAGATCCGCGGCATCAACATCGTGGGCGCCGAGGCCTTCCGCGAGAGCGAGCTGCTCGGGCTGTTGGTGCTGCGCACGCCCGGGTGGCTCACCTGGTACACCAAGCACGACCGCTATGCGCGCGACAAGCTGGCCGCGGACCTGGAGACGCTGCGCTCGCATTACCAGAATCGCGGCTACCTCGACTTCGCCATCGAGTCGACGCAGGTGTCCATCACGCCCGACCGGCGCGACATCCACATCACCGTGAACCTCAACGAAGGCGAGCGCTACGCCGTGTCGGACGTGCGCCTGTCGGGGCAGATGCTGGTGCCGCGCGAGGAGCTGGAGAAGCTGATCCAGCTCAAGCCCGGCGACGTGTTCTCGCGCGAGAAGCTCGCGGCGAGCACCAAGGCGATCGCCGATCGCCTGGGCAACGACGGCTATGCCTTCGCCAACGCCAACGCCATCCCGGAAGTGGACAAGGACAAGCGCACCGTCGCCTTCAACGTGGTCATCGACCCGGGGCGGCGCGTCTACGTGCGCCGCATCGACGTGGCGGGCAACACCCGCACGCGCGACGAGGTGATACGGCGGGAGCTGCGCCAGTTCGAGGGGGCCTATTACGACGCCTCCAAGATCCAGCTGTCGCGCCGGCGCATCGACCGCACCGGCTTCTTCAGCGAGGTGAACGTCGACACCCAGCCGGTGGAGTCGAGCCCGGACCAGATCGACGTCACCTACACGGTCAGGGAGCGCCCCACCGGCTCGCTGCTGGTCGGCATCGGATTCTCCAGCGTGGAGCAATTCGCCGTCTCGGCGTCGATCCGGCAGTCGAACGCCTTCGGCACCGGCAAGTTCGTCTCCGCGACCGTCAACAGCGGCCGCGTGAACACGGTGTACGCGCTGTCCTACCACGATCCCTACTACACGATCGACGGCGTGAGCCAGGGCTTCGACGTCTACAAGCGCGAGACCGACGCTTCCTCGCTGTCGGTGGCGCCGTACTCCACCGACGCGCTCGGCGGCGGGATCAAGTTCGGCTACCCGATCTCGGAGGCGACCTCGGTCGACTTCGGCCTCAACCTCGAGTCGGTGGAGCTCACTACCTTCAGCAACAGCCCGCAGCAGTACTTGAGCTTCGTCGAGAGCTTCGGCAACGAATACCGCTACGGCGCCCTGACCGCCGGCTGGCAGCGCGACACGCGCGACAGCGTGATTCTCACCACCGCCGGAAACTTCATGCGCGCGAGCGCCGAGTTCGCCACCGGGGACCTGAAGTACTACCGCCTCAACTACCAGCACCAGTGGTTCTATCCCCTGTCGCGCGACTACACTCTCATGCTGCGCGGCGACCTCGGCTATGCCGGCGGACTGGGCGACCGGCCCTTGCCGTTCTTCAAGGCCTTCTTCGTCGGCGGGCCCGACTCGGTGCGCGGCTACGAGGCCTTCTCGCTGGGACCGCGCGACGTGAACGGCGACGCGATCGGCGGCAGGACGAAGGTGGTGGTCGGCGCGGAATTCCTGTTTCCCATGCCGGGCGCGACGCGCGAGCAGTCGCTGCGCCTCGCGGCCTTCCTCGACGGCGGCCAGGTCTACGGGCAGGGCCAGAAAGTCGAGCTCGGGGAGCTGCGCTACTCCGCCGGCATCGCGCTGTCGTGGCTCTCGCCCTTCGGCCCGCTGCGCCTGTCCATCGGGCACCCGCTGAACCGGAAGCCCGGAGACGAGGTACAGCGGCTACAATTCACCTTCGGCACCGGGTTTTGAAGAAATCGTCCATGAGAACACTTGTTTTCGCCGCAGCACTGGCCATCGCCGCTGCGCCCGCCTGGGCGCAGAGCGGCAAGTTCGGCTTCGTCAACACCGAGCGCATCCTGCGCGACGCCGTCCCGGCGCAGCGCGCCCAGAAGAAGATCGAGGCGGAGGTCCAGAAGCGCGACCAGGAGCTGGCGAAGATCGCGGGGGAGCTCAAGCGCATGCAGGACGACCTGGACAAGAATTCCGTGACCATGAGCGAAGCCCAGCGCCGCGGCAAGGAGCGCGAGTTCGGCGACATGAACCGCGAGTTCCAGCGCAAGCAGCGCGAGTTCCGCGAGGACCTGAACCAGCGGCGCAACGAGGAGCTGGCGCGGGTGGTGGAGCAGGCGAACCGCGTCATCCGCCAGATCGCCGAGCAGGAGAAGTTCGACATCATCTTCCAGGACGCCGTGTTCGCGAGCCCGCGCATCGACATCACCGACAAGGTGATCAAGGCGCTGGACGGCAAGCCGCCCGCCAAATAACGTCATGCCGGGGGCGTTGACGCTCGGGCAGATCGCGCAACGCCTCGGCGGCCGGGTGGCCGGCGACCCGCAAACCTGCGTGCGGCAGGTGGGGTCGCTGGAGCACGCCCAGGCCGGCGAGATCAGCTTCCTTTCCGGCGCGAGGTTCAAGTCCCGCCTGGCCGCCACACGGGCTTCGGCGATCGTCCTTGCGGAGCAGTTCGAAGGCCTCACGACGCTGCCGCGCATCGTGTGCGAGGCCCCGTACCTGTACTTCGCGCGCGTCTCGCAGCTGTTCAACCCGCTCACCGCCCAGGCGCCGGGCGTGCATCCCACGGCGGTGCTCGCCGAAGGCGTTCGCCTGGGCCCCGGCGTATCGATCGGCGCAGGCTGCGTCATCGGCAGGGATGTCGCGATCGGCGAGGGCAGCTGCCTCTACCCCGGGGTGGTCGTTTATCAAGGATGCTCGATCGGCATGCGGGCCATCATCCATTCGGGCGCCGTGATCGGCGCCGACGGCTTCGGCCTCGCCCAGGACGCCGCCGGCTGGGTCAAGATCCCGCAGATCGGGCGCGTGCGCATCGGCGACGACGTGGAAATCGGCGCCAACACGACCATCGATCGCGGCGCCATGGACGACACGGTGATCGAGGAGGGGGTGAAGCTCGACAACCAGATCCAGATCGGCCACAACGTGCGCGTCGGGGCGCACACCGCGATGGCCGGCTGCGTGGCCGTGGCGGGCAGCGCCGACATCGGCCGGCATTGCACCATCGGCGCCGCCTCGGTGATTCTCGGGCACCTGCAGCTGGTCGACGGCGTGCACGTTTCGGCGGGCACCGTGATTTCGCGCTCGGTGCGCCGGCCCGGCACCTACACCGGCATGTTTCCCTTCGACGATAACGAGTCCTGGGCGCGCAACACCGCGCTGGTGCGCCACCTCGCCGAGCTTGCGGACAAGGTCCGCGCCCTGGAGCTCGAAGCTAAACGGCAAGACGAAGCCAAGAAGCAGCGCAAGGAGAAGAAGAATGGCTGAGATGGACATCCAGCAGGTGCTGAAGTACCTGCCCCAGCGCTACCCGATGCTGATGATCGATCGCGTGACGCAATGCGAGCCGGGCAAGCGCATCCTGGCGCTGAAGAACGTATCGGCGAACGAGCCGTGCTTCCAGGGCCACTTCCCGGGCAGGCCGATCCTGCCCGGCGTGCTGATCCTGGAGGCCATGGCGCAGGCGGCGGGGCTGCTCGTGTTCAGCGCCGAGACCTCCGCCGGCCAGACCGAGGGCTCGGTGTACTACTACGTCGGCATCGACAACGCCCGCTTCAAGAAGCCGGTGGTGCCGGGCGACCAGCTCGAGCTCGAGGTGATCCTCGAGCGCAGCCTGCGCGGCATCGGCAAGTTCTCCTGCGTGGCGCGGGTGGCCGGAAAAGTGGTGGCCGAGGCCTCGATCCTCTGCGCGGTCCGCCCGGTCGGCGCATGACGGGCAGGATCGACCCTACCGCGCGGGTGCACCCCGGCGCGCGGCTCGCGACGGATGTCGAGATCGGCCCGTACTGCATCGTCGGCGAGCACGTGGAGATCGGCGAGGGCAACTGGATCGGCGCCCACGTGGTGCTCGACGGCCGGGTGCGCATCGGCCGGCGCAACCGCATCTTCCACTTCGCCTCCATCGGCGCGCCGCCGCAGGACAAGAAGTACGCCGGCGAGCCGACCGCGGTCGAGATCGGCGACGACAACACCATCCGCGAGTACGTCACCATCAACCGCGGCACGGCGCTCGACGCCGGCGTCACGCGCGTGGGCAACGAGAACTGGATCATGGCCTACGTGCACTTCGCGCACGACTGCCAGATCGGCAGCAAGACCATCTTCGCCAATGCCTGCCAGCTCGCCGGGCATGTGACGGTGGGCGACTGGGCGATCTTCGGGGCCACCACCCTGGTGCACCAGTTCGTGCATATAGGGGCGCATGCCTTCACGGGCATGGGCACCTACCTGCCGCAGGACCTGCCGCCCTACGTCACGGCGGCGGGCAACATGGCCAGGCCCTACGGCATCAATAGCGAGGGCCTGAAGCGCAGGGGCTTCTCGCCCGATGCCATCCAGGGGCTCAAGCGCGCCTACCGCACGCTCTACCGCAGCGGGCTTGGCCTCGAGGAAGCCCGCCGCGAGCTCGAATCCCAGGTCGCCGCCTGCCCGCCGGTGCGCGCCATCCTTGAGTTCTTGTCAAACAGCAGGCGCGGCATCATCCGATAGTGAGCGAACTCTTGCGCGTCGGCATGGTGGCCGGCGAAGCGTCGGGCGACCTGCTGGCCGCGCACCTCATGGCCGCGCTCAAGGCGCGCCGCCGCGGCATGCTGTTCGCCGGCATCGGCGGCCCGCGCATGATCAACGAGGGCTTCGAGTCGCTCTACCCCATGGAAAAGCTTTCGGTGCGCGGCTATGCCGAGGTGCTGCGCAACTACGTCGAGATCATGGGCATCCGCCGCCGCATCGCCAAGGTCATGCTGGACGAGCGGCCGGACCTGTTCATCGGCGTCGATTCGGGCGACTTCAACCTGGGCCTGGAGCGGCGGCTGAAGCAGGCGGGCATCCCGACCATCCACTACGTGAGCCCCTCGGTCTGGGCGTGGCGCGGCTGGCGGGTGAAGAAGATCGCCCGCTCGGTCAACCGCATCCTGGTGATGTTCCCGTTCGAGGCGCCGCTCTACGAGAAGGCGGGCGTGCCGGTGACCTATGTGGGTCATCCACTCGCGGATGTCATCCCGCAGGAGCCGAAGAAGGAGGAGGCACGGGCGGCGCTGCGCCTGCCCGCGAACAAGGTCATCGTCGCCATGCTGCCCGGCAGCCGGCGCTCCGAGCTGCACTACATGGCGAGCGCTTTCGTGCTCGCCGCGCACCGCCTGCGCCAGGAGATGCCGGAGGCGCACTTCGTGGTTCCGACCGTGACCCGCGCGACCCGCGACATGTTCGAAACGGCCGTGCACCAGCATCAGCGCGCCGACCTGCCCCTCACTTTGCTGTTTGGTCATTCTCACGAGGCGCTCGCGGCCGCCGACCTGGCGCTCGTGGCAAGCGGCACCGCGACGCTCGAGACGGCGCTGTTCAAGACCCCGATGGTGATCGCCTACCGGCAGTCGGCCATCACCTGGCGCCTGATGCGCTCCATGCTGTACCTGCCGTACGTCGGCATGCCCAATATCCTCGCAGGCGAGCGGCTGGTGCCCGAGCTGCTTCAGGAGCAGGCCACGCCTGTGGCGCTCGCCGCCGCGCTGCTCGCGCTGTGGCGCAACGTCGGGGCGCGCGAGCGGCAGATAGAGCGGTTTCACGACTTTCACCACCTCCTGCGGCAGAATACCGCCCAGAAGGCGGCCGACGCAGTACTGGAGGTCCTTGAAAACAAGCATCCATAGCGCGGGGGTGTGCGGGGTGGACGAGGCGGGGCGCGGACCGCTCGCCGGCCCGGTCTATGCAGGCGCGGTGATCCTCGACCGCAAGCGCCGCATCAACGGCCTCGCCGACTCCAAGGTGCTGGCGCCCGAAAGGCGCGAGGTCCTCGCGGCGCGCATCAAGGAGCGCGCCGTGGCCTGGGCGGTCGCCTCGGCGAGCGTCGAGGAAATCGACCGCATCAACATCTTCCACGCCTCGATGCTGGCGATGCGCCGCGCCGTGCAGCAGCTCGGCGTGCAGCCCGAAGAAGCCTGGGTCGACGGCAACCATTTCCCCGACCTGGGGTGCAACGGGAAAGCCATCGTGGACGGCGATGCGCTGCACCCGGTGATCTCCGCGGCCTCCATCCTCGCCAAGACCGCACGCGACGCCGAGATGCGCGCGCTGCACGAGCGCTATCCGCGCTACGGGTTCGACCGGCACAAGGGCTACGCCACCGCCGAGCACCTGGACAGCCTGGGGCGCGTCGGCCCCTGCGACATCCACCGGCGCAGCTTCCACGCCGTGGGCGTTTTCTTTCAACGGGATCTTTTCGCCCAGAGCTGGGGCGGCATGCCCGAGCCGCTGCGCGTGCGCAGCTACCGGCTGTACTGCGAAGCGAAGAAGCTCGCCAATGCCCCTGGCCTTGGCCTCGCAGACTTCGACCAGCAGCACCGGCGGCTCCAGCGCGAGTACGCCGATGTCTTCGCCTCCCACGACGCCTCGTCGCACGCCGAGCTGGTGAGCTCGCTCCTGCGCGCCGCGCGCGCCGAGCTGCGCGCCGGCGCCAAGCGCGCCGGCTAGGTCATCAGCCGTCGAGCGGACTGCGCACGCCGCGGCCAGCCTCGAACGATGCGACGCAGACAGCGCATGCCGTCAGAGAGTCCCCGGGCGGTCCCGCTTTCTATGCTTATTCGACCAACTATCTGGTTGACGTGGAAGCGGGAGTCATCGTCGATGTGGAAGCGACTACCGCGTTGAGGTACGCTTGGCTGGTCCGCTAAATACACAGGGGGAGTCCATGCCTGAGATCAGCTGGTGGTTTTTGGTCGGAGCGCTTGTCCTG
>CAZJJC010000040.1:0-9899 GCA_964546195.1 uncultured Enterobacteriaceae bacterium | reverse complement strand
AGGACAAGGTCGCGCGGCTTGCGCAGCGCGGCATACGCCCCGGCCTGGCGGTGATCCTCGCGGGCGAGGATCCCGCCTCGCGCGTCTACGTGCGCAACAAGGTGCGTGCCTGCGAGGAGACCGGGGTTCGCTCCTCGCTTTTCGAGTATCCATCGTCGGTGTCGCAGGAAGAGCTCCTTTCCCGCATCACCACGCTCAACCAAGACCCCGCCGTGCACGGCATCCTCGTGCAGCTGCCGCTGCCCAGGGGCGTCAATGCGCTTCGCGTGCTGGAGGCCGTGTCGCCGGCCAAGGACGTCGACGGCTTCCATGACAGCAACCTCGGCGCGCTGCTCGCCGGCAAGCCCGGCCTCGTGCCCTGCACGCCGGCCGGCGTGATGCGGCTGCTCGAGCATGCGCAGGTACCGCTTGCAGGGCGGCGCGCCGTGGTGATCGGCCGCTCGAACATCGTGGGCAAGCCGCTCTCGGTGCTTCTCTTGCGGAAGGACGCGACCGTCACCATATGCCATTCCAAGACCCGGGACATCGAGGCGATCGCGAAAGAGGCGGACATCCTCGTCGCCGCCATCGGCCGGGCGAAACTCGTGGGCGCGGCGATGGTCAAACCGGGAGCCTGCGTCGTCGACGTGGGCGTCAACCGCCTGGCCGATGGGACGCTTGTTGGCGACGTCGATTTCCAGGCCGCAAAGAATGTCGCCGGCTGGATTACGCCCGTGCCGGGCGGCGTCGGTCCGATGACGATCGCAATGCTGCTCGAGAATTGCCTATACGCTGCGGAGCATGAATCCACTCCTTGATTTTTCTGGTTTGCCGCGCTTCGATGAGATCAAGCCGGAGCACGTGGCCCCGGCCATCGACGAGCTGCTCGCCGCCGGCCGCGCGGCGATCGAGGCGGCGCAGCGTGCGCCCGCCACCTGGGAGGCCTTCGTCGCCCCGCTGGAGGATGCCAACGAGCGCCTGAGCCGCGCCTGGGGACAGGTGGCGCACCTGCACGCGGTGATGGACAACGCGCCGATGCGCGAAGCGTACAACGCCAGCCTGCCGAAGATATCGCAGTACTGGACCGAGCTCGGCCAGAACCAGGCGCTGTTCGAAAAGTACAAGGAGCTGGAGCGCTCCGAGCGCTTCGCCTCGCTCGGCCCCGCGAGAAAGCGGATCGTGCACAACGCGCTGCGCGACTTCCGGCTCGGCGGCGCCGAGCTGCCGCCCGGCAAGAAACAGCGCTATGCCGAGATCCAGGAGGAGCTCGCCAAGCTGTCGGCGAGATTCTCCGAAAACGTGCTGGACGCCACGAACGCTTTTAATCTGGTCATCGAAGATCAAAAGCGTCTGAGCGGCATTCCAGAGGACGTGCTGCAGGCGGCGCGCGAGGCCGCGGAGAAGGACGGCAAGCCGGGCTGGAAGTTCACGCTCCATGCGCCCTCTTACATGCCGGTCATGCAGTACGCCGACGACCGCGCGCTGCGCGAAACGCTGTACCGCGAGAGCGCCACGCGCGCTTCCGAGTTCGGCAGGCCCGAATGGGACAACACCTCGCTCATCACGCGCATCGTGCAGCTGCGCCGCGAGCTGGCGCAGCTGCTGGGCTACCGCAATTTCGGCGAGGTGTCGCTGGAGCCCAAGATGGCCGAGACGCCGGTGCAGGTGCTCGGCTTCCTCGACGATCTCGCGCGCCACGCCCGTCCCTTCGCGGAGAAGGATGTCGCAGAACTGCGCGCTTTCTCAAAAGATCTTCTTTCGATTGAAGACTTGCAGGCCTGGGACGTCGCCTACGCCTCGGAAAAGCTGCGCGCCGAGCGCTATGCGTTCTCCGACCAGGAAGTGAAGCAGTATTTCCCCGAGGACGTGGTGCTGGCGGGCCTGTTCCGCGTCGCCGAGTCGCTCTACCAGCTGCGCATCGTGCCGGCCGAGGCGCCGGTGTGGCACGACGACGTGCGCTTCTTCGAGATACGCGATAGCGGACGGCCCGCATCTCATCCTATCGTCGGACAGTTCTACCTGGACCTCTACGCGCGCGAGACCAAGCGCGGCGGCGCCTGGATGGACGACGCGATCACGCGCCGGCGCAAGGGCGGGCAGATCCAGACGCCGGTCGCGCATCTCAACTGCAACTTCTCCAGGCCCCTCAGTTCTCCTGCGGGCGGCAAGCCGGCCCTCTTCACGCACGACGAAGTCCTCACCCTGTTCCACGAGTTCGGCCACGGCCTGCATCACCTGCTCACGCGCATAGAGGACCTGGGCGTGTCGGGCATCAACGGCGTCGAATGGGACGCGGTCGAGCTGCCCAGCCAGTTCATGGAGAACTTTGCCTGGGAATGGGACGTTCTCAGGCACATGTCCAGGAACGCGGGCACCGGAGCGGCGCTGCCGCGAGAGCTGTACGACAAGATGCTCGCGGCGAAGAACTTCCACAGCGGGCTCGCCATGCTGCGCCAGATCGAGTTCGCGGTGTTCGACATGCGCCTGCACTGCGACTTCGACCCGGCCGCGGGACGCAGCGCCCTCGAGCTGCTGGAGGAGGTGCGCGGCCGCATCGCGGTGCTGCGCCCGCCCGCCTACAACCGCTTTGCGAACAACTTCTCGCACATTTTCGCGGGCGGCTATGCCGCCGGCTACTACAGCTATAAATGGGCCGAAGTGCTGTCCGCGGATGCCTACGGCTATTTCGAGGAGCACGGCATCCTCGATCCGAAGATCGGCGGCCGTTTCCGCGACGAGATCCTCGCCGTGGGCGGCAGCCGGCCCGCCGCGGAATCCTTCCGCGCCTTCCGCGGCCGCGAGCCGCGCGTCGAAGCCCTGCTGCGGCACAGCGGCATGATTGCCGCGTAAACGTGGCGTTCAGGCTCGCGACCTGGAACGTCAACTCGCTCAAGGTCCGGCTTCCCCACCTGCTCGACTGGCTGGCGCAGGCCCGGCCCGAGGTCGTCTGCCTGCAGGAAACCAAGACCGAGGACGCGAACTTCCCGCGCGCGGAGCTGGAGGCGGCGGGCTACCAGGCGGTGTTCTGCGGGCAGAAGGCCTATAACGGCGTGGCGATCCTGGCGCGTTCCTTACCCGGGGAAGTGCAGCACGGCATCCCGGATTTCGCGGATGATCCCAAGCGCGTGATCGCCGGCACCGTGGAAGGCATCCGGGTCGTCTGCCTCTACGCACCCAACGGCCAGTCCCCCGGCAGCGACAAGTACGCCTATAAGCTGCGCTGGTACGCAGCGCTGGCGGCCTGGCTGGAGAAAGACCTGGGAAAGTACCCGCAGCTCGCGGTGCTGGGGGATCTGAATGTGGCGCCGGAGGACCGCGACGTGCACGATCCGAAGCGCTGGGCTGGGCAGATCCACGTCTCGGCGCCCGAGCGCGCCGCGATGCGGCGGGTGATGGACATCGGGCTCGCGGACGCCTTTCGCCTCTTCGACCAGCCCGAAAGGGAATATTCATGGTGGGACTACCGTTTGCTTGCATTCCAGCGCAACTGGGGTCTGCGCATTGACCACATCCTGCTCTCGCCTGCGCTCGCCGGGCGCTGCGCCGCCTGCACCATCGACAAGGCCCCGCGCGGGCTCGAGCGGCCTTCGGACCACGCGCCGGTCATAGCCGAGCTGCGCTAGTGTCCGCGGAACCCGCACGCTCGATCGAACGCCTCGGCTTCAAGCGCTGGTACGAGCGCCAGCTCACCGAGGGCCATGCCTGGCTGGTCAGCGTCATCCTCTGCGGGCTCGCCATCGCGGCCCTACTCGAGCTCACCGGCTTTCGGCTGTCGTCCGCGGCAGGGCTGCTCACCTTGGGCGTGGTTTACGTGATCGGGCTGGTCGGCTGGCACAGCTTCGAGCGCTATCGGACGATCATGCAGCAGGCCCAGCGGCTCGCGCAGCAATCGACCTGCAAGGGCTGCAGCGCCTACGCCGCCTTCAGCATCATCGCCGAGCACCCGAGGATCAGCGTGCGCTGCCTGAAGTGCGCGCACGAGTGGACTTTCCGCTGATCAGCGGCGCGCGTAGGCGATAGCGCCGTTCACGTCCTGCAGCAAAGGGGTAGCGAGGTGGTAGGCGAGACCGGCGCGCGCGGCGGCATCGCCGGAGAAAAAGCCGCTCGCCGCCAGCGATCCGCTCAAGGCCGCGCCGGAGAAAGAGCCTGCGCCGCTGAAAGTGGACCCTGAAATATTGAGCGGCACCGTGCCGGAATAGTTGTCCACGCCGTTGACCGTGATGTCCACGCTCAGGTCGAGCGCGCTGTTGTCGAAATTCACGAGCAAGGAGGAGCCGTTGAGCGCCGCGGTGCACAGCGGAACGCAGCTCGGCGGCGTCGCGCCGATCAGGGCATAGCTCGCCGAGCCGGTCGGCATGCTCGCAGTAGGCAGTCCGGCCACCCAGTGCAGCGGGACCGCCTTGGTGTCCGACCCGAGGTAGCTGCCGGTGCCACCGACCGAGCCATTCGTCCAGCGGCCCCATGAAATGCCGTCGCTGCCGTCGAGACGCACCGCGGAGGTGCTCTGCAAGTTGGTGCCTCGAGCGTCGTCGAACGCGCGCAGCTTGCCGTTACTCTCGACCTCGATGGGAACCCCCGCGCCGGCATCGACTTTAGCGAGGTACGCCGCGGCCCAGTTTCCGATGATCTTGACCGGCACTGTGGCGAAAGGCAGAGCCTCCTGAATCGGGTTGGTTGGATCGTCGAGCTGTTGCGCGGCTGGACTGGCCTCGGGCGAAAGGACCGGCGGCTCACTGGTCCTGACGGGAGCGGCCCGGGCGCTAAGCACCCGGGCGCCCTCGCCGCCGTTCAAAGCCAGCGTCGCAGCCTCGTTCTGCACGAGGATCGCGCCTTCGGCGCAGAACACCTCGACCGAGTCGGTGTAGCGCACCGAGAATTCAGTGCCGCGGATGCCGATCGTGGCGACATCGGTGCGCAGCTTGTAGTTCTGCCGGTTGGCGCGGCCTATGAGCCCCGTGATGGTGCGCAGACCGCCCCGCAGCAGGTTCATCACGATGGTGTCGCTGCCGTCCTGCTTCCCGTCGAAGCGGAACTCCTCGATCTTGAACTCGGTGCCCGGCTGAAGCGACATGTAGGCGCCGTCGGCGAAGCGCAGCTGGGCACGGCCCTCCCGGATGGAAACCGTGTCGCCGACCCGCAGCTCGGAGCCTTTCGCGAGCAGCCGGCGCTCACCGTCGGGCGCAACCGCCGAGACCTCTCCGATGGCGAAATCGACGCGTGCTACGTTGGCCTGCGCCGCCGAGGCAAACAGCACGGCGATGACGACGGCAATGGCGTTACGCTTCATGGGTGCGCTCCTCTCGTCCTGCCGAGTGTAGGAGCCGAGCACCGGCTGCTGCGTGAACTACGTCAAGCGGCTGTCACACGCATTGCAATTCTTTGTCACGGCGCGGCGGAATTCTTATAGGCGATAGCGCCGTTTACGCTCTGTAGCAAAGGGATGACGTTTAGCTCATAGGCAAGGCCTGCACGCGCGGCTGCGTCGCCGGAGAAGAATCCAGCCGCGGACAGTGTCGTGCCGCCGGCACCCATAGCGCCGCTGCCGCTGAAGCTCGACCCGGAAATAATCAAGGGAATTGTGTTCGTAGTACTCGCGGGCGAGTAAGTGAGGCCGTCCACCGTGATGGCGATGTCGAGATTGACAGTTACCTTAGTGAAATCCACGGCCAGGGAGGATTTCTCGAGCACCACAGAGGTGCACAGCGGGTTGCAGCTTGGGGGCGTCGCGCCAATCATCGAGTAAGACGCGGTGCCCGTCGGCATGTTTGCGGTAGGCAGGCCCGCCACCCAGTGCAGCGGGGCAGTCCCGGTGACCGATCCGGTGAAGAGGCCGGTGCCGCCCACGATCCCATTAGTCCAGCGGCCCCACGCGATGCCGTTGCTGCCATCGAGCACGGCATTAGAGGTGTTGAGCAAGTTGGTGCCTTGGCCGTCTTCGAAGGCGAGCAAGGCCCCGGCATCGTCCTGCTCTATGGAAAATGTGGTGGCAGCGCTGACATTGGTGAGACGCGCGGCCGCCCACGCGCCGGTGAACTCGCCCACCGGCGCGGTGACCGGGGGCAGCGCCAGTTGAATCGGGTTGACCGGCGCGTCGAGCGGTTGCGTGGTGGGGCTGCCCGCGGGCGAAAGGACCGGCGGCTCGCCGGTCTTCGTCGGTGGGGCCTCGGCGCTATGCACCTGGGCGCCTTCGCCGCTCTGCAGCGGCAGCGTGCCGCCCTCGTTCTCTACCGAGATCGAGCCTTCCGCGCAGAACACTTCGATGGAGTTCGTATAGCGCACCGAAAACTCGGTGCCGCGGATGCCGATGGTGGCCACTTCGGTGCGGAATTTGTAGTTCTGCCGGTTGGCCCGCCCGATCAGGCCGGTGATGGTGCGCATGCCGCCCTTCAGCAGGTGCATGACGATGCTGTCGCCGCCCTGGCCTTTCTCGACGAAGCGGAATTGCTCGATCTTGAACGCGGTTTCGGGCTGCAGGGACATGTAGGCCCCGTCCTGGAAGCGCAGCTGCGCACGTCCCTGCTGGGTATTGACCGTATCGCCGACTTCGATCTCCGAGCCCCGCGCGAGGGAACGCGCGCGGCCGTCGGCGCTTACGGCAGTGACGTTGCCGACGGCAAAGTCGACCCGCGCCACATCGGCGCCGGCTGCGGCCGGGAGCAATGCAGCCAGCGCCGCAGCGATGGCCTTGCACCTGAAATGTCTAATGGAAATCATGGCGGAGGCTCAGCGAGGTGATGGTGCGTTGGTAGGCGTTGACGACGATGTTGGAGCGGTTGTCGGTATAAGTCACCGCCGGAATGACCGACCAGCCGCGGGCAAGGGAGTACGGCGCGGCAATGCGCAGCTGGACTTCCTTGTCGTGACGCTCGACCAGGAACAGGGGATCCGTCCCGCCGTAGCTGCGGTCCTCATAACCGAGGGTCGCCGAGACCAGCCAGCGATCGGTGATGCCCATCTGTCCTCCCGCGCGCAAGCCCCATAGATCATGGCCGAAATGCGGCACGTTATCGCGGCGCGGGTCTTCCTTGCCGGCGTAGAAGCCGGCGAAGGCCACGGCTGCGCGCGGCCCGCGATAGGCATGCGCCCAGGCCCCGCCCACCACGGAGCGGTCCGCATCGCGCGCTTCCTGGGACGGATAGCTGAGGCGCGAATGCTGCAAGTAGACGGTGAGCTGATCGACCGGCGAGAACGAGCGGCGCCACTGGCCCACGACGCCCGCCGCGTCGCGCAAGCGCTCGTGATCGACGCTGTAGCTCTGGAGCTGCGCGGCCAGGGTGAATTCGTCGACCTCGCGCCGCAGGCTGACCCCGCCGCTTGCGTTCACGCTGCCGGTGTCGAACTGGTCGAAATCGAAGTTGCTGCGCTGGTCGAACGACGCGCTGCCGATAAGGCCGATCGCATCGGTCAGGCCGAGGCGGCCGGAGACTCCGCCGGCGAGCGTCCAGAAGTCGTCGGACTGCTTCTGCGAGCCTGGATTTAGGTTGAAGATCAGCCCGGGAAAGAGCGGAACCGCAAAGCTGGTCGTCGCCGTGGCGGCATTGACGTTGTTGTCGTAACCCAGCCCTGCTTCGAGGAAGGCGGCCATGCCCGTGCGCCCCAGCGCCCGCTCCCGCTGGTTGAGCGCGTCGAGGAAGCGCTCGATGGTGGCCGCGGCTTCGGCCGGAGGCCGCGAGCGCTTGGCCGCCTCGAACTCTTCCCGCGCCGCCTTGTTCTCGCCCATGAGGAAGTAGGCGCGCGCGATCTCGGCGCGTGCCTGCGCATGCTCGGGGCGCATTGCAAGCACGCGCTCGAGGGCGAACACGCCGCGCGTGTGCTGGCCGCTGTCGACGGCGGCCACGCCGAGGAGATAGTCGAACTCCGGGTCGCCGGCGCGCTCCTGCTCCAACGGCGAGAGCAGGGCAAACGCCTCTTTCGGCTGCTTCGATTCGATCAAGCGCCGGGCGCGATCGAGCGTCGCATCCTGCGCCAGCGCTTGCGAGAAGACCAGGAACAGGACTGCGAGTAGTCCTGCCCGCCAACCGCCCTGCATTCGGATCCCTCCCTCGGGACCCGACGGATGCTACACGCTTCGGTCTATGACGTGCTAGGCGGCAAGTGTGACGGAATGCACATCCGGCAATTTCGGCGCGCTACTGTTTCTTGTAGGCAATGGCCCCATCAACCGCCTGGCTGCCCTTATCGAAGTGATACGCCAAGCCGGCGCGAGCCGCTGCATCGCCGGAGAAAAACCCGTCAGCGGCCAGGGTTCCGCTGGAGGTGCCGCTGCCCGGCATGATCAGTGAGCCGCTTCCGGAAAACGTCGCCCCCGAAATGGTGAGCGGAATGCCGCTTGCCGACGAAGAAAAATTCTTGCCGTCCATGTCCAGGGACATATGCAGGTTCGCCGCTTTCTGGTCGAAGAGCACGTCGAGCGACGAGCTCTGGAGGAAAGCGCTGCAGCCTGGCACGCAGCTCGCGGGCGTGGCGCCTATCATCGCGTAGCTTGCCGAGCCGGAAGGCATATTGGGGGTGGGCAAGCCCGCCACCCAGTGCAGTGGCGCAACGCTGGTATCCGCGCCGGCGAAAGATCCTGTACTGACCACAAGGCCGCCGACCCAGCGGCCCCAGGCGATGTTGCCGTCGTTGCCATCGAGCAGCAGCGTGGAGGTTCCGGGAGTGGTGACGCTGCCGATGCCTTCGCTGAAGGACAACAGGCTTCCCTGCGCGTCGAGCGTCACGCTTTCGTTGGTGTGCGCATCCCGAACCGGTTTGATCGTGCCAGCCGTGCTCGCCGCCCAGTTGCCGCTGAACGTGCCCGTCAGCCGCGCACTCGGAACCGGGAGCGAATCGACGACGCCGGTCAGCGTACTCGCGACGGTCGCCTGATTCTCCTGCACCGGATTCACCGGCTCGTCGACCTGTGTGGTCGGGCTTGCCTGCGGTGAAAGAACGGGCGGCTGGTCGGTTTTGCTCGGTACAGCCTGGGCGCTGACGATGCGGGCGCCTTCGCCGCTGTTGAGCGGGACGGTGCCGGTCTCGTTTTGCACGACTATCGAGCCTTCGGCGCAGAACACCTCGATCGCGTCGGTGTAGCGCACGGAGAATTCAGTGCCGCGGATCCCGATGGTCGCCACATCGGTGTGCAGCTTGTAATTCTGACGGTTGGCGTGCCCTATGAGTCCGGTGATGGTGCGCAGACCGCCCTTGAGCAGGCGCATTACGATGGTCTCGCTGCCGTCCTGTCCGCCGTCGAAGCGGAAATCCTCGATCTTGAACTCGGTGTGCGGCTGAAGGGACATGTACGCGCCGTCGGCAAAGCGCAGCTGCGCACGCCCGTCTCGGATGGAAACCGTGTCGCCAATGCGGACTTCGGCGCCTTTCGCGAGCAACCGGCGCTGACCGTCAGGCGCGGCTGCCGAGACATCCCCGACCGCAAAATAGACTCGTGCTACGTCCGCCTGCGCCGCGGAGGCGAACAGCGCCGCGACGGCGAACACAATGGCGTTGCGCTGCATTGGTATCCCCCTGGCTGAACCCAGTATAGGAGCCGAACGCGGAGCGCAGCGTGAACCATCTCGCAATTACAAGTCTTTGCAATTGCGCTTCAGTCTATGAGGCGATAGGCGGGAAGCGTCAGGAATTCTACGTAGCTGTCGTCGGCGGTAATGGCCTCGAAGAGCTTCGCGGCCTCGTCGTACTTGCCGTCGCTCAGCTCCGCCTTCACCTTGCCGAGCTCCTCGCCGAGCAGCTCACGGAACAGCTCGAGCGTCACCTTGCGGCCGTCGTCGAGCACGCCTTTGGGCGAGCGGATCCACTGCCAGATCTGGGAGCGCGAGATCTCGGCGGTGGCGGCGTCCTCCATCAGGTTGTACACCGGCACGCAGCCGTTGCCGGCCAGCCATGCGCCGAGGTATTGGATGCCCACCGAGATGTTGTTGCGC